>DAIEJF010000199.1 GCA_027351005.1 Paracoccaceae bacterium | reverse complement strand
TGGCAAAGCTCGTCTGGTCGATCAGCACCGCCGCCTCGCGGCAGGCGCGATGCTCGCGTGCGACCGCCTCGAACCAGCCGGGGCGGCCATAGCTATAGCGGTCCGCCGGGGTTTCGCCCCCGGCAAGGTCGGCAAACCAGTTCGGGCGCTCCCAGCCCAGCTTTTCGCCAAAGCAGGCCCCCGCCCCCTTCAGGATGCCGCGGCGGCGCTGGGCTGGGTGGCGGCGGGCAACGTCGAGCGCGCGCCGGGCAGCCTGACCTACACCCAGATGCTGAACGCGAAGGGTGGGATCGAATGCGACCTGACCGTGGCGCGGCTGGCCGAGGACGAATTCTACATCGTCACCGGCACCGGCTTTGCCACCCATGACCTGCACTGGATCGCCCGCGCCCTGCCCGAGGGCGCGCGGGCGGAACTGGTCGATGTGACCTCGGGCGGGGCGGTCCTGTCGCTGATGGGGCCGAAGGCGCGCGAAATCCTGGCGCGCGTCTGCCCCGACGATCTGTCGGGCGCGGGCTTCCCCTTCGGCACCGCGCGCCGGATCAGCGTGGCGGGCTGCCCGGTGCTCGCGCTGCGGGTGACCTATGTGGGCGAACTCGGGTGGGAACTGCACCTGCCCACCGAATTCGCGGTGACCGTCTACGAGGCGTTGATGGATGCGGGGGCGCCGCTGGGGCTGGTGAACGCGGGCTATCGCGCGATCGAGACGCTGCGGCTGGAAAAGGGCTACCGCGCCTGGGGCGCCGACATCGGCCCCGACCATACCCCGGTCGAGGCGGGGCTGGCCTGGGCCTGCAAGATGAAGTCGGGCAAGCCCTTCCTGGGCCGCGAGGTACTGGAACGCCAACTGCGCGAGGGGGTGCGCAAGCGGCTGGCCACCTTCACCGTGGCCGACCCCTCGGTGATCCTGCTGGGCCGCGAGACGATCTACCGCAACGGCGAGCGGGTGGGCTGGCTGTCCTCGGGCGGGCACGGGCACACGCTGGGCCTGCCGATCGGCCTGGGCTATGTGCGCCAGCCCGGCCCGGTCACCGACGCCTTCCTGACCTCGGGCACCTGGGAACTGGAGGTGGCGTCCGAACGGGTGCCGTGCCGTCTGCACATGGCCCCGCTTTACGACCCCGCGGGCGCCCGCGTCAGGGCGTGACGGCGCAGGGGGTCAGCCCCCGCACCGGCGTGGCGGTCAGCACCTGCAACACCGCCGCGCCCGACCGCCGCACGATCTCGCGCGCGGTGTCGTGGCTGGCAAAGCGGGCCAGCACCTCGGGCGGGGGGGCGCCCAGCGTGACCAGCAGCCCCGGCGAGGTGCAAAGCGCCACGGGCAGCGGCCCGCGGAAGATGTAGCGCCCTGCCTCGTTGATCGCCCAGACCGGCGTGCCGGGCAGCTCGAACGACAGGGTTCCTGTCAGCCCGTAGCTGTCCGTCGCCACCCAGCCCGCGCCGGTCTCGGCCATGACCTGCCGCAGTTCGGCCACCACCGGCGCCCAGCCCTTCATCTCGTTGGGCGGGTTCTTGCCGGGAAAGATCGGCCGCCCGGGCCAAAGCGCCAGCCCCAGCACGATCAGCCCCAGCGCCAGACCCACCCCGGCCGACCGCCAGACATGCCGCGCCGGGCGGTTGCCCGCACCCAGCGCCGCCAGCGCCGCGATGCCGGGAAAGAGCGGCACCAGCCAGTTCGCCTGCACCTGCGCCTTGAGCGCGTGAACCCCCATGTAAAGCACAAGCGGAACGGTCAGCCACAGAAGCAGCGGCCGCATCGGGCCGCGGCTGCGCGCCCCCCCCGCCAGCGCATCGCCCAGGATCAGCGGCGAGACCAGCGCGACCGTGGCCCCCAGATAGGCCAGCAGCCAGTGCCAGCCCGGCGCCTCGCCGTGGCCGATCCGGCCGAACTGGCGCGTCAGGCCCAACCCGTCATGCGCGATGTTCCAGCGCGCATAGGGCACCAGCACCGCCAGTGCCAGAGCCGCGGCGAGCCACACCACCGGGCGGCGCAGTTCGGCGCGTCCCGCGCGCGTCGCCACTAGCCAGCCGGCCAGCCCGACCCACAGGAACAGGTTGGTGAATTTCGACAGCACCCCCAGCCCCGCGCCCAGGCCCGCCAGCAGCCACCAGCCGCCATGCCGACTGCCCGCCACGGCCTCGGCCAGCGCCCAGAGGGTCAGCGCCCAGAAGAAGGTCGAGGGCGCGTCGGGCGTGGCAGTAAAACCCAGCACCAGAACCAGCACAGTGGCGTTCAGATACAGCGCCGCGCGCCGTCCGGTCTCGGGCCCGGCTTCCGGCCCGTCCCCCGCCGCGCGCCCTGCCAGCACAGCGATGCGCGCGGCCATTGGCGTTGCCAGCGCGAACCCCAGCACCGACAGCAGCCGGACGCCCAGCGGGGTGGCGCCGAACAGCGCCTCGCCCGCGCCGATCCACCAGGCGATCATCGGGGGATGGTCGTAATATCCCGCCGACGGCACCGTGGCCCAGAGCGCGTAATAGGCCTCGTCCTCGACGAGTGGCAGGGCCTGCGCCAGCCACAGATGGAAGGCCAGCGCCACAAGCGTGACCAGCGCCACGGAGGGAAGGAAAGCGGCGCGGGTCATCTTCTGGTACATCCCGATCTTCTTGGCGCGGCGGTCTGGCGGCCCTCGCCTGACATCAGGCTGACAAAACCGCAGATGGACAGGCTATCGCCGCCCCTATAGAGAAAAAAAACAGTTTGCGCCGACTTTTTGCAGGCGGCATCACCGCTGGGCCGAAAAGAAGGCTGTTCGACCGATGACGGATGCCATGACCCTGTCGCATACCCCTGCCGGAGCCGCTGCGGGCGGGGCGCAACCCGCCCGCGCCACCGTGCCGGATCTGACGGTGGTGGTGCCGACCTACAACGAACGCGCCAATGTCGCCGTGCTGGCCGAGCGGCTGGCCACAGTGCTGGCCGGCCTGGCGTGGGAGGTCGTGTTCGTCGATGACGACAGCCCCGACGGCACCGCCGATGCCGTGCGCGCGCTGGCCGCGCGGATGCCGCAGGTGCGGCTGCTGCACAGGGTCGGGCGGCGCGGCCTGTCGGGCGCCTGCATCGAAGGCATCCTGAACGCGCAGGCGCCGGTGGTGGCGGTGATGGATGCCGATCTTCAGCATGACGAGGCCGCGCTGCCTGCGATGTTCGCAGCCCTTGCAGCCGATTCCGCGCTGGATCTGGTCATCGGCTCGCGCCATGTCGACGGGGGCACGGTGGGGCAGGGGCTGTCGGCGCTGCGCCGCCGTGGCTCGGACGGGGCGACGCGGCTCGCGCGGCGGGTGCTGGGGTTGCGGGTATCCGACCCGATGAGCGGCTTCTTCATGGTCCGCCGCAGCGCCTTCATCGGCGTTGTGCTGGACCTTCAGCGGCAGGGGTTCAAGATCCTGGCCGACATGCTGTCGGCCTCGGGCGGGCGGTGGAAGGTGGCCGAGGTGCCCTATACGTTCCGCCCGCGTCATGCCGGGGCGTCGAAGCTTGACGGGGCGGTGACGCTGGAATTCCTGGGGCTTCTGGTGTCGCGCCTGACCGGGGGCCTGCTGCCGATCCGCTTCGTGCTGTTCCTGGCCGTGGGCGCCACCGGCATTCTGGTGCAGCTTGCGGGGGTGCGGCTGGCCATGCTGGCGGCGGGGGGCCATTTCGGCGCGGCCCAGGTGCTGGGGGTCGGGCTGGCGATGACCACCAACTTCGCGGGCAACAACGCGCTGACCTGGCGCGACCGGCGGCTGCGGGGGCGGGCCTTCCTGCGGGGGCTTCTGTCATTCTACGCGGTCTGCGCGGTGGGGGCGGTGGGCAACGTGATCGTGGCGCGCGCGCTCTACCGGCTGTTTCCCGACTGGCTCCTGGCCAGCCTTGGCGGGGCGGCCGTGGGGGCGGTCTGGAACTTCTGGGCAAGCCTCACGGTTACGTGGAAAGCACGCTGAGGGGCTGGACAGCCCGCCTCTGCCGCGCCACGTCCCGCGCAGACAGACCGCAGCAGAGGACAGTGCCATGACCCCGACCCCGCTCCGCATTTCCACCGCCGAGGGCACCTGCCCGGCCCATCTTTTCCGCCCCGAGCGCGCGACGGCGGCGCGGGCGGGCGTGATCCTGTACATGGATGCCTTCGGGCCGCGCCCCGCGCTGGACGGCATGGCCGCGCGGATCGCGGCGGCGGGCTATACGGTGCTGGTGCCCGACCTCTTCTACCGCTTCGGCGCCTATGCGCCCTTCGACCCGCTGACCGCCTTCGGGCAGGAGGGGGAACGCGCGCGCCTGATGGGGATGTTGCAGGGCACCAGCCAAGCGATGACGGCGGCCGACACCGGCGCGTTTCTGGCCGCGCTGTCCGAGGCGGGCGCCACCGGCCCGGTGGGAACGGTGGGCTACTGCATGGGGGGCGCGCGGGCGATGACGGCGGCCGCGACCTATCCCGACCGCATCCGCGCGGTGGCCAGCCTGCATGGCGGCAACCTGGCCAGCGATGCCCCCGACAGCCCGCATCTGCGCGCGGCCGAGATGGCGGGCGCGCGCGTCTACGTCGGCTGCGCGGGCGAGGACCGCAGCTTCCCGCCCGAACAGTCCGCCCGCCTGGCCGAGGCCCTGCGCACCGGCGGGGTGGACCACATGATCGAGAACTACGTCGGCTGCGCGCATGGCTGGTGCGTGCCCGATCACGGCGTCTTCAACCTGACCGGCGCCGAGCGTCACTGGCGCCGGATCATGGCGCTCTTTGCCGAATCGCTGGCCTGATCAACCCGCGCGCCAGTCCGTCAGACCCGAAAGCCGCGCCGGTTGTCCCGGAGCGGCTTTTTTCGTGCCGGTTCCGACGCCTGCCCTTGCCGGACAGGGGCCGCGCGCCAGCTTCTGTCTCCTACGCATGCCCGCCATGCAAAAAGTGTTTGGCACCGACAACAAAACCGGCTAACGGTCAAATTCGGGAGGAGAGGGCGGAATTGGATAAATTGATTGACCACTTTCGCCATCTTGCTTCGCTGGGACGATCGCGAACGGCGCCGCGCCTGCCAAGACCTGCGCGCGCTTCATGAAAAACGAAATCCAGGTGAGGTGACACATGACGAACGACGGAAACTCGGTGCGATTTGACCGGCGTACGCTTCTGAAGGCCGGCGCCGCGCTGGGCGCGCTGCCTCTGGCCGCGCCCTTCGTGCAGGTGGCACGGGCGGCTGATACGATCAAGATCGGCGTGGACAACCCGCTGACCGGCACCTACGCGGCGCTGGGCAAGAACGAGGCCACCGGCATGGCCATGGCGGTGGACGAGATCAACGCCAAGGGCGGCATCCTGGGCCGCAAGGTGGAACTGGCGATCGAGGACTCGACCTCGGGCGATGCGGGCGTGGCGGTGCAGAAGGCGCGCAAGCTGATCGACCGCGATCAGGTCAGCTTCATCATCGGCAACATCAACTCGGCGCTGGCGCAGGCCATCGCGAACGTGGCCAACGAAAAGGGCGTGATCCACGTCGTTCCGGGCGGCCATACCGACTCGATCACCGGCCAGAACTGCCACTGGAACGTGTTCCGCGTCTGCAACACGACCCAGACCGAGGCGAATGCCGTGGCCGGGTCGGTCATCAAGTCGGCCGGCAAGAAGTGGTACTACCTGACCCCCGACTATGCCTTCGGCCACACGCTGCAGGCGGGGATGGAAGCGGCCGCGGCCAAGCTGGGCGGCACCAAGGTCGGCGCCGACCTGACGCCGCTGGGCACCACCGATTTCTCCAGCTACCTCATCAAGGCGCAGGCCGCCAACCCGGATGCGATCATCATCCTGCAACAGGGCGATGACGGGGTGAACGTGCTCAAGCAGGCGGTGCAGTTCGGGCTGGACAAGAAGTTCCACCTGGCCGGCGCCCAGCTTGAACTGGAAGTGCTGCTGGGTCTGCCGCCCGAGGCGCGCGTGGGCACCTGGGTCTTCGAATGTTACTGGAACCAGCCGAATGTCCCCGGCCTGAAGGAATTCGTGGCCGAAACCCGCAAGCGGTCGGGCGGCCATGTTCCGACCGCGCGCACCTGGTTCGGCTATGCCTCGATCCACACCTGCGCGCTGGCGGCGGCCCAGGCCAATTCGCTGGATGCGGTGAAGATGGCCAAGGCGCTTCAGGGCTTCAAGCTGCCGCCCGAAATCGCGCTGATGCCCGACGGGGCCTATTACCGCGCGGGCCAGAACCAGCTCATTCCGAACCTCTACGTCGGCCATCCGCAGGCGCAGGGCAAGGACGATCCGGAAGACCTGTTCGTGGTCGACCAGGTGGTCAAGGGCGACGATGTCTCGCCCACGCTGGAAGAGACGATGTGCAAGCAGGACTGGCCGGCCTGACCGGCGCCTGCACCCGCTTCCGCGGCCCGGGGCTTCGTGTCCCGGGCCGCATGACAGACGCCGGGTCCGACCCGCTCGGATAGCCACCACACCGGACCCGCAAGCCCCGCGCTTTCTGGCGCGGGGCATTTCCTCAACCGCATGAGTGAGCCCGCATGACCCAGCTCCTCCTTCTGGCCGTGATCAACGGCCTTATCGTCGGGGCGTTCTACGCGCTGATGGCGATCGGCCTTTCGCTGATCATGAGCCTGTCCGACGTCATCAACTTTGCCCACGGCGGCTTTCTGGCTGTCGGGGCCTACCTGGCCTATTCCATGGCGCCCTATCTGGGGTTCTGGGGCGGGCTGATCGTGGCGCCGATCCTGACCGCGCTGCTTGGCCTGCTGGTCGAACGCTTCCTGATCAGTCGGGTCTACGGGCGCGATCCATTGTATTCGCTGCTGCTGACCTTCGGCCTGGCGTTCATCTTCGAGGATGTCACCCGCTACATCTGGGGCGCGCAAAGCCTGCCCTATCAGGTGCCGGGCTGGCTGATGGCGCCGCTGAGCCTCGATCTGTTCTTCCTGACCGGCTACCGCGTGTTCATGATCGCGCTGATCGTTCTGGTGGTCGGCGCGCTCTTCTGGGTGATGACGCGCACCCGGCTGGGGCTGCGGATCCGTGCGGGGACGCTGGATCTGGAAACGGTGTCGGTGCTGGGCGTGAACGTGCGGGTTCTGCGCAACCTGAACTTCGGCATCGGCATCTTCCTGGCCGGTCTGGCCGGGGTGCTGGCGGCGGGGCAACTGGGGCTGACGCCCACGATCGGCTCGTCGCTGATCATGCAGAGCTTCGTGGCCATCATCATCGGCGGCCTTGGGAGCCTGACGGGCACGCTGCTGGGCGGACTGCTGATCGGGCTTGCGATGAATGTGACCGCGGTCTTCCTGCCCTCGGCCACCGAGGCGGTGATCTACGTCATGATGGCGCTGGTGCTTCTGGTGCGGCCGCAGGGCCTGCTGGGCGAAGAGGGGCGGTTCTGAGATGACGTTCGACGTGAAGAAACAGACGCCCAACATCATCGTCTGGGTGATCCTGCTCACACTGCCGCTGTGGATCGAGCATGCGGGCAGCTACATCCAGCTTGGCACCCAGGTGGTGGTGATGGCGCTGGGCGCGATGGCACTGAATTTCCTGCTGGGCTACACGGGGGTTCTGTCCTTCGGCCATGCCGCCTATTTCGGTCTTGGCGCCTATGGGGCCGGGCTGACGCTGCGCTACCTCGCGCCGTCGACGGGCAGCGCGGTCGTGGTGGGCGTGATTGCCGGGATGGTCGCCGCCGCGGTGATCGGCCCGCTGATCGTGCGGCTGCGCGGGGTCTATTTCGCGATGGTCACCATCGCCTTCGGGCAGGTGTTCTACTTCGTCGCTTTCCGCTGGAATGCGGTGACGGGCGGTGACGACGGGCTGACCAACTGGAAGCGCCAGCCGCTCCACTTCGGGCCGGTGACCTTCGACATCCAGAGCAACGCGACCAACTTCTACTTCTTCGTGCTGGCGATCTTCGCGCTGGCGGTGGCGGTGATGGCGTTCCTGCTGCGCTCGCCCTTCGGCCGGACGCTGATCGCCATCCGCGAGAACGAGCGGCGCACCCGCTTCATGGGGATCAACGTCAACCTGCACATCTGGCTGTCCTGGATGATCTCCTGCACCTTCATGGCGCTGGCCGGCACGCTTTATGCGCTGCTGAACAACTTCGTGGACCCCCGCGCGCTGTTCTGGACGCAATCGGGCACCTTCGTCATCATCTGCGTGATGGGGGGCATGCGCAGCTTCTGGGGCCCGCTGGTGGGGGCTGCGATCTTCGTCTGGCTGCAGGACTACCTGTCGAGCCTCACCCCCAACTGGCAGAGCTTCGTGGGCCTGGTCTTCGTGGCGGTCGTGCTGTTCTTCCCGCGCGGCGTCCTGGGCATCCTGCGGCGGAGGGCGCTGGAATGAGCTTTCTGAACATCGACAACGTGTCCAAACACTTCGGCAGCCTTGTCGCGGTGGATGGGGTCAGCATGAAGGTGGAAAAAGGCGAATGCCGCGCGGTCATCGGGCCGAACGGCGCGGGCAAGACCACCTTCTTCAACCTCATCACCGGGATGCTGCCGCCGACCAAGGGCAGCGTCTCGCTTGACGGGCACAACCTGGCCGGGGTGGACCCCAGCCAGCGGGTGAAGCTGGGCATGGCACGGACCTTCCAGATCACCGAGATCTTCCCCGAACTGACGGTGCGCGAGAACATCCGCATCCCGGTGGAAATCGCGGCGGGTCTGCGGCTGAAACCCTGGATGCCCGCGGGCATGGGGGCCGTGATCCGCGACCGGGTGGAAGAGCTTCTGGACGAGGGCGGGCTGACCCGCATCGCCGACCGCTTTGCCGGTGAACTCAGCCACGGCGACCAGCGCGCCTGCGAGATCATGATGGCACTGGCGCTGAAGCCCCGGCTTCTGCTGCTGGATGAACCGACCGCCGGCATGGGCGACGACGAGACACACGCCATCGCCCGCCTCATCAAGCGGATTCACCGTGAAAGCCACATGACCATCGTGCTGATCGAACATGACATGCGCGTGGTCTTCAACCTGGCCGACCGCATCACCGTTCTGGCCGAGGGCCGCCCGCTGGCCGAAGGCACGCCCGCCGAGATCACGGCGAACGAGAAGGTGCAGGCCGCCTACCTGGGAGACGCGGCATGACGGGCGTCGCATTGTCGGCCGAGGGGCTGCACACCTACTACGGCAAGAGCCACATCCTGCACGGCATCAACCTGCAGGTGGCCGAAGGCTCGATCACCACGATCCTGGGCCGCAACGGCGCGGGCAAATCCACCACGCTGCGCAGCCTCGTGGGGCTGACGCCCGCGCGCGAAGGCACCATCCGCATCTTCGGGCAGGACACCACGCGCCTGCCGCCCTATGCCGTGGCCAGCCTCGGGGTGGGGTTTGTGCCCGAGGGGCGCAAGATCTTCCCCAGCCTGACGGTCGAGGAAAACCTGAAGGTGCCGAACGATCGCCCCGGCCCGTGGAACATCGAGACGGTCTACGGCCTGTTTCCCCGCCTGAAGGAACGGCGGATGAACAAGGGGCGGCAACTCTCTGGCGGCGAACAGGAAATGCTGTCGATCGCCCGGGCCCTGCTGCTGAATCCCAAGCTCTTGATCCTGGATGAACCCTCGCAGGGGCTGGCGCCGCTGATCGTCAAGGAGGTGTTCCGCATCATCGTGAAGATGCGCGATTCGGGCATGTCGGTGCTGGTCGTGGAACAGAACGTGCGCATGACGCTCGAGGTGGCCGATTACGCCTATGTCCTGAATGACGGCGAGATCGCCTTCGCGGGCACCCCCGCCGAACTGAATGCCGACGAGGCGCGGTTGCAGTCGCTGGCGGGCGTCAGCGCCGAACGCTGGGAGATCTGACCGACCGGCGCCCGGTTCCGGCCGGGCGCCGATCCGCAGGTCAGGTGCCTGCCCCCCTCAGGCGGGGCGCAGAATGCCGCCGAAGAAGGCTGCAAGCCCCGCCGCATCGGCCAGCGGCAGCACATGGGCCACATGCTGGTCGGGGCGCACCACCACCAACGCGCCCGCGGCCCGGTCGATCCCGCGCAGATCGAAGATGTCGCCCGCGCGCGGATCGGGACAGAACACCTTTTCCATGTCGATCAACCCGTAGCGCCCCTTGGCCGGGCGCAGCAGCGCGGGCAGGGCGCCAAGCGCCAGATCCCGGTGCCCCTGTTGCAGCACCGCGCGCAGGTCGATCACCGCGTCGATGTCGGCCCCCGCGGGCGTGTGGCGGCGGATCGCCCCGCCGGGCGCCGCCAGCGCCGCACACAGCCGGGCCAGCGCACCGTCGGGCGCGGTCGGGTCGCCCGCCCCGGCAAAGGCAAAGACCCGCCAGCGCCCGTCCGCCGTCACCACATGGCCAAGCTGCATCGGCCGCGCATCCGCCAGCCGGATCACCGGCGCCGAATGGAACCGCATCCCGACCGGAAAGCCGGTGGCAAGCGTCTGATGCGGCGTGGCGGCGGTGATGGCCGAGGCGCCGTAGCGCGTGGCCACCCCGGCGGTAAAGCGGCCGTGCTGCTGGAAATACCGCTGGAACGCCGCCGGATCGATGCCCTCGTCCCCCGCGGCCGTCTTGGGGCGGGCGCTGAACATCCGGGCAAAGTCGCGGTCGAAGTCGATCAGCTCTTGCGCCACCGCCCGGCGTTCGTCGGAATAGGTGCGCAGCAGGTCCGGCGCGGCGCGCCCGGTCAGCACCGCGCCCAGCTTCCAGCCCAGCGTAAAGCCATCCTGCATCGACATGTTCATCCCTTGCCCCGCCTTCGGGCTGTGGGTGTGGCAAGCATCCCCGGCGATGAAGACGCAGGGGGCATCCGCCGCGGTCGCGTTGTCGAACCGGTCGCAGAGCCGCTGGCCGATCTCGTAGACCGACCACCAGGCAACCTCCTTCACCGCGATCGTGTAAGGCCAGAGGATGCGCTGCGCCGCCCCGATCAGCCGGTCCAGCGTGATGTTGCGGCTGGCCACCCGTTCGTCGGCGGCCAGCTTGTCCAGCTCGATGTAAAGCCGCACCAGATAGCCGCCCTCGCGCGGGATCACCAGCAGGCTGCCCTCTGTCGCGGAATGGATCGCGCTTTTCAGCCGGATGTCGGGGAAATCGGTGACGGCCAGCACGTCCATCACGCCCCAGGCCTGGTTCGCGGCCTCGCCCCGCAGCTCTTGCCCGATGGCGCGGCGCACCGTGCTGCGGGCGCCGTCGCAGCCCACCACATAGCGCGCGCGCACCACCTCGCTCGGCCCGCCCTGCGCGGGGTCGCCCTGCGCCACCGTCACCGTGACAGGATGGCACCCCGCCGCCCGGTCCACCGTCAGCCCGGTCACCCGGCGGTCGTAATCGGGCACCAGCGCGGCAGGCGAATTCCGCATCACCTGCAGAAAGAAGTCATGCACCCGCGCCTGATTCAGGATGACATGCGGAAATTCGGACAGCCCGTCTTCGGTATCCTGAATGCGGCCGCTGCGGGCGATGGCGCCGGGCCGGGCGGGATCGGGGCGCCAGAAGGTCGTCTCGTTCACCCAGTAGGCTTCCTTCAGCACCTTTTCGCAGAAGCCGAAGGCCTCGAACATTTCCATCGTGCGGCAGGCGATGCCATCGGCCTGGCCCAGTTGCAGCGGGCCGGTCTTCTGCTCGATGATCCGTACTGTCAGGCCGGGAAACGCGGCGAGCGAGGCCGCCAGCACCAGCCCCGTGGGCCCCGCGCCGACAATCAGCACATCCACTTCGTCGGGCAGCGGCCGCGCCTCGGGGGTGGCGGGCATGTCTGTCCGATGCACGGCCGGGTCGCCGGGGCGGACCCCGTTCAGATGGTATTGCATGGCGCGCCCTCCCTTGGCCCGCTGGGGGTGATGCCGATATGGTAAGTATACATATCATTTCGTCAACCGAAAATGATATGCATGCATCCTAAATCCTGTAAGATACAGATCGGGCGATGATTTGCCGAAGGGGGCAGGGGGGATGACGGGCGCAAGGGACATGGCAGGCCACCTGATCCGGCGGCTGCATCAGCAGTCGGCGCAGGTGTTTCAGCAGCGGATGCAGGTGGCGGGGCTGGACCTGACCCCGGTGCAGTTCGCGGCGCTGGATGCGGTTTCGGCCGAGCCGGGGATGGACCAGGCGACGCTGGCCGCCCGCATCGCCTATGACCGGGCCACCATCGGCGGCGTGGTGGACAGGCTGGCGGCCAAGGGCCTGTTGCACCGCGCGGTCAGCCGTGCCGACCGCCGCGCCCGCGTGCTGGCGCTGACCGAGGCGGGGGCGGCGCTTCTGGCGGCGGCGCGGCCTCGGGTGCTGGCGCTGCAAGCCGACATCCTCGGCCCGCTCGATCCGGCCGAGGGCGCGGCGCTTCTGGCGCTTGTCCGCAAGGCGCTGGGGGGCGACGCGCCTTAGGCGGCCGCGCGGCTGGCCGGGCGCGCCAAGAGCGGCACCAGTGCCGTCAGCCCCGCAAGCCCCCAGAAGGCCATGGGCAGGCCCGCGTGATGGGCGACAAAGCCCACCAGCGCGGGGCCCGTCAGGATGCCCGCATAGCCCACCGTGGTCACCGCGGCGATGGCCAGCCCCGCGGGCATCACCCGCTGCCGCCCGGCCAGGCTGAACAGCACCGGCACGATGTTCGCGGCCCCCAGCCCCACCAGCAGGAACCCCGCCATCGCCAGCGCCGCCCAGCCCGCCGTCAGCAGCAGCGCAAACCCCGCCACCGCCAGCAGCCCGCCCCAGACCAGCACCCGGAACGCCCCCAGCGCCCGCACCACCCGGTCGCCGGTGAAACGGCCGGCGGTCATGGCGACGGAAAACACCATGTAGCCCAGGCCCCCCTGCGACGGCTCGACCAGCGCGCGGCCCAGGATCAGCAGCGCGCTCCAGTCCAGGATCGCGCCCTCGACCAGAAAGGCGATGGCGGTCAGCCCGGCCAGCAGCAGCACGATCCCGCGCGGCAGCACATAGGCCGGCGGCTCGCCCCCCCGCACGGTCAGGAACCGCGGCGCCGCGGCCAGCATGCAGCCGGCGGCCAGCGCGCTGCACCCCAGCGCCGCCGCCCCCGGCGGCAGGCCCAGAGACAGCAGCGCCGTGATGCCCCCCGCGCCGACAAAGCCGCCCACGCTGAACATCGCGTGAAAGCCCGACATCAGGGGGCGGTCGGCGCCCTTCTCGACCTCGACCGCGTGGACGTTCATCGCCACATCCAGCGTGCCGAGCGAGGCGCCAAAGAGCAGCAGCGCGGCCGCCAGCTCGCCCGGCGCCGAGACCACCGCCAGCAGCGGCAGGGCCAGCACCAGCCCGCCGCCCGCCGCAAGGATCATGGGCTTGCTGCCGAAGCGGGCGCTGATCCAGCCGGTCAGCGGCATCGCCACCAGCGAGCCGACCCCGAGGCACAGCAGCAAGAGCCCCAGCGTGCCGTCCTCGACCCCCAGCCGGGCCTTGGCATAGGGCACCAGCGGCGCCCAGCAGGCCATGATGAAGCCGCCCACGAAGAAGGCGAGCCGGGTCGCAAGGCGGGTGGCGGGGGTGTCGGTGGCAGGCGTCATGCGGGGGCTCCGGCGCAGGGTGCAGGCAGGCGCCCGTCACCGCCAGCGCCACGGTCGCGGCGGCGGGTGCCTGCATGCGCGTGGAAGATCACCGATGGTCGCGGATGTCCAGACGACATCGGGGCCGGGTGGCGTGGGGGACGGAGGGCGGGATGGTGCCGGATGAGGGATTCGAACCCCCGACCTTCGGTTTACAAAACCGCTGCACTACCACTGTGCTAATCCGGCGCTTCGAGGCCGACGGTTTGACGGAAACGGCGGCGGCGTCAAGCGGAAACAGTGGCGGCGGGGTTGCGGGTTTCCCGCGCCGGGAAAGCCCGTATAGTCGGCCCGGCGCGTCTTGGGGAACCTCCCGGGGGGCGGGGTTTCGGGGATGTGGGCCAGAGGGCGCGTGCGATGAAGGTTGTGTATCATCTGGGTGTGCATGGCACGGACGAGCGGCGGCTGGTGGGCGTCTTGCGCGCCAATGCCGCCGCGCTGGCCGCGCGCGGCATCGTGGTGCCCGACCCCGAGACCTATCGCCCCGTCCTGCGCAGCGTCGCGGGCGCGATGAAGGGCGCCCGGGCCAGCGCCGAGACGGAAGAGACCCTGCTTGATGCCGTGATGACCGAGGACGAGGCCGCACGGCTGGTGCTGTCCAACGAATCCTTTCTCTGCATGAAGGGCTGGGCGGTGTCGCGCGGGAAGCTTTATCCGATGGCGGGCGAGAAGGTGGCGGGGCTGGTGAACCTGCTGCCGTCGCATGACTGCGAGGTGACGCTGGCGATCCGCAATCTGGCGACCTTCCTGCCGGTGGTGCTGCCCGCCGCAAAGTCGGACACCGCAGAGGTGCTGCGCGGCGGCGATCTGGCGGGAATGAGCTGGCTGGACGTGGTGGGGCGCATCCGCGGGGCCAATCCCGATCTGCCGATCACCGTCTGGTGCGACGAGGATACGCCGCTGATCTGGCCCGAGGTGCTGCGCGCGCTGACCGGCGCGCCGCCCGATATGGCGCTGGCGGGCGAGAACGAGATCCTGTCCGCGATCCTGACCGACGAGGGGATGTCGCGGCTTGCGGCCTATCTGGCCGCCCGGCCGCCGCTGCCCGTCGATGCGCGGCGCCGCGTGGTGACGGCGTTTGTCGACAAATACGCCCGCCCCGAGGCGATGGAGGTCGAACTGGACCTGCCCGGGTGGGACGAGGCGCTGATCGAGGATCTGACCGAACGCTACGATGCCGATCTGGCCGCCATCGCAGAGATCCCCGGCGTCCGGGTCATCGCACCCTGAGGCGGGGACGCCGCCTCAGTTCATGCCCAGCGCCTGCTTGTAAAGCTCGAGGATCGCTTCTTCCTCGGCGATGTCGTCCTTGTCGCGCTTGCGGATGGCGATGATCTTGCGGATCACCTTCGTGTCATAGCCGCGCCCCTTGGCTTCGGCCATGACCTCTTTCTGCTGCTCGACGATGTCCTTCTTCTCGGCCTCGAGATGCTCGTAGCGCTCGATGAACTGGCGCAGTTCCTCGGCGGCGACGTTGGTCTCGGTCACGGGGTCGCTCATCTCTGCCTCCTCGATTGGCCTGCGAGACCTATCGGGGCCGAGGGCGGGGATCAAGGGGGAGGCGCGCGCGTGCCCCGGCGGGGCGTTTGCGGGCGCGGCGCACCCCCGCGGATCTTTTCGGGCCGAAAATGGGGGCAGGGGCTTGCCCGGCCGCGGCCACGCGCGCTATCGGCGGCAAAGGACAGGCGGCAGGCGGAGGGGGCGATGGCCTATGTGATCTGGGGCGGCGCGCTTGTGGCGCTGCTGGGGGTGCTGGGGCTTCTGGGCTCGGGCGTGGCGGCGATGCGGGCGCGCGGCGCGGGGCTCGAGGACGCGGTCCTGCGCGCCCGGTTGCAGCGCATCCTGATCTGGAACATGGCGGCGCTGGCGGTGGCGATGCTGGGCATGATGTCGGTGGTGGTGGGGCTCTTCCTGCGCTGAGCGCCGCGCACCGGGAATTGCTCGTGCCGCGCCTTGCCATCCCGGGGGGGCGCGGTTAGGGTGCCCGCCACATTCGGGGCCCCCTGCCGGGGCCCCGCCCCTTTGCCGTGCCCGCACGGCGCGACGGACCAAGAGGAGCCCGCATGTTCGCAACCCCCGCCTTCGCCCAGGCCGCCGGCGGCAGCGCCACCATCAGCACCTTCTCGAGCTTTGTGCCGCTGATCCTGATCTTCGGCATCATGTATTTCATCATGATCCGGCCGCAGCAGAAAAAGCTGAAGGACCACAAGGCGATGATCGAGGGGCTGCGGCGCGGCGACACGATCGTCACCCAGGGCGGCATCATCGGCAAGGTCTCGAAGGTCAAGGAAGACGGCGAGATCGAGGTCGAGATTGCCGACGGCGTGAAGGTGCGGGTGCTGCGCTCGACCATCAGCCAGGTGCTGTCCAAGACCGAACCCGCGGCCTGAGGACGTGTGAACCATGCAGATTCCGTTCTGGAAACGCCTGCTGATCCTTGGGGTCTGCGTGCTGGGCATCGTGCTGGCGCTGCCGAACCTGTTCTATGCCCGGGTCGAGGCGCATAACGACGCGGTGGCCAAGATCGCGCGGGGCGAAGACACCCCGGCGTTGCAGGCCGCCAAGGCGGGCTGGCCGTCCTGGCTGCCCTCGTCCATCGTGAACCTGGGGCTGGACCTGCGCGGCGGCGCGCACCTGCTGGCCGAGGTGCATCTGACCGATGTCTACACCGACCGCATGAACGGGATGTGGCCCGATGTGCGCGACGCGCTGGCCAAGGACCGCGAGGCGGTGGGCAACGTGCGCCGCGAGCCGTCCGACCCCTCGGTGCTGAAGGTCACGATCTCGAACCCCGCCGGGGTCGAGGCGGCGCGCAAGATCCTCGAGGGGCTGTCGCGCCCGGTCGTGTCGCTGACCGGCGTGGGCCAGCGCGATCTGCAGATCACAAATGACGGCGCCACCTTCACCCTGCAACTGTCGCCCGCCGAAAAGGCCGCGACCGACGACCGCACCATGCAGCAATCGCTGGAGATCGTGCGCCGCCGGGTCGATGCCGCGGGCACCCGCGAACCCACGATCCAGCGTGAGGGCGCGGACCGCATCCTGATCGAGGTGCCGGGCATCGGCTCGGCGGAAGAGCTGAAGGCGCTGATCGGCACCACAGCACGGCTGACCTTCAACCAGGTGATCGGCCGCACCGCGGACCAGACCACGGTGCCCGGCCCCGGCAATGCGCTGGTGCCAAGCGAGGACGAGAAAGGCATCTACTACGTCATCAACACCACCCCCGTGGTGTCGGGTGACAACCTTGTGGATGCCCAGCCCGCCTTCGACCAGAACGGCCGCCCGGCGGTGGATTTCCGCTTTGACACCAGCGGTGCGCGCAAGTTCGGCGACTATACCGCGGGCCATATCGGCCAGCCCTTCGCCATCGTCCTGGACAACAAGGTGATTTCGGCCCCGGTGATCCAGTCGCATATCGGCGGCGGTTCGGGGATCATCACCGGCAACTTCAC
>DAIEJF010000189.1 GCA_027351005.1 Paracoccaceae bacterium | reverse complement strand
GTCGAAGGTGGGGCCGACCATGAGTTGGATGCCCTGTCCCATTCTGACCTCAACACCCGCCTCGACCAACGCGGTCTTCATCGCGTCCACAGCCCCAAAATCCTTACTGGCGCGCGCCGCTTCCCTGAGCGCGAGGAGACGGTGAACCCACGGCATGAGATCGACCCGCGGCACCCATTCCCCCAACTCGTCGCCAAGAAACCCAAGCAGCCGCGCTGATGCGACAAGCGTCACAGCGTCGCCCGACTTGGCGATCCGGTGCAATTGGATGATGGCTTCAGACGTGTTGAGATCATCTGCGAGTGCGGCGATCACGAGCGGGTCAACTTCACCAGCAGGCACATCCTGCGTCATGGACCGCCACGCCAAGAGCGTCGCCTTCGCCTGCGCCGCCTTCTCCGCCGTCCAGTCCATCGGCTTGGAGTAATGCGTGCTGAGCATCACGAAGCGGATCACCTCGCCCGGCACGCCCTGATCCAGCAGATCCCGCACGGTGAAGAAGTTGCCCAATGACTTGGACATCTTCTTGCCTTCCACCTGCAGCATCTCGTTGTGCATCCAGACCTTCGCGAACCCCCCGTGCGGGTGGGCGCACATGCTTTGCGCGATCTCGTTCTCGTGGTGGGGGAATTGCAGGTCGATGCCGCCGCCGTGGATGTCGAAGCTTTCGCCCAGCAACTCGTGGCTCATGGCCGAGCATTCGATGTGCCAGCCGGGCCGCCCCCGGCCCCAGGGGCTGTCCCAGCCCGGCAGGTCATCCGTCGAGGGCTTCCACAACACGAAGTCCATCGGGTCTTCCTTGAACGGCGCCACCTCGACCCGGGCCCCCGCGATCATGTCATCGACCGACCGGCCCGACAGCTTGCCGTAGTCACGGTAGCTGCGCACCCGGAAGAGCACATGGCCCTCCTTCGCATAGGCATGCCCGCCCGCGATCAGCCCCTCGATCATGCCGATCATCTGCCCGATGTATTCGGTCGCGCGCGGCTCCAGCGTCGGGCGCAGCGCGCCAAGCGCGTCCATGTCGGCGTGATACCAGGCGATCGTCTCGTCGGTGCGCTCGCGGATCAGCGCCTCGAGGCTGCGCGGATCGCCCGCCTGCTTGCGCGCCAGCGCCGCGTCGTTGATCTTGTCGTCCACGTCGGTGAAGTTGCGCACATAGGTGACGTGACCGGCGCCGTAGACGTGCCGCAACAGCCGGAACAGCGTGTCGAACACCACGACGGGGCGCGCGTTGCCAAGGTGCGCGCGGTCATAGACCGTGGGCCCGCAGACATACATCCGCACGTTCTGCGGGTCGATCGGGGCGAAGATCTCCTTCGCCCGGGTTCTGGTGTTGTGAAGCCTGATCTCGACCATGCCTTCCCCTCGCGCGGCGCTGCCGGTGGCGGGGTATCAGGTTCGGTCTGGCTTGAGAACACAGAGAACGGCCCGCCTGACGTCGGTCAGCCGATAATGCAGCAAATGCAGATGATGCCGTGTCCCGTCATGGGGGGCACCCTAGCCGGGCGCGGTGTCGCCCGCAAGCGGCGGCGCGTCGCGCGCCTACTTGCACAAATGAATAATTTGGGGCACCTCGCAACAGCAGGTACGGAGGACAGCATGCGCATCGCGAACAGGACGGGCCACATCACCGGCGGCGGCTCGGACGGGTGGGAGATCTACTACCGCACGCGCGACCTGATCGCCGCGGGCGAGCGGGTGCTGACGCTGACCATCGGCGAACACGACATCCGCACCGACCGCCGCATCCTTGAGGCCATGCACGCCTCCGCCACGGCAGGCAACACCGGCTATGCCTTCGGCCCCGGCAACCGCGCCCTGCGCGAGGCGATCGCGGCGCGGACCGAGGCGCGCACCGGCGTGCCCACAAGCTGGCGCAACGTGGTGGTGACGCCGGGCGGCCAGTCGGCGCTTTTCTCCAGCCACATGGTGCTGCTGGACGCAGGCGACGTGGGCCTGCACTGCGACCCGTTCTATGCCACCTACCCCGGCACCGTGCGCGCCACGGGCGCCACCGCCCGGCGGGTGCCCACCACGTCGGATGCGGCCTTCCTGCCGCAGGAGGCCCAGATCCTCGCCCGGGCCGAGGGGGCGCGGACGCTGCTCATCAACACGCCGAACAACCCCACCGGCGTCGTCTACGACCGCGCCACGCTGGAGGGGATCGCACGCGCCGCACAGGCGGCCGATCTCTGGGTCATCTCGGACGAGGTCTATGACACCCAGATCTGGCAGGGCGAACACCTGTCGATCCGCGCCCTGCCCGGCATGGCCGAACGCACCGTGGTCGTGGGGTCCATGTCGAAAAGCCATGCGATGACCGGCTCGCGGCTGGGCTGGCTCGTGGCGCCGGAAGAGGTGGCGCAGGCGGTCGAGACGCTGGCCACCAACACCACCTACGGGGTGCCCGCCTTCATCCAGGATGCCGCCCTGTTCGCACTGGGCCTTGGCGAAGGCTTCGAGGCCGAGGTCGCCGCCCCCTTCCGCCGTCGGCGCGAGATCGCGCTGCGGGTGCTGGAGGGGTCGAACGCGATCCGCACCATTCCGTCGATGGGGGCGATGTATGTGATGCTGGACATCCGGGCCACCGGCCTCAGCGGAAATGCTTTCGCCAACAAGCTGTTGGACGAAGAACGCATCGCCGTGATGCCGGGCGAGAGCTTTGGCGACACCGCGGCAGGGCATCTGCGCGTCGCGCTGACCATCGCCGACGACCGTTTCGAAGAGGCGATGACGCGGCTTGCCGCCTTCGCCGAACGCCAGTTGCCCTGACCCCGCGCAAGGAGGACATCATGCGCCACGACCCCGGCCCCGCCTTCCGCGCCCTGCACCGGCACGGCGCGCCCTTCATCCTTGCAAACGCCTGGGACGCCGGATCGGCGCGGATGCTCGCCGCGCTGGGGGCCGAGGCCATAGCCACATCCTCGGCGGCCCATGCCTTCACGCTGGGGCGGCCCGATGGCGGCGGCGTCAGCCGGGACGAGGCGCTGGCCCATGCGGCGGATCTGGTGGCCGCGACCCCGCTGCCGGTCTCGGGCGATTTCGAGAACGGCTTCGGTGACGCACCCGAGACCTGCGCCGAGACGGTGCGGCTGGCGGCCGAGGCAGGGCTTGCCGGCCTCTCGATCGAGGATACGGCCCTGCCGGACGACGCGCCCTATGACTTCGATCTGGCGGTGGAACGCATCCGCGCCGCGGCCGCCGCAGCCCGCGCCCTGCCCCGCGACATCGTGCTGGTGGCGCGGGCGGACGGGCTGATGACGGGGCGCTACGGTCTGGACGAGGCGCTGCGCCGCCTCCGCGCCTTCGATGCGGCGGGGGCAGATTGCCTTTACGCGCCGCTGCCGCCCGACATGGCCGACATCGCCACGATCTGCCGCGCCACCACCAAGCCGGTGAACGCGCTGGCCGCCGGGCCGCATGCCCGGATCAGCCGCGCCGAATTCGCCGCGATGGGGGTCGCGCGCATCTCGATCGGCTC
>DAIEJF010000177.1 GCA_027351005.1 Paracoccaceae bacterium | reverse complement strand
GCCGATGTCACCGATGCTGTGGCCGGCATGCTGCTGCAGGCGGTCGATGCCCGAAAGGCCGCGCCATGACCGCGCCGCGCTTCTGGTTCACCCCGCCCGACCGGCCCGCGCTTCAGGCCCGCCTGCTGGCGCCGCTTGGCGCGCTTTACGCCGCGGCCACCGCCCGCCGCGTTGCGCAGGGGCCGGGCGCGCGCGTCGGCGTGCCGGTCATCTGCATCGGCAACCTGAACGCGGGCGGCACCGGGAAGACGCCCGCCACCATGGCGCTGGTGCAGCGGCTGGCCGCCCGCGGCGTGGCGGCGCATATCGTCAGCCGCGGCTATGGTGGCACGCTGGCCGGACCCGTGCAGGTGGACGAACGCCGCCACCGCGCCGCCGAAACCGGGGACGAGCCGCTGCTGCTCTCCTCGTTCGCGCCGACCTGGGTGGCCAGGGACCGGGCGGCGGGGGCACGGGCCGCGGTGCAGGCAGGCGCGCAGGCCGTGGTGCTGGACGACGGCTTCCAGAATCCCGCGCTGGCCAAGGATCTGTCGCTGGTCGTGGTGGATGCCGCGCGCGGCTTCGGCAACGGCCGCTGCCTGCCTGCGGGCCCGCTGCGAGAGCCGGTGGCAGCGGGGCTTGCCCGCGCGGACCTGCTGCTCTCGATCGGCGGCGCCGAGGCGCAGGCCGCCTTTGACGCCGCATGGGGCCGGGCCGTCACCGTTCCCCGCCTGACCGCGCGGCTCGAGCCGCTGGAGATGGGGATGGACTGGGCCGGCCTGCCGGTCATGGCCTTCGCCGGGATCGGCCACCCCGACAAGTTCTTCGCCACCCTGCGCTGCCTCGGCGCGCGGCTTCTGCGGGCCGAGGCGCTGGCCGATCACCAGCCCCTGTCCGAGGCGCTGATGCTGCGGCTTCTGGCCGATGCGCGCCAGGCGGGAGCCCAGCTTGTCACCACCGAAAAGGACGCCGTGCGCCTGCCCGCGAAGTTCCGCGCCCAGGTCCTGACCCTGCCGGTGCGACTGCAACTGGATGATGCGGGTCCGCTCGATGCCGCACTGGACCGGCTGTTTCCGCGCTAGCCGTCCTGCCCCAGCTTCGGCGCCGGGGTCCCCAGCGCCAGGTCCGCGCCGGAAAAGACGAAGGGCGACCGCACGCCAGGCACGCCGCCGGGGGCAATCTGCATCCCCCGCGCCACCACCTGCGGATCGGCGAAAACCTCGGCCAGGTCGTTGATCGGCCCGGCGGGCACGCCCTGTGCCTCGCAGGCGGCCAGCAGTTCGGCCTTGGCCATCCGCCGCGTGGCCTCGGTCAGCCGCCGCGTCATCTCGGCCCGGTTGGCCACGCGGTCGGCATTGGTCAGGAAGGCGGGCGCCTCGGCCATTTCCGGCAGCCCCAGGATGGTGCAGAGACGGCGATACTGCGCATCGTTGCCGGTGGCCAGGATGATCCAGCCGTCGGCGCAGTCGAATACCGCGTAGGGTGCAAGGTTCGGATGCGCGTTGCCCATCTTCACCGGCGCGATCCCGGTCGACAGATAGTTCATCGCCTGGTTGGCCATGACCGTCACCGCCACATCCATCAGCGCCATGTCGATGTGCTGACCGGTGCCCGTGCTGGCGCGCTGGTGCAGCGCGGCAAGGATCGCGGTGCTGGCATAGATGCCGGTGAACAGGTCGATCACCGCCACGCCCACCTTCTGCGGCTGGCCGTCGGGTTCGCCCGTCACGCTCATCAGCCCGGCCATGCCCTGGATGATGAAGTCATAGCCCGCCCGCGCCGCATAGGGCCCGGTCTGGCCGAAGCCGGTGATCGAACAATAGATCAGCCGCGGGTTCAGCGCGGCAAGGCTGGCATAGTCGAGCCCGTATTTCGCCAGGCCCCCGACCTTGAAGTTCTCGATCACCACATCGGCGTCTGCCACCAGTCGGCGCACCAGGGCCTGCCCTTCGGGCGTGGTGAAATCTGCGGTGACAGACCGCTTGCCGCGATTGGTCGCGTGAAAGTAGGCGGCCGCACGTTCGCCCTCGCGTTCGATGAAGGGCGGGCCCCAGCGGCGGGTATCGTCGCCCTCCGGGGCCTCGATCTTCACCACCTCGGCGCCCAGGTCGGCAAGCGTCTGGCCGGCCCAGGGGCCGGCCAGGATGCGCGCCAGTTCGACGACCCGGATCCCGGCAAGCGGTGCGCTCATGCGCCCTTCTTTGCCAGTTCGGCGTCGAGGATCTTGGCGAAGTCGTCGTAACCCATGTTCTTGTAGGTCGTCCCGTCGATCACGAACGAGGGCGTGCCCTCGATATGGTCGGCGGCGCTGTCCTTCTGGTACTTCGCCACCATCGCCTGCGCCATCGCGCCGTCGTTCATGCACTGGTTCAGCTGGTCGTCGGTGATCCCGGCGGTCTTGCCGATCTGCCGCAGGCTGGCCACGACCTGGTTCGGGTCGTTCGAGGCGGCCCATTCCCGCTGCTGGTCATAGAGCATGTCGACGATGCCGAAGTAACGCATCGCACCGCCGCACCGCGCCATCATCCCCGCCCAGAGACCGTACTTGTCGAAGTAGACCTCGCGGATCGTGAACTTGATCTTGCCGGTGTCGACGTAGTTCTTCTTGATGTCCTTCCACACGGTCGCGTGGAATTCCTCGCAGTGCGGGCAGGTGAACGAGAGATATTCGGTCACCTGGACCTTGGCATCGGGGTTGCCCAGCGACATGTCGGGCACCTCGGGCAGGTTGGCGGGCGCCGTGTCGGCCATTGCGGGCGTGGCGCCCAGCGTCATCGGGGTAAAGCCCGGGCCGCCGGACCCCGCGCCCATCCACCAGAGACCGGCGCCCGCAAGCGCAGCCCCCCCCATCGCCAGAACCGTCCGTCTTGTTGCCATGAGATCAGCCTTTCCGTTTCGCGGATCGTGATAGGATATTCTGCCCCAGGGCTTCAAGCTCCGCGCGCAGCCCGGCGTCCTGCACCGGGCGCGCAGCTTCGGCGGCGGCGGCCACCGTTTCCGGCGGCGGGGCGGGCTCGGTCGGCGTAGGGGCGGGGGTGAAGGCCACCTGCCCGTCGGCAAAGCCCGTGGCGGCGGTCTGGGTGATCGCCACCTTCGAAATCGCGTTGTAGCCGTAGCAGGCGTTGACCCGCTCGCGGATGCGGGTCTTCTGCATCTCGACCAGGGGGGCCCGCGCGCCGGTGGTCAGCAGCGTCAGCGTGGCCCCGAACCCGCCGCGGCCATAGCCCACCTTCACGGGCACCGCGATGGCGGCGATGTCGTCGCCCACCACCTCGGCCCAATGCGTCAGAAGCCGCGCCACCGCAAAGCCGCGCGCTTCGCCCGCCGCGCGCATCTGCTCTTTCAGCAGGCCTGCGGCGGGCTCGAAACCGCGCATCCGGCGGGCTCTGGGCGGGTCGGTCGGGGTCATCTGTCAATTCCTGCAGTCGGCCCTATTCTAGACAGGGGCGGGCGGGACGCCAGCACAACAACGGGCGAAGGAACATAAAGATTGCGTGACGCGGGCGATGTGGCGGCGCGGCTTCTGGCCTGGTACGACCGGGCCGCGCGGGTGATGCCCTGGCGGATCGGCCCGGCCGACCGGGCGGCGGGGGTGCGCCCCGATCCTTACCGCGTCTGGCTGTCCGAGGTGATGCTGCAACAGACCACGGTGGCCGCCGTGCGGGATTACTTCCGCCGGTTCACGGAACGCTGGCCCACGGTGCAGGCGCTGGCCGCGGCCGAGGATGGCGCGGTGATGGCCGAATGGGCAGGGCTGGGCTACTACGCCCGGGCCCGGAACCTGCTGAAATGCGCCCGCGCGGTGGCAGAGCGGGGGGATTTTCCGCAGACGCGCGATGGCCTGCTGGGCCTGCCGGGCATCGGCCCCTATACGGCGGCAGCGGTCGCGGCGATCGCCTTCGACGAACCCGCCACCGTCGTCGACGGCAATGTGGAACGCGTCGTCTCGCGCCTGTTCCGGGTGGAAGAGCCGCTGCCGGGGGCCAAGCCGCAACTGGTCGCCCTGGCCGAGACCCTGACCCCCAC
>DAIEJF010000150.1 GCA_027351005.1 Paracoccaceae bacterium | reverse complement strand
CCCCCTGCGCCTCGCGCAGCGCGGCATCGGCGGCGGCCAGCGCGTCGGCGGCGCGGGCGCGGCGGGCCTCGGCCTCGGCGATCGCCTCGCCCAGTTCCTCGCGCTTGATGGCGATCTCTTCGGGGGCGGCGCTGGCTTCCTCCAGCTCGGCGGCGCTTTCGGCGCGCCGCTCGGCCAGTTCGGCGATCCGCCGCCCCGCCGTCTCCAGCCGCTGCCGCCAGGTGGCGATCTCCTTGGCGATGTCCTGCCTGCGGCGCACCCGCGCCTCGCCTTCGCGCCGGGTCTCGTCATGGGCAGACCGGCGGGTCAGCATGGTCAGCCGCGCGGCCTCGACGGTGGTGCGGATCTGCTCCACCGCGGCGCGCGCCTCGGCCAGATCGGGCAGGGTGGCCTGCTGCGCCTCGGCCTCGCGCAGGCGGGCGCGGGCGCCCATCGCCTCTTCCTCGTGCCGGGCCACGGCCAGACGCGCCGAGTCGAGCTTGCCCCCGGCGATCGAACGGTCGGCCTCGGCCCGCGAGAGGGCGCGGTTGGCGGCGGTCACGTTGGCATCGGCAGCGCGGCGGGCGTCGCGCGCGGCCTGATCGGCGCGGGCCAGATCGGCCAGGCGGCGGTGCAACAGGTCATGCGCCTGCCGCGCCCCCTCGGCCCGGGCGGCCACATCCTCGAGGTCGCGCTTGAGCTGCACAAGACGGTTCAACTGCTGCAGCCGCAGCGCCGCGGCCGAGGGCGCGTCCTCGGCCGCCGTCTTCAGCCCGTCCCAGCGCCACAGATCACCCTCGAGGCTCACCAGCCGCTGGCCGGGGCGCAGCGCCGGTTGCAGCGCCGCGCCCTGTGCCCGGTCCACCAGCCCGATCTGCGACAGGCGGCGCGCCAGCAGCGCGGGCCCTTCCACCCAGTCGGTGATCGGGCGGGCACCCGCGGGCAGCGCCGCGGCGGCATCGTAACCCGGCAGTTCGATCCAGCCAGAGCGCGCCTCGGCCCGGGCCACGGGCGCGCGCAGGTCGTCGGCCAGCGCCGCGCCCAGCGCCTTTTCATAGCCCGGCGTCACCCGCAGGCGGTCCAGCAACTGTTCGCCCGCGTGGCTTTCACGCTCGACAAGCTTCGCCAGCGCCGCCACTTCGGCCCGAAGCGCGCTGGCCTCGCCCTCGGCCTCGGACCGCAGGGCGCGGGCGTCCGCCTCGCGTGATTGCGCCTCGGCGCGGGCGGTCTCGGTGGCTTCAAGCAGCGCCTCGGCCTCTTCGGCCTGGGCCACCGCCTCGGCCTCGGCCTCGGCCGCGGTGGCGTGGTCGGCGGTGGCGCGATCCACCGCGGTCTCAGCCAACGCGACGGCGGCCCGGGCGCGGTCGGCCTCGGCCTCGTTGCGGTCCACCGTCGTGCGGGCATCGGCCAGCAGGCGCTGTGCCGACTGGTGGCGCGCGGCGAGGCGGGCGACATCCTCGGTCACCTCGGCCAGTGCCTGTTCGCGGTCCTGCAACACGCGGGCAGCCTCGCGCGCGGCCTCGGCGGCCTCGGCCAGACGGGTGTCGTGCCCCTCATGAGCGCGGGCGATCTGTTCGTCTTCCCAGGCCAGCCGCTCGATCGTGTCGCCCGCGTCGCGGTTCAGGCCCGCCTCGCGTTCCATGTCACGGCCAAGCTGGGTGATCCGGGCCTTCAGCGCCTCGATCGCCTGAACGGCACGGGCCTCCTGTTCCGAAAGCTGGTCGCGCTGCACGGTCAGCCGTTGCAGCACGGCCCCGGCGATGGCCTCTTCCTCGCGCCGCGGCGGCAGGGCGTCTTCGCGCTCGGCACGCCGCTTCCCGGCCTGGCGGGCGGCAACCTCGGCCTGGGCGGCGGCGCGGGTGCGCTCGGTCAGTTCGGTCTCGGCTGAAAGCCGGGCGGCATCGGCCTCGGCCCAGCGGCGAAACAGCAGCATCCCTTCGGCCCGGCGCAGTTCCGCCCCGATCTCGCGGTAGCGCGCGGCCTGCCGGGCCTGTCGGGCCAGCGTGGCAAGCTGCTGGGCCAGTTGCTCCAGCAGGTCATCCACCCGCGCCAGGTTGCCTTCGGTCGCCTGCAGGCGCAGTTCGGCCTCGTGGCGGCGCTGGTAAAGCCCCGAGATCCCCGCCGCCTCTTCCAGGATCATCCGGCGGTTCTTGGGTTTGGCGTTGATCAGTTCGGCGATCTGGCCCTGCCGCACCAGCGCGGGGCTGTGCGCCCCGGTCGAGGCATCGGCGAACAGCATCTGCACGTCGCGCGCGCGCACGTCCTTGCCGTTGGCCTTGTAGGCCGAGCCCGCGTCACGGGTGATGCGCCGCACGATCTCGACCTGATCCAGGTCGTTGAACCCCGCGGGGGCGCGGCGTTCAGAGTTGTCCATCGTCAGGACAACCTCGGCAAAGTTGCGCGCGGGACGGGTGGCGGCGCCTGCGAAGATCACGTCTTCCATCCCGCCGCCGCGCATCGCGGTGGGGCGGGTTTCGCCCATCACCCAGCGCAGCGCCTCGAGCAGGTTCGACTTGCCGCAGCCGTTCGGGCCCACCACGCCGGTCAGACCGTCCTGAATCACCAGATCGGTCGGGTCGACGAAGCTCTTGAAGCCGTTCAGGCGAAGGCGGGTGAACCGCACCGGGGGTCCTTTCGTGATTCCTGCGGGTGGCCATCGTCCCAAAGAAGGGGCGGCCGAGTCAATGCGCGAACCCCAGACTGCGTAGGTCGGTGGCAGTTTATCCCCAATATCTTGGTGTCGGGGCCTGCGAACCGCGCCCTTGACGGGCCACCGTCCCCGCCGCCAAATAGCCGCATCGCGCTGCGGAGGTGCCATGCAAGACGCCCCATCCCCCGGCAGATCGCCGGGCCAGCCGCTTGGCCCTGGCCGCTGCCTGTGCGGCGCGGTGCGCTATGCCAGCACCGCGGCGCCGCTCTGGCAGGTGCATTGCCACTGCGAAAGCTGCCGACGGACCTGCGCGGCCCCCTTCACCAGCTTCTTCGGCATCGCCGATGGCGCCTGGCGCTGGACCGGGGCGGCGCCTGCGGAATATGCCTCGTCGCCCGGCGTCACGCGGTTCTTCTGCGCCACCTGCGGCACGCCGATGGCCTACCGTTCGACCGCCTTCCCGGCCGAAATGCATTTCTACGCCGCCACGCTCGACGACCCGGCGGGCTATGCGCCCACGGGCCATGTGCACTGGGCCGAGCACCTGCCCTGGGTGCATCTGGCCGACAGCCTGCCGCGGCGATGAGCCCGGAACGCGCCGGACCGGGGGCCGACTGGGCGGCGCTGCTGGCGCTGATCCGGGCCGAATTCGCGTTCATGGAAGGGCGGATCGACCCGCCGTCGTCGATGCACAGCCTGACCGCCGAGGCGATCGCCGAACAGGCCGCGACGGGCGAGGTCTGGCTGATCGCCGAGGCCGGGCAGCCGGTGGCCTGCGTATTCCTGACGGTGAAGCCGGGGCGGCTTTACCTCGGCAAGCTGGCCGTGGCCGGGTCGCATCGCGGCCGCGGGCTGGCGCGGCGGCTGGTGGACACGGCCGCCGCCCGCGCCCGGGCACTGGGCTTGCCCGTGCTGGAGCTGCAGACGCGGGTGGAGCTGACCGAGAACCACGCCACTTTCCGCGCGCTTGGCTTCACCGAGGTCGGCGCCACCGCCCATCCGGGCTACGACCGCCCCACCTCGCTGACCTTCCGCCGGTCGCTGACGGCAGACTAGGCGCGGCTAGAGGCCCAGCAGCCGGGGCAGGTCGGCCATCCGGTGAAACACGCGCGCGCCCACCGCGGCCAGGGCGGCGCCATCGTCATGGGCGGCAAAGCCGAAGCAGGCCATCCCCGCCGCCAGCCCGCCGCGGCAGCCCGTGGGGCTGTCATCCACCACGGCGCAGGCGGCGGGGTCCACCCCCAGCGCGGCGGCGGCGTGCAGGTACAGGCCGGGGTGCGGCTTGGGTGTGCCCAGCGTCTGGCCAGAGAACAGCCGCCCCCGCAGCCGCGCCATCACCCGCGGATGCTGGCCCAATGTCACCTGCATCTTGTGGTCGGACCCGTTCGATCCGACGGCATAGGGAATGCCCGCGGCATCCAGCGCGTCCAGCACCGCCTCGACCCCCGGGATCAGCGCGGTGCCTTCGGCCAGACGGGCGTAAAGCCGGGCGTAGAACGCCTCGACCCAATCGTCGGGAAACCCCACACCCAGCGCCCGCGCCTTCTGCCAGACATCGCGGATGGTGCCGCCGATGAAGGTCGTCTCCATCTCGGCGCGCGGCATCTGAAGGCCGTGGGCCGACAGCTCTTCGGCCAGCAGGTCGAAGGCGGCGGGCTCGCTGTCCACCAGCACCCCGTCGCAGTCAAAGATCACGGCAGCGAAACGGGTCATGCGGCCTCCGGTGCGCGCAGAAGGGTGACGACGGTATCGCCGTATTTGCGCTGGTCGAGCATCTGGAACCCCTCGGGCGGGGCGGGGGCGGCGCCCTCTTCCCAGACCACCATGGCGCCCGGCGCGATCCAGCCGCCCTCGACCGCGGAGGCCAGCGCGCGTTCACCCAGCCCCTTGCCGTAGGGCGGGTCCAGAAAGACCAGCGTGAAGGGCGCGCCGCGGTTCTCGCCCAGCCGGGTCGCATCGCGGCGGTAGAGGTCGGTCACCCCCATCGCCCGCATCAGCTCGATGTTGCGGCGGATCAGGGCGCGCGCGGCGGCGCCGTCATCGACCAGCGTCACCCGCGCCGCACCGCGCGACAGGGCCTCGAGCCCCAGCGCGCCGGTGCCCGCAAACAGGTCCAGAACCCGCGCGCCGGGAACCGGGTTGCCGTGCCCGCCGTTGATGAGCAGGTTGAAGATCGCCTCGCGCACGCGGTCTGCGGTGGGGCGCAGATGCGCCGCCGCATCGCCGCGGCCGACCTCGGCCAGATGCAGGCCGCGATGGGTGCCGCCGATGATCCTCACGCCTTCAACAGCGCCTTGAGGTTCGACGCGGGGTCGGCGACGGTCGCGGGGTCGGGCGATTTCCCCATTTCGATCAGCCGCTTGCCGATCATGTAGGCGCGCGGGTCGTTCATCGCGTCGACCGCAAGCAGGGTTGGCCCGGCGTAATACCAGAACGAGACCGCCTCGCCCTCGCGCCGGGTGACGATGCGGTCGTATCCGGTGTTCAGCCCGGCGATCTGCAGCTTCACGTCATACTGGTCCGACCAGAACCACGGCTGGGCCACATAGTCCTTGCCCGCGCCCAGCATGTTTTCGGCCACCACCTCGGCCTGGTCGATCGCATTGCCCACGCTTTCCAGCCGCAGCCGTCCGCCCTTCCACGGGAACGAGGCGCAATCCCCCGCCGCCCAGATCGCCGGGTCCGAGGTGCGGCCTTGCGCATCGGTGGCAATCCCGTTGTCGATCGCCAGTCCCGCCGCCTGCGCCAGCGCCGTGTTCGGCGTGATGCCCACCCCCACGATGACGAAATCGGCCGCAATCTCGCGCCCGTCGGCCAGCACCGCGCCGCTGACACGCTCCGCGCCCAGCAGACGGGCCAGCCCCGTACCTTCAAGGATCGTCACCCCATGCGCGGCATGGACGGCGCGGAAATAATCCGAGGTCTCGGGCGCCGCCACCCGTTGCAGGATGCGCGGCGCGGCCTCGACCAGCGTCACCGACAGCCCCAGCTTGGCCGCCACCGCCGCGGCCTCGAGCCCGATGTAGCCGCCCCCCACGATCAGCACGCGGCGACCGGGGCGGAATTCGGGTTCCATCGCATCCACGTCGGCCAGCGTCCGCACGGTATAGACGCCCGCCAGATCGCCGCCGATCGCCGCGGGCAGGCGGCGCGGGGTCGATCCCGTGGTCAGGGCAAGCTGGTCATAGGCCAGCACCGCGTCACCTACCGTCACGGTCCTGGCGGCGCGGTCGATGGCGGTCACCGGGGCGCCAAGGCGCAGGGTGATGCCCTGTTCGGCATAGAAACTGTCGCCGCGCAGAAACAGCCGGTCCAGCGCCATCTCCTTCAGCAGGTATTGCTTGGACAGCGGCGGCCGCTGATAGGGCGCAACGGGTTCGTCGCCCACCAGCGTCAGCGGGCCCGCATGCCCCAGCGCCCGCAGTTTCGCCACCAGCGCGGCCGCCGCCTGACCCGCACCGATCACCACAATGCCCGCCATGCGCCCCTCCGAAACCTCTGGCCCCTCGCCGCGGCGAGGCTATATGCCTTCCGTCAGGAAACGCAACGCGAGGATGAACTGATGACGATTTCCGTAGGTGACCGCCTGCCCGAGGCGACGCTGGTACGCATGGGCACGGACGGCCCCGAAGAGGTGGCGCTGTCGTCACTGACCAAGGGCCGCAAGGTGGTGATCTTTGCGCTGCCCGGCGCCTACACCGGCACCTGCACCACGTCGCATGTGCCCAGCTTCATCCGCACCAAGGCCGGGTTCGACGCGAAAGGCGTGGACGCGATCTACTGCCTGTCGGTGAACGACCCATTCGTGCTGGACGCCTGGGGCAAGTCGACCGGCGCCACCGCCGCCGGGATCGCCATGCTGGGCGATGCCACCTGCGCCTTCACCAAGGCGGTGGGGATGCATTTCACCGCGCCCTCGCGCGGGCTGGTGGACCGCTCGAAGCGGTACGCGATCTATGTCGTCGACGGCACCGTACAGGTGATGCACGCCGAGGAAAACCCCGGCGTCTGCGACCTGTCGGGCGGTGAATCGATGCTGGCCGCGATCTGAGCGGATCAGGCCCCGCGCGCCCGGATCTGGCACAGGCATTCGATCGGCTGTGCCAGATCCCTCTGCACCGCGGCCTCGCCTGCCATGCGGTCCATCCGCTGGGCCAGTTTCAGGTCCAGATCGCTCAGCCCGCCGCAGTCGTGGGTGGTCAGCGTGACATCCACCACATTGTAGACATTGCGCCATTCGGGGTGGTGGTTCAGCTTTTCCGCCACGATGGCCGCCTGGGTCATGAACCCCCAGGCTTCCACGAAATTGCGGAATTTCCACACCTTGCGGATGGCGTCGCGGCCCTCGACCGCGCCCCAGCCGGTGTCGCCCAGCGCGGGCAGAGCGGCGGCGCGGGCCTCTTCGTTCAACAGTTCGGGGGGCATCAGTCCTGTTCCTCCTCCTGCTGCCGCGTGCCCCGGCGGAAGGGGCCATAGGCGGTCAGCACCTCGATTTCCTCGTCCACCGCGTTGCGCTCGGCCTCGAGAAACCGGGCGACAGCGCGGGCAAAGCCGGGATCGGCGATCCAGTGCAGCGAATGCACCGCCGCGGGCAGATAGCCGCGGGCCAGCTTGTGTTCGCCCTGCGCCCCGGCCTCGACCCGAGGCAGGCCCATGGCGATCGCATGATCGATGGCCTGATGATAGCACAGTTCGAAATGCAGGCAGGGGTGATCCTCGATGCAGCCCCAGTAGCGGCCGTAAAGCGCCTGCCGCCCGATGAAGTTCAGCGCCCCCGCCACCCAGCGCCCGTCCCGTTCGGCCAGCACCAGCAGGATGTCGTCGCGCATCGTGGCGTGGATCTCGTCGAAGAAGGCGCGGGTCAGGTAGGGCGTGCCCCATTTGCGGCTGCCGGTATCCAGATAGAACTGCCAGAACGCATCCCAGTGGTCGGGCCGCAGTTCGTCGCCCGTCAGCCGAACGATCGTTCCGCCAAAGCCCTGCGCCGTGGCGCGCTCTTTCCGCAGCGCCTTGCGCTTGCGCGAGGCGAGCGTGCCCAGAAAGTCGTCATAGCTGCCATAGCCTGCGTTGGCCCAGTGGAACTGCTGCGTGACGCGCGGCATCAGCCCAAGCGCCGCACCCGCCGCGGCCTCGTCCGCGGTGCAGAAGGTGACATGGGCCGACGACAGCCGGTTCCGCTCGGCCAGGTTCACCAGCCCCTGCACCAGCGCGGCACGGCCCGGCTCGTCTTCGCCCGGGACACAGAGGAACCGCCGCCCGGTCGCGGGCGTGAAGGGCACCGCCACCTGCAACTTGGGGTAATAGCGCCCGCCCGCCTGTTCATAGGCATGGGCCCAGTTGAAATCGAAGATGTATTCGCCCTGGCTGTGCCCCTTGAGGTAAAGGGGCGCCACCGCGATGATCCGCCCGTCCCGGCGTGCCACCATCGGCCGCGGCGTCCAGCCGGTGCCTGCGCCGACCGAACCCGAGCGTTCCAGCGCCGTCAGGAAGCGATGCGTGGTGAACGGGTCTTCGGGCCGCCCGCCGCCGGGGTTGGCGCAGGCGTCCCACTCCTCTGCCGTCAGGTCCGAGACCCGGTTCAGAACGGCGATCTCGATCGTGTCGGTCATCCTCGGTCCCCGCGGCGGCCCCCCTGACGTGGGCCGCCGCCGCCCCCGGTCAAGAGGGGATCGCCGCCGCGTAGCGTTCGAAGGTGATGTTTTCCGCAAGCTTGCGC
>DAIEJF010000139.1 GCA_027351005.1 Paracoccaceae bacterium | reverse complement strand
CACCGGCTTCTTCACCGATGTGCGCGGCTTCGAGGTGCATTCCTCGATCCCGCACACGGGTGTCTCGGCGGTGATGGAGGCCGCGCGGCTGATCGACTGGGCCAACCGGATGAACGAGACGGCCGCGGCGCGCACGCCCGGCGCGCTGGCCGCGATGTTCGAGCCGCCCTACACCACCACCCATGTCGGGGTCATCCAGGGTGGTACCGCGGCCAACATCACCGCCAAGGATTGCCGCTTCGATCTGGGCTTCCGCGTGGTGCCGGGCGAAGACCCCAAGGACTGGGAAGACGCCTATGTGGCCGAGGTCGCGAAGGTCGAGGCCGCGATGAAGGCCGTGCGCCCCGAGGCGGGCATCACCCTGACGCGCCGCTTTCAGGTGCCCCCCCTGCGCCCCGAGACCGATGGCGCGGCCGAGGCGCTGGTGCGCATCCTGACCGGTGACAATGCCACCGGGGTGGTCAGCTACGGCACCGAGGCCGGGCAGTTCCAGGACGCGGGCTATTCCGCCGTGGTCTGTGGCCCCGGCGACATCGCCCAGGCGCATCAGCCCGACGAATGGCTGAGCCTGGCGCAGTTCGATGCCGGGCAGGCGTTCATGCGCCGCCTCGTCGCGCGGCTGGCGGCCTAGGCGATGGCCTTCCCGATCACCGCCGTCAGCCCGGCGCGCTTCACGGGGCCGCTGCCGCCCAAGGCGGATGTCGTGGTCATTGGCGGCGGCGTCATCGGGGTCATGACCGCCTGGCACCTGCGGGCGCGCGGCCTTGCGGTGGTGCTCTGCGAAAAGGGCCGGATCGCGGGCGAGCAATCCAGCCGCAACTGGGGCTGGGTGCGCCAGCAGGGCCGCGATGCCGCGGAACTGCCGATCATGATCGAGGCCAGCCGGATGTGGGACGGCCTGGCCGCCGAGGCCGAGGCCGATCTGGGCTTTCGCCGCACCGGCGTGCTTTACGTCGCGCGGACGGAAAAGGACCAGGCCGACCATGACGCCTTCATGGAGCTGGCGCGCGCGCATCGGCTGGATACGCGGCTGCTGACCGCGGCCGAGGTGCGCGCGATGCTGCCCGGCGCGGCAGATGCCTGGCCCGGGGGGCTGAAGGGCGGGCTCTGGACCGCGTCGGACGGGCGGGCCGAACCCTGGATCGCGGTGCCCGCGCTGGCGGCGGCGGCCGCGCGGCGCGGCGTCACGGTGGTCGAGGGCTGCGCGGTGCGCGGGATCGAGCGGGTGGCGGGCCGTGTCGCGGGCGTCGTGACCGAACGCGGCCCGGTGGCCTGCGACGCGGTGGTGCTGGCGGGCGGCGCCTGGTCATCGCTGTTCCTACGCGCGAACGGCGCCACGATCCCGCAGCTTTCGGTGATCTCCACCGTGGCGCAGACCGTGCCGATGCCCGAAATCTTTCCCGGTGCCATGACCGACGGGGCCTTTGCCTTCCGCCGCAGGCTCGATGGGGGCTATTCGATCGCGCCGGGGGATTTCCACGAATTCTACCTGGGCCCAGACGCCTTTCGCAACCTGCGCGCCTTCCTGCCCGAGGTGTGGGCAAACCCCTTCGGTCGCCGCTACCTGCCACTGGCCCCCGCGGGCTACCCCGACGGTTGGCGCACGCCGCGCGCCTGGGCGCTGGACCGGCCGTCGCCCTTCGAGGCGGTGCGCATCCTTGATCCGCGGCCGAACATGGCGGCACTGGGGCGGGTGCAGACGGCCTTTGCCCGGGCCTTTCCCGCGCTTGGCCGGCCGCAGATCGCAACCGCCTGGGCCGGGATGATCGACACGATGCCCGATGTCGTGCCGGTGGTCGACCATGTGCCCGGCCTGCCGGGCCTGACCGTGGCCACGGGGATGAGCGGGCATGGCTTCGGCATCGGGCCCGGCTTTGGGCGGGTGGTGGCCGATCTGGTCACCGGCCAGCCCCCCGGACATGACCTGACGCGGTTCCGCTTTTCACGCTTCGCGGATGGATCGGCGCTGGCGAGCGGGCCCGCGCTGTAGCAGGCAGGGGGCTGTCTGCCCCCTCTGCGGCTGCGCCGCATTCACCCCCGAGGATATTTTCCGACCGAAAATGCAGGTCGCGGGGTGTTGCGGCGCCCCGGGATTTGCGCGACGGTGGCGCCCGTGATGCGCCGGGTGCCACCGGCCGAGGGAGACACGCATGCCTGTAAAGAACCGTTTTGCCGAGCTGTTGCCGGAACTTTCCGCCCTGCGCCGCGATTTCCACGAGAACCCGGAACTGCTGTTCGAGGTGCACCGCACCGCCGGGATCGTGGCCGCGAAGTTGCGCGAATTCGGCTGCGACGAGGTGGTGGAAGGGATCGGGCGCACCGGCGTGGTGGGGGTGATCCGGGGCAGGACCAATGCCTCGGGGCGCGTCGTGGGCCTGCGCGCCGACATGGACGCGCTGCCGATCATCGAGGCGACCGGGGTCGACTATGCCTCGAAAGTGCCCGGCAAGATGCATGCCTGCGGCCATGACGGGCACACCACCATGCTGCTGGGCGCCGCGCAATACCTGGCCGAGACGCGCAATTTCGATGGCACCTGCGTCGTGATCTTCCAGCCCGCGGAAGAGGGCGGCGGCGGTGGCCGCGAGATGGTGGAAGACGGGATGATGGACCGCTTCGGCGTGCAGGAGGTCTATGGCATGCACAACATGCCCGGCATCCCGGTGGGCCATTTCGCGATCCGCCCCGGCGCGATGATGGCGGCGGCCGACCAGTTCGAATGCACCGTGGTGGGCAAGGGCGGCCATGCCGCCAAGCCGCATGACTGCATCGACCCGGTCGTCGTGGCCAGCCAGATCGTGATCGCGCTGCAGACCGTGGCCAGCCGCAACGTGGACCCGCTGAAGCAGGTCGTCGTTTCGGTCTGCACCTTCCGCAGCGAGAGCGAGGCGTTCAACGTCATCCCGAATTCGGTGCTGCTGCGGGCCTCGATCCGCACGATGGACCCCGCCGTGCAGGATTTCGTGGAGGACCGGATCAAGGCGATCGTCGCAAACACGGCCGCCGCCTATGGCGCCACGGTCGAGATGGAATACCGCCGCGGCTATCCGGTGACGATGAACGCCCCGGCGAACACCGATTTTGCCATCGCCGCCGCCCGGCGCGTGTCGGGCGCGGTGGACGCCGACGTGGCCCCGATGATGGGCTCCGAGGATTTCAGCTACATGCTGAACGCGCGCCCTGGCGCCTATATCTTCCTGGGCAACGGCGATACCGCGATGGTGCACCACCCGAAGTACAACTTCGACGACAACGCGATCCCGTTCGGATCGAGCTGGTACGCCGAGATGGTGGAAAGCCGGATGCCTGCGGCGTAGGGCGGGCGGCGGGCGGGTGGGGGGCTCGGCCCCCCATCATCCTCCGGTATGGCTCATGTGGCGGCTCATCTGGCCGCGCACGGTCTGGCGGCTGTAGTCGAAGTCGTGGCCCTTGGGCTTGCGGGTGATCGCCGCGCGGATGGCGCTGCGCAGGGGCGCGTCGTCGGGGCTGGCGCGCAGCGGCGCGCGCAGGTCGGCGCGGTCTTCCTGGCCCAGGCACATGTAAAGCTCGCCCGTGCAGGTCAGCCGCACGCGGTTGCAGCTTTCGCAGAAATTGTGGGTCAGGGGCGTGATGAAGCCGATGCGCTGGCCGGTTTCCGCCAGCCGCACATAGCGCGCGGGGCCCCCGGTGCGATCGGTCAGGTCGGTCAGCGTGTAGCGTTCGGCCAGCCGCGCGCGCAGGTCCGACAGCGGCCAGTACTGGTCCAGCCGGTCTTCCTCGCCCAGATCGCCCATCGGCATGACCTCGATGAAGGTCAGATCATGGCCTTCGTCGGCGCACCAGCGGGTGAGGCTGAACAGCTCGTCCTCGTTCACGCCTTTCAGCGCAACCACGTTGATCTTCACCTTCAGCCCCGCGGCGCGGGCGGCGGCAATGCCATCGAGCACCTGCGGCAGGCGGCCCCAGCGGGTGATCTCGGCGAATTTGGCCGCATCCAGCGTATCGAGCGAGACATTGACGCGTCGCACCCCGCAATCGGCCAGTTCGGCCGCATGTTTCGCCAGTTGCGAGCCGTTGGTGGTCAGCGTCAGTTCCTTGAGCGCGCCCGAGGCAAGGTGGCGCGACATGGCGCGGAAGAAGGTCATGATCCCGCGCCGCACCAGCGGCTCGCCGCCGGTGATGCGCAGCTTCTCCACCCCCATCTCGACGAAGGCCGAACACAGCCGGTCAAGTTCCTCCAGGGTCAGCAGGTCGGCCTTGGGCAGGAACTGCATGTGTTCCGACATGCAGTAGACGCAGCGGAAGTCGCAGCGGTCTGTCACCGAAACCCGAAGGTAGGTGATGGCACGGGCGAAGGGATCGATCAGGGGCGCGGTCATGCGTCAGAGGTAAACCCGGGCGCGGGCGGGGGCAAGTCGCCAAAGGTCGCATCCCGCGGCAGGTGCCGGGCGGCTTCGGCGCGGGCAAAGGGCTTCATCCGCGCGCCATGCGCGGCCAGGAAGGCGCGGCTGCGGTCGGGCGCGTGTTTCGACAGATCGCGCAGCCACCAGGCCACAGCCTTCTGGATGAACCAGTCGGGGTCGGCCACATAGCCCGCGGCCCAGCTCAGCACGCGGTCACGGATCGCCTCGTCCGTGGGCTTGGGGAAGGGCAGCTTGGTCCAGGGCAGGGTGATGACCAGCGCGGCGCGGCGGGTCCATTTGTTGGGGTGGGTTGTCCAGCCCTCTACCAGATCAAGCCGCGAAGGGTCGGCCACCAGCCGCCGCGCCCCCGCGTCGCAGGCATGGTCGGCGACGGCCCAGCCATCGAAGCCCGGCGCCCAGCCGGCGATCAGCGCCCAGGCCCCGTCATCGGGGCGCAGCCGCGCCTGGGTCAGCAGCTTGGCGGCCGCCACCTTCGCCTCGTGGATGTCACTGTCCCAGAGCCCGGCAGCCAGCCGCACCCGGTCCTCGACCGAAAGGCCTGCGCGCCAGCCCTTCGCCATGTCGGTGATGACGGGCACGCTGACCCCCAGATAGATACGGGGGGCCTTGTGATAGGCGGCGGCCTCGGCGGCGCGGGCCGGATCGCCTGCAGCGCGCAAGCAGGCAAGAGCCTCGTCAAGCGTCATGGCTGCGCCCGTTCATGTGGCCAGGGTGTCCATCATTCCACCGTCACGGATTTGGCCAGGTTGCGGGGCTGGTCCACATCGGTGCCCTTGGCGATGGCGGTGTGATAGGCCAGCAGTTGCGCGGGCAGCGCATAGAGGATCGGCGCGACCAGCGGCGGCACCTCGGGCAGCGTCAGCGCCTTCCAGACCCCGTCGCCCGCCTCGGCCACGCCCTTGGCGTCGGAAATCAGCAGCACGCGGCCCTGCCGGGCCATCACCTCTTGCATGTTCGACACGGTCTTGTCGAACAGCGCGTCGCGCGGCGCCAGAACGATCACCGGCACATGGCTGTCGATCAGCGCGATGGGCCCGTGCTTTAGTTCGCCCGATGCATAACCTTCGGCGTGGATGTAGCTGATTTCCTTCAGTTTCAAGGCGCCTTCCAGGGCCAGCGGATACATCGGCCCGCGGCCCAGGAACAGCACATCCTGCGCCTCGGCCAGCGGGCCCGCCAGTGCCGCGATCTCGGCGTTCAGGCCCATCGCGTGGTTCATCAGCCCCGGCAGGCTTTGCAGCGCGGCCAGATGCGCGGCCAGCGCCGCGGGGGCAAGCCGCCCACGGTCCTGCGCGGCCTTCAGCGCCAGAAGCGCCAGCACCGTCAACTGGCAGGTGAAGGCCTTGGTCGAGGCCACGCCCACTTCCACCCCCGCCAGAATGGGCAGCGCCAGATCGCTTTCCCGCGCGATCGACGAGGTGGCGACATTGACCACCGAAACGACCTTGCCCACCTTGTCGCGCGTATGGCGCAGCGCGGCCAGCGTGTCTGCGGTTTCGCCCGACTGGCTGACGAACAGCGCCCAGGAGGCGGGCGACAGTGGCGGCTCGCGGTAGCGGAACTCGCTGGCAATATCCACGTCCACCGGCAGCCCGGCGATCTGTTCGAACCAGTATTTCGCAACCTGGCAGGCATAAGACGCGGTGCCGCAGGCCACCATCACCACCCGGTCCACCGCCGTGAAATCGACACCCGCGGGCAGCGACAGCCGATCGCCCTCGCTGGTCAGGTAATGGCGCAGGGCATCGGCGATCACCACCGGTTGTTCGGCGATCTCCTTGGCCATGAAATGCTTGTGGCCACCCTTCTCGATCCGCGTGGCCTCGATCTCGATGCGCGCCTCGGCGCGGTTCGCCCGGCGTCCCGCGGCGTCGAAGATCTCTGCCCCCGCGCGGGTGACGAAGGCGTAATCGCCCTCCTCCAGATAGGTGATGCGGTTGGTCATCGGCGCCAGCGCGATCGCGTCCGAGCCTACGAACATCTCGCCCGTGCCGTGGCCCACGGCCAGCGGCGAGCCCTTGCGGGCGGCGATCATCAGGTCGTCCTCACCCTCGAACAGGAAGAGCAGCGCGAAGGCCCCGTGCAGCCGGCCCAGCGTCTTGGCCGCCGCCTCGCGCGGGGCAAAGCCTTCGGCCATGTAGCGCGCGGTCAGAAGCGCCACGGTTTCGGTATCGGTCTCGGATTCGAAGGCCGCCCCCGCCGCCGCCAGTTCGGCGCGCAGTTCGCGGAAATTCTCGATGATCCCGTTATGCACCACCGCCACCGGGCCTGCGCGGTGGGGGTGCGCGTTCTTCACCGTGGGCCCGCCATGGGTGGCCCAGCGGGTGTGCCCGATCCCGGCCTTGCCCGCCAGCGGCTGATGCACCAGAAGGTCCGACAGGTTCACCAGCTTGCCCACCGCGCGGCGCCGGTCCAGCCGCCCGCCGTTGACGGTGGCGATCCCGGCACTGTCATAGCCGCGGTATTCTAGCCGCTTGAGCGATTCCACCAGCAGCGGCGCGACCTCGTGGTCGCCCAGAACGCCGACAATCCCGCACATCAGCCGTTCCCCTTCTGCTGCGCCTTGAGCGCCCGGAGGCGGGCGAAGAATTTCGCGGCGAAGCCCTCCTTCACCACCTGCGGGGCGCGCGCCACCGCCAGCGCCGCGGCGGGCACGTCGCGGGTGATGACCGACCCCGTGGCCGTCATCGCGCCATCGCCCACCGTCACCGGGGCCACCAGCATCGTGTCCGACCCGATGAAGGCGCGGGCGCCGATCTCTGTCCGGTGCTTGAAGACGCCGTCATAATTGCAGGTGATGGTGCCCGCGCCGATGTTCGTCTGCTCGCCCACATGCGCGTCGCCCAGATAGGTGAGGTGGCCGACCTTCACGCCCTCGTCAAGGATGGCGTTCTTGATCTCGACAAAGTTGCCCACATGCACATCCTCGGCCAGTTCGGCGCCGGTGCGCAGCCGGGCGAAGGGGCCAACGGTTGCGCCGCGGCTGATGTGGCAGCCTTCCAGATGGCAGTAGGCGCGGATCTCGGCGCCCGATTCCACCGTGACGCCGGGGCCGAAGACGACATGCGGCCCCACCACCGCGTCGCGGCCGATGACGGTATCCCAGGCGAAGAAGACGGTCTCGGGCGCGGTCAGGGTCACGCCGGTCTCCAGCGCCTCGGCGCGGGCGCGGGCCTGGAAGGCGGCCTCGGCCGCGGCCAGTTGCGCGCGGGTGTTCACGCCCAGCGTCTCGGCCTCGGGGCAGAGCACGACGCCCGCCGACAACCCGCGCGCGCGCGCCAGTTCGACGATGTCGGTCAGGTAGTATTCGCCCGCGGCATTGGCGTTGCCGACCGCGGCGACCAGCTCGCCCAGAAGCCCGGCATCAGCGCAGATCACGCCACTGTTGCAAAGGGGTACGGCGCGTTCTTCAGGCGTTGCATCCTTGAACTCCACGATCCGCGCCAGCGTCTCGCCCTGCGCGATCAGGCGGCCGTAGCGGCCGGGGTCGGCCGCCTCGAAGCCCAGCACCACGACCGCGTGGCGCGCCCGCGCGGCCACCATCGCCTCCAGCGTCTCGGGGCGGATGAAGGGCGTGTCGCCATAAAGGACGATCGCATCGCCCGCAAAGCCCGCCAGCGCGGGCAGCGCCTGCGCCACCGCATGGGCCGTGCCAAGCTGTTCGGCCTGCACCACGACCGTCGCCGTCTCGTCCTGCGCCAGCGCCGCGGCGCGCACCGCATCGGCGCCGTGCCCGGCCACCACCACCGTGCGCTCGGGCGCCAGCGCCGCCCCGGCCGCCATCGCATGAACCAGAAGCGGCGCGCCCGCCACCGCGTGCAGCACCTTGGGCCGGTCGGAATTCATCCGCGTGCCCTGTCCGGCGGCGAGGATGATGAGGGAAATGGGCATGGGTCACTCTTTCTGCTCGATTGCCGCGGTTTTACCGGAAGGGGGCGGTGCCGCAACCCGGGCCGGCATCAAATGTCCTTACAGCGTGTTGCATCGGCCCGGCCGGTCGGGGAATGTGCGCGCCGGAGGATTCCCCCGTGCGCACCATCGTCTTCGACCTCGACGGCACGCTTGCCGATACCTCGGCCGACCTGATCGCCGCCGCCAATGCCTGTTTCCGCACCCTGGGCCACGGCGACGTGCTGGCCCCCGGGCCGGATGCCCTGACCGCCTTTCAGGGCGGCCGGGCGATGCTGCGGCTGGGCTTCGCCCGGCTCGGGCTCGACTGGACCGAGGCGATGGTGGACGCGCACTATCCCGCGCTGCTGGCCGCCTATGCCGAGGTCATCGACCGCGAGACCACGCTTTACCCCGGCGCGATGGCGGCGGTGGAACGGTTCCGCGCGGCGGGCTGGCGGGTGGGCATCTGCACCAACAAGCCCGAGGGTCTGGCCGAGGAACTGCTGCGCCGGCTGGGCATCCGCGGCGCCTTCGATGCGCTGGTGGGGGCCGACACGCTGCCCGTGCGCAAGCCCGATCCCCGGCCGCTGGATGAAACCGTGCGCCGCGCCGGCGGCGTGGCCGGGCGCGCGATCCTTGTGGGCGACACGCTGACCGACCGCGCCACCGCGCGCGCGGCGGGCATCCCGTCGGTTCTGGTCACCTTCGGGCCCGAGGGGCAGGGCGTCGCCCGCCACGCGCCCGAGGCGCTGCTGGACCGTTACGACGACCTGTACGACCTCGCCGACCGGCTTCTGCCCTGAGGACCGCCATGGACAGCACGCAACCCGAAATCTTCACCGGCGCCTTCACCCAGCAAGAGCCGATCCCCGAGGACGCCATCGCCGCCGCGGTGGCCGTGATGCGCCACGGGCGGTTGCACCGCTACAACGTGGGTCCGGGCGAGGTGGCCGAGGCGGCCTTGCTGGAGGAGGAGTTCGCCGCCGCGACCGGCGCGCGCTACTGCCTGGCCGTGGCCTCGGGCGGCTATGCGCTGGGATGCGCGCTGCGTGCGGTGGGCGTGCAGCCCGGCGCGCGGGTGCTGACCAACGCCTTCACGCTGGCCCCGGTGCCGGGCGCCATTGCCGCGGTCGGCGCGGTGCCCGTCTTCGTCGAGGTGACCGAGGATCTGGTGATCGACCTCGACCATCTGGCAGCGCAGGCCGCGGCCACCGGGGCGAAGGTGCTGATGCTCAGCCACATGCGCGGCCACATCTGCGACATGGACCGTCTGATGGCGATCTGCCGCGCGGCGGGCGTCACGGTGATCGAGGATTGCGCGCATACGATGGGTGCGGCCTGGCGCGGAGTGCCTTCAGGCCGGCACGGGCTGGTGGGCTGCTATTCGACGCAGACCTACAAGCACATGAACTCGGGCGAGGGCGGCCTGCTGGTGTCGGACGATGTGCAGGTGATGGCGCGGGCGATCATGCTGTCGGGCAGCTACATGCTTTACGCCCGCCACCGCGCCGCCCCGCCGCCCGAGGCGTTCGAGACGCTGCGCTGGACCACGCCCAATGTCTCGGGCCGGATGGACAATCTGCGCGCCGCGATCCTGCGGCCGCAACTGCGCCGCCTGGCCGCGCAATGCGCCGCCTGGAACGACCGCTACCGCGTGGTCGAGGCGGGGCTTGCCGATACGCCCGGCCTGACTCTGATCGCCCGTCCCGAGGACGAGCGCTTCGTGGGCTCGTCCTTCCAGTTCCGGCTGGCGGGCTGGGGGGCGGCGGCGGTGCAGGATGTCGTCGCGCGCGCCGCCGCGCGGGGGGTGGAGCTGAAGTGGTTCGGCGCGGCCGAGCCCGTGGCCTTCACCTCGCGCTACGACAGCTGGCGCTATGCGCCGACCCAGAGCCTGGCGCAGACCGACCGGGTGCTGGCGGGGCTGATCGACATGCGGCTGCCGCTGACCTTCAGCCTGGACGATTGCGCGCAGATCGCCCGCATCCTGCGCGACGAGGTGGGCCGCCGCTTTCAGATGGGCGTGTAACGGTTTGGCTTGAATGAATTTTCTGCGAAAATTCAGACCGCTTTTTCGGTGAAAAATCGAGGCCTCCGGCGGGGATATTTGGGCCAGAAAGAAAGCCGGGGCGCGCGGCGACCATCCGCCGCTTGACGCGACTCGGTTTCCCCGCAACAATTGAACAGATGTTCAAATAATCCGGGGGAGAAGAGCATGTTCACCGCGTCGATGACATTCGACCTTGGCGAGGACGTGGCCGCGCTGCGCGAGACGGTTCACGCCTGGGCGCAGGAGCGGCTGAAGCCCATGGCCGCGAAGATCGACCGCGAGAACGTCTTTCCCCCCGAGCTTTGGGCCGAGATGGGCGCGCTTGGCCTGCACGGGATCACCGTGCCCGAGGAATATGGCGGCAGCGGGCTGGGCTATCTGGCGCATAGCGTCGCGATCGAGGAGGTGGCGCGCGTCTCGGCCTCGGTCTCGCTCAGCTACGGGGCGCATTCCAACCTCTGCGTCAACCAGCTCCGGCTGAACGGGTCGGAGGAGCAGAAACGCAAATACCTGCCGCGGCTGGTCAGCGGCGAACATGTGGGCGCGCTGGCCATGAGCGAGACGGGCGCGGGCTCGGACGTGGTGGGGATGCAGCTTCGGGCCGAGAGGCGCAACGGCTACTATGTGCTGAACGGGTCGAAATACTGGATCACCAACGGGCCGAATGCCGATGTGCTGGTGGTCTACGCCAAGACCGACCCCGAGGCGGGATCAAAGGGGATCACGGCCTTCATCGTCGAGAAGGGGATACGGGGCTTCACCCAGGGGGCGCATTTCGACAAGCTGGGGATGCGGGGGTCGAACACGGGCGAGCTGATCTTCGAGAATGCCGAGGTGCCTTTCGAGAACGTGCTGGGCACCGAGGGCAAGGGCGTCCGCGTGCTGATGTCGGGGCTCGACTATGAACGGGTGGTGCTGTCGGGGATCGGCACCGGGATCATGGCGGCCTGTCTGGACGAGGTGGTGCCCTATGCGCGCGAGCGCAGGCAGTTCGGCCAGCCGATCGGGAATTTCCAGCTGATGCAGGCCAAGATTGCCGACATGTACACCGCAATGAATACCGCGCGGGCCTACCTGTACGAGGTGGCCAAGGCCTGCGACCGGGGCGCGGTGACGCGCGCCGACGCGGCGGCCTGCGTGCTCTACTGTTCCGAACAGGCGATGGTGCAGGCGCATCAGGCGGTGCAGGCGATGGGTGGCGCGGGATTCCTGAACGACTCGGTCGTCTCGCGGCTTTTCCGCGACGCCAAGCTGATGGAGATTGGGGCGGGCACCAGCGAGATCCGCCGGATGCTGATCGGGCGCGAACTGGTGGGGGCGGGCTGATGCGGCTGACCAGCCAGATCCTGCCCGGCTCTGACAGCTTCCGCGCCAACCGCGCGGCGCAAGAGGCGCTTCTGGCCCGTGCGGCGGAAGCCGCGGCGCTGGCTGCGGCGGGCGGCGGGCCGAAGGCGCTGGCCCGTCACGCCGCGCGCGGCAAGCTGC
>DAIEJF010000131.1 GCA_027351005.1 Paracoccaceae bacterium | reverse complement strand
CCGGTGGCGGCGTAAAGGCCGCAGTTGCCGCCGCCCACCTTGCGCCTGCGTCGCCAGCCGCTAGGCTGATGCCCGCAAGCGCAGGAGACCCCGATGAAGGACGCCAGCCCCCAGACCGTCACCCTGGCCGACTACCAGCCGCCCACGCATCTGGTGGAACAGGTGGCGCTGACCTTCCAGCTGTCGCCCCGCGCCACACGGGTGCTGTCGCAGATCCGTTTCGTGCCCAATCCCGCGCGCCCCGGTGCGCATGACCTGCGGCTGGATGGCGAGGATCTGCGGCTGATCCGGGCCAGCATCGACGGAGCACCGCTCGACGCCCGGCCCGACGACCGCGGGCTGACGATTCCGGCCGCGGCGCTGCCCGCGGGGCCCTTCACCTTTGCCGCCGAGGTCGAGATCTCGCCCGAGACCAACACCGCGCTCGAAGGGCTCTACATCTCGCGCGGCATGTATTGCACCCAATGCGAGGCAGAGGGGTTCCGCAAGATCACCTTCTACCCCGACCGGCCCGATGTGATGGCCCCCTTCACCGTGCGGATCGAGTCAGACGCGCCGGTCATACTGTCGAACGGCGACCCGACCAGCGCGGGCCCCGGTTTTGCCGAATGGCACGACCCCTGGCCGAAACCCTCCTATCTGTTCGCGCTCGTGGCGGGGAACCTGGTCAGCCACACGGATTTCTTTCGCACCGCATCGGGGCGGCAGGTCGAATTGAACATCTGGGTCCGCCCGGGCGACGAGGGCAAGTGCGACTACGCGATGGGTGCGCTGAAACGGTCGATGACATGGGATGAAGAGACCTACGGCCGCGAATACGACTTGGACATTTTCAACATTGTCGCTGTCGATGACTTCAATATGGGCGCGATGGAGAACAAGGGGTTGAACATTTTCAACTCCAAATACGTTCTGGCCCTGCCCGAGACCGCGACCGACGACGACTTCGCCCGGATCGAGGCGATCATCGCGCATGAATACTTTCACAACTGGACCGGCAACCGCATCACCTGCCGCGATTGGTTCCAGCTATGCCTGAAGGAAGGGCTGACCGTGTTCCGCGATCAGCAGTTCTCGGCCGACATGCGTTCGGCCCCGGTCAAGCGGATCGAGGATGTGCTGACGCTCCGCGCGCGCCAGTTCCGCGAGGATGCAGGTCCGCTCGCCCACCCCGTCCGGCCCGGGATGTATCAGGAAATCAACAACTTCTACACCGCGACGGTCTACGAAAAATGCGCCGAGGTGATCGGGATGCTCAAGCGTCTTGTGGGCCCGCAGGACTATCGCCGGGCGCTTGACCTCTACTTCAGCCGCCACGACGGGCAGGCCGCGACGATCGAGGACTGGCTGAAGGTGTTCGAAGACACCACGGGCCGCGACCTGACGCAGTTCAAGCGCTGGTACACCGATGCCGGCACGCCCCGCCTGAGCGTCGAGGAAGACTGGAAGGACGGCTGCTACACCCTTCATTTCACGCAGGAAACCGCGCCTACGCCTGGCCAGCCCGAAAAGCCGCCGCGGGTGATCCCGATTGCGCTCGGGCTTCTGAACCCGAACGGCGACGAGGTGCTGCCCACCGCCACGCTGGAAATGACCGAGGCGCGCCAAAGCTTCCGGTTCGAGGGGCTGGCCACGCGGCCGATCCCGTCGATCCTGCGGGATTTCTCGGCGCCCGTGGTGCTTGAGCGCGCCTCGACGCCGGAGGAACGCGCCTTCCTGCTGGCGCATGACACCGACCCCTTCAACCGGTGGGAGGCCGGGCGCGCACTGGCCAAGGACGTGCTGTCGCACATGGTGACCGAGGGCGCGGCACCCGGGCCGGAATACCTGGATGCACTGCTTCGGGTGGCGCGGGATGACAGCCTTGATCCGGCCTTCCGGGCTTATGCGCTGCGGCTGCCGTCGGAAGACGACATGGCCCACACCCTGCACGCCGCCGGCCGCACCCCAGACCCGGCGGCCATCCACGCGGCGCGTGAACGGCTGGCGGGCGCCATCGCCACCCACCTGCGCGGGGCGCTGGCCGACCTGCATGCCGCGATGGCGGTACCCGGCCCCTATGTGCACGACGCCCGGGGCGCAGGCCAACGCGCGCTTGGGCTGCAGGCGCTGGCCTATCTGACGCGGATCGACAACGGCGCCCGCGCCCGCGCCCAGTTTGCCGAGGCCGACAACATGACCGAGGAACTGGGCGCGCTGGCCTGCCTGCTGTCGATCGGGGCGGGTGCCGGGGAACTGGACGCCTTCGCCCGCCGCTGGGGCCACGACCGCCTGGTGATGGACAAGTGGTTCACCCTTCAGGTGCTGGAGGCCGCGCCCGACCGGCTGGCCGACACCGCCGCCGCGCTGACGCGCCACCCCGATTTCGACTGGAAGAACCCCAACCGCTTCCGCGCCGTTCTGGGGGCCCTTTCGGCCAATCATGCCGGGTTCCACCACGCCTCGGGCGCGGCCTACCGGCTGCTGGCGGACTGGCTGATCCGGCTTGATCCGGTGAACCCGCAGACCGCGGCGCGGATGTCGACGGCCTTTGAAACCTGGACCCGCTACGATGCCGATCGGCAGGGGCTGATCCGGGCCGAGCTGGCCCGCATCCGTACCACCCCCGGCCTCAGCCGCGATCTAGGCGAGATGACGGCGCGCCTGCTGGGCTAGCCTATCCCGCCAGCAGGGCCCGCGCGGCGGCGCGGGCGGCATCGGTGATGGTGTCGCCCGCAAGCATGCGGGCAATCTCGTCCACCCGATCGGGCGCGGTCAGGGGCGTCACGGTGGATGTGGTGATCCCGCCCGACACCCGCTTTTCCACCCGCCAGTGATGGGCGCCCTGCGCGGCCACCTGCGGCGCATGGGTCACCACCAGCACCTGCGCCTCGGCCGACAATGCCCGAAGCCTGCGCCCCACCGCATCGGCTGTGGCCCCGCCCACGCCGCGGTCGATCTCGTCGAAGATCATCGTCACGGGGGTCTGCCCCCGCGTCAGGCAGACCTTCAGCGCCAGCAGGAACCGCGACAATTCACCCCCCGAGGCGATGCGGTCCAGCGCCCCCGGCGGCGCGCCGGGGTTGGTGGCCACCGTGAAGGCCACCGCATCGGCGCCCTCGGGGCCGGGCTCGGCGGCCGAGACATCGGTGCGGAAGGTGGCCCGCTCCAGCTTCAGCGGTGGCAGCTCGGCCGCCATGGCGGCATCAAGCGCAGCGGCCGCGTCACGACGCGCGCCGGTCAGCGCGGCGCAGGCAGCCGCATGGGCGGCTGCGGCGGCCTCGACCGCGGCGGCAAGGCGGCCGAGGTTCTTCGCCCCGCCGTCCAGCGCCGCCAGTTTCTGCCGCAAACCCTCGGCATGGGCGGCCAGATCATCGGGCAGGCAGCCGTGCTTGCGGGCCAGCGCCCGGATGGCGAACAGCCGCTCTTCGGCGGCCTCAAGATCGGCGGGGTTGAACTCCAGCGCGTCAAGGCACTCCTCGACGCCCTGCTGCGCCTCGCCCAGTTCGATCGCCAGCCGCTCCAGCGCGGCAAGCGCGCCGTCAAGCCGTCCCTCGGCCTTGTCCGCCGCCCCGCCCAGCCAGCGGCTCGCGTCATGCACCAACCCCTCGACCCCCTGCGGGCCAAGGGCGGCCTGCGCACGCGCGATGTCCTCGCGGATGCGCACGGCGCCCTGCATCAGGCGGCGGCGGGCGTCAAGCTCGGCCTCCTCGCCCGCCTGCGGGTTCAGGCGGTCCAGCTCACCGACCGCGTGGCGCAGGTATTCCTCTTCGGCACGCACGGCCGCCAGTGCCGCCTCGGCCTCGGACAGCGCGCGGCGGGCGGCGGACAGGTCGCGCCAGCGCGCGCGGCTGGCCGCGATCAGGTCGCCCACGCCCGCGAACGCGTCCAGAATGTCGCGATGGCCGCGGGGATTCAGCAGGCCGCGGTCATCCTGCTGGCCGTGCAGTTCCACCAGCGTATCCGACAGCGCCCGCAGCACCTCGCCCGAGGTGCGCCGATCGTTCACCCAGGCGGTCTTGCGCCACTCGGCGGTATTCACTCGGCGGAGGATCAGCTCGTCTTCCGCCTCAAGCCCCGCCTCGGCCAGAACAACGCGCGCGGGATGGTCGGCCGCCAGATCGAAGACCGCCGTCACCTCGCCCTGCTGCGCCCCCGCGCGCACCAGATCCGCGCGTCCGCGCCAACCCAGCACGAAGCCCAGCGCGTCGAGCAGGATGGATTTGCCCGCCCCCGTCTCGCCGGTCAGGACGTTCAGTCCGGGCTGGAACTGCAGGTCCAGCCGCTCGATCAGCAGCAGGTCGCGGATTTCGAGGGTGCGGAGCATGGCCCCGGCCTACGGGTTCGTCTTGGCCGAGCCGCTGAACACGCGCGAGAGCCAGCTTTTCGGCTTCATCTCGGGCGCCAGACCCTTGTTCTTCAGGCGCACGAAGGCATCCTGATAGAACGGGCTGGACTGGAAGTTGTGCCCCAGGATCGCCCCGGCGGTCTGCGCATCATCCGTGAGACCCAGCGACAGATAGCATTCCACCAGCCGTTCCAGCGCCTCGGGCGTGTAGGTCGTGGTCTGGTACTGTTCCACCACAACCCGGAACCGGTTGATCGCCGCCGCGTAATCGCCCCGCTTCAGGTAGTAGCGGCCGATCTCCATTTCCTTCGCGGCAAGGTGATCGAAGGCCAGATCGAACTTCAGCATGGCCGAACGCGCATAATCGCTGTTGGGATAGGTCTCGATCACCTTGCGCAGCGCCTGCAGCGCCTGGAAGGTCACGCCCTGATCCCGGCCGATCGCGTCGATCTGGTCGTAATAGCTCAGCGCCAGCAGGTATTGCGCATAGGCGGCATCGCCATCCGCCGGGTAGAAATCAAGGAACCGCTGCGCGGCCGCGCGGCTGTCATCATATTTGCGGGCCTGATGATCGGCGTAGGCTTCCATGATCAGCGCGCGCTTCGACCAGTCGGAATAGGGATAAAGCCGCTGCACCTCGCCAAAGTCCTTGGCGGCGGCCTTGTAGTCCCGCTTGGTCTCCAGCTCGTATTCGGCGCGCTTGTAGATCTGTTCGGCGGTCAGGTCCTCGGTCGGGATCTGCTTGGATTTTCCGAACCCGCCACCGCAGCCGGCCAGCACCGTGACGAGCGCAAATGTCGCCAGCAGCGCCGCCCTAGACCTGTCGCCTGCCATGATCCGCCTACCCCACCGCGTTTCTTGCCCGATCGGGCGGTTGTCCCGCCCGTGTCTGCCCGTGTCCTAGCACAGAAAAATTCCGGGCGCAAAACGCCTTTGCCCGGATTTCGCGGGTCAGGCGACGGCCGGAATCTCGGCCCGGTGAACCCCGATTCCCGGCAGCATCGCCCGCTGTTCCGGCGCCACGTCGATCATGCGGTACGCCTCGGGGTCGGCGAAGAGCGCGCGCAGCAGGCGGTTGGTCAGCGCGTGGCCGGCCCGGGTGCCGGTATAGCGGCCCAGGATCGGCGCACCGGCCAGCGCGAGGTCGCCCAGCGCGTCCAGCATCTTGTGCCGCACCGCTTCGTCCGCATGGCGGAACCCGCCGGGCGTCAGCACCAGCGGCCCGTCGACCACAACCGCGTTGTCGAGCGAGCCGCCAAGCGCCAGCCCGTTGGCGCGCATGGCGTCAACGTCCGACTGGCGGCAGAAGGTGCGGCTGTCGCAAAGTTCGCGCACGAAGGCGCCATTGGCCATGTTCAGCGCCTTCGCCTGCCGTCCGATGGCGGCATCGGCAAAGTCGATGCGAAAGTCGATTTCCAGCGTCACCGCCGGGTCCAGCCGCGCGACTGCCTCGCCCTCGCGCACTTCGACACTGCGCAGGATGCGGAACGCCCTGAGCGGTGCCGCAAGCGCGCGCACGCCCCGCGACAGGATGCCTTCGACGAAGGGCATGGCCGAACCATCGAGGATGGGCACTTCCGGCCCGTCGATCTCGATCAGCGCGTTATGAATGCCACAGCCGGCCAGCGCCGCCATGATGTGCTCGATGGTCGAGACCGAAACACCCGAGGCGTTGGCCACCAGCGTGCAAAGCCGCGACGGCACAACGGCATCCCAGATCGCGGGAATCATCGGATCGCCGCTGACGAGGTCGGTCCGCTTGAACCAGATTCCGTAATCCGCCGAGGCCGGCCGCACGGTCATGCGCACGGGCGCGCCCGTGTGAAGGCCCACGCCGCTGAACGTCACCGGGGATTTGATCGAATTCTGCACCGCAGTCGTTCCCGTCACGAGGCACCCGAAATGCCACAAGCGTCAGATATTCAGCCCCCCCGTGATACTCAACTCACTCTTTGCAACGGGATGTAACACAGCCCCGACACCTTGGCGGGATCATGCCGAACACCGATTCTGCACCTGCGAAATCGTTGGAAACAAAAGAAAACGGGCCGGATTTCTCCGGCCCGGTTCGAAAAGTTGTGACCGTGTTCAGTTGGCCTGCCGGCGAAGGAAGGCGGGAATCTCGATGCGGTCCTGCTCGGGGTCGGCGTCTTGCTCTTCGTCGTAATGGGTCACCGGGGGCTGTGCACGCGGCGGCGCTGCCCGCTCGGGCTGCGGGTCGGCGGCATGCCCGGTCATCCGGTTGATCAGAGAGTTGATGCCAAAGCGCGGCTTGTCGGCTGCGGGCTTGGCGGCCGGGGCTGCGGGGCGGGCCACCGCTTGAGCCGGCGCGGCCGGGCGCGGGGCGGCGGGCGCGCGATTGTTCACGGCCGCGGCAAGGCGGGCCATCGCTTCGGGCGAAGGGGTTCCCGCCTGGCGCGGACGCGGGGCGACAAAGGCCGCGGCATCATCCTCGACCCGACGCGGCGCCTCGGTGCGGG
>DAIEJF010000123.1 GCA_027351005.1 Paracoccaceae bacterium | reverse complement strand
GGATGCACGAGGCCAGCACCAGCGTCAGGCTTTGCGTCGTCTCTTCCCAATAGCCCTGGTTCAGGATGAAGAGCAGGCCGAGAAGCACCAGAAGGCAGGTCTTCCACGATCGTTGCAGCACCCAGGTCAATGCGACGAAGGCCGCGATGATGACGATGGGCGAGGGGGTTTGCAGCAGCCATTCGATCGCGTGGATGATGGTTTCGATCGCGTCCGACAGCGCGTTCAGCACGCCCGACAGGTTCGCCTGCATCCAGTCGACGACGATCTTGGCCGTCGCGCCGACAGGGATTTTGTAATCGGTGATGAAACTCAGCATTGCGTCGCGTCGACTCCCCTCGACGTGCGGTAAGTCCGGGCAGCGGATGCGTTCCCCGGGAACGCGGTGCGCCCGGCAGGTGCCCGAAGGGACCTGCGGGGCGGGCGGCCCTGCGCCGCTGCCGGTGAAGGCGCGGGCCCCGGGGTGCCGGGGCCCGGGTCTCGGTTACATGCCCAGGGCCTTGTCGACCGCGGCCACGGCGTCGCCGCCGTCCTTGGTCGTCACGCCGGCCAGCCAGGGCTTGATCGTATCGGGGTTCGCCTTCAGCCAGTCCTTGGCGGCAACCTGCGGGTCTTTCCCGTCATCCAGGATCGCCCCCATGATCTTGTTTTCCATGTCGAGCGAGAAGACCAGGTTGGTCAGCATCTTGCCCACGTTCGGGCACTGCTGGACATAGCCCGCGGTGGTGTTGGTGTAGACCGTCGCGCCGCCGTAGTTCGGCCCGAAGATGGAATCGCCGCCCGAGAGATAGGTCATCTTGAACTTCGAGTTCATCGGGTGGGGTTCCCAGCCGAGGAAGACGATCGGCTTCTTCTGCGAGTCAAGCCGCGCAACCTGCGCCAGCATCCCCTGTTCCGAGCTTTCGACCAGCTTGATGTCCTTCATGCCGTCGAAGTTGTCCTTGATCATGCCAAGGATCAGGCGGTTGCCGTCGTTGCCGGGCTCGATGCCGTAGACCTTGCCGTCCAGCTCTTTCGCATGGGTGGCGATGTCCTTGAAATCCTTGATGCCGATGTCGGCGCCGTACTGGTTGGTGGCCAGCGTGTACTTCGCGCCTTCCAGGTTGGCACGCACCGAGTCCACCGTCTTGGCGGCCAGGTAAGGTTTGATGTTCTCTTCCATCGTCGGCATCCAGTTGCCAAGGAAGACATCCACATCGCCCTTGGCAAGCCCCTCGTAGGTCACCGGAACAGACAGTACCTTGATGTCGGTGTCATAGCCCATCGCCTTCAGCATGAAGGTGGTGACGGCGGTGGTGGCGGTGATGTCGGTCCAGCCGACATCAGAGAACACGACCTTGTTGCAGTCGAGCGCGGCCACCGGCCCCGCAAGGGCCAGCGTGGCGGAAGCGGCAAGAAGGGCTGCGCGGAGTGTCATCAGGGGCTCCCTGTTTTTGTTGATTGACGAGTCAATAAACTTCGCGGTAGCCCCGTTTGGCAAGCAAATTCTGGAGTCACCTGTGCCGAAGCTCGGGATGGAGCCTATCCGAAAGGCAGCCCTGGTCAAAGCGACGATCGACGAGATCGGCCGCGCGGGCTCGCTTGACGTGACGGTCAGCCAGATCGCGCGGCGGGCGGGGATGTCGACCGCGCTGGCCCATCACTACTTCGGCAACAAGGAACAGATGTTCCTGGCCGCAATGCGGCATGTGCTGTCGCTTTACGGGGCCGAGGTGCGCGGGGCGCTGGCCACCGCCGACGGACCGCGGGCGCGGCTGAACGCAATCGTGCGCGTCAGCTTCGCCGCGGGCAGTTTCCGCCGCGAGGTGGTGGGGGCCTGGCTCAATTTCTACGTCCTGGCCCAGACCGTGCCCGAGGCGCGGCGGCTTCTGCGGGTCTATCAGCGGCGGCTGCGGTCCAACCTGCTGGCCGAACTGCGTCCGATGATCGGTGCGCGCGCGGTCCCTGTGGCCGAGGGGGTGGGGGCGATGATCGATGGCGTCTACATCCGCGAGGCGCTGTCGGACCGACCGCCAGACGGGGTCGGCGCGGCGCGGATGGTGATCGCCTATCTCGATGGCCAGATCGATCACCGCGTCCTGGCCTGAGCCCGGATGGCGCGCGGCACGAACGGATGGGATGACGGCGCAGGCCCCCAGCGCGCCACGACGAACCGGGCCCGGCCCGGAAAGAGGACAGGATGATGACGATTTACGGGCGGGCGACGTTGACCCTCGGGCAGGCGGTGATGGCGCGCAATGACGATTTCGGGGCAAGGGGGGCGTGATGGAAGCCGATTATGTGATCGTGGGTGCGGGATCGGCCGGCTGCGCCATGGCCTGTCGGCTTGCCGAGGCCGGGCGCAGGGTACTGGTCATCGAGCATGGCGGGACCGATGCCGGGCCGTTCATCCAGATGCCCGCCGCGCTGAGCTATCCGATGAACATGGGGCTTTACGACTGGGGCTTTCAGACCGAGCCCGAACCGCATCTGGGCGGACGCCGTCTTGCGACCCCGCGCGGCAAGGTGATCGGCGGCTCGTCCTCGATCAACGGGATGGTCTATGTCCGCGGCCATGCCCGCGATTTCGACCACTGGGCCGAACAGGGCGCGACCGGGTGGGGCTATGCCGACGTGCTGCCCTATTTCAAGCGGATGGAGCATTGGCACGGCGGCGACGATGCCGAGTGGCGCGGAACCCGCGGACCGCTGCACATCACCCGCGGGCCGCGGGCGAACCCGCTGTTCCATGCCTTCGTCGAGGCGGGCAGGCAGGCGGGCTATCCGGTGACCGCCGATTACAATGGCCGCCAGCAGGAAGGCTTCGGCCCGATGGAGGCGACGATCTGGAAAGGGCGGCGGTGGTCGGCCGCCAATGCCTATCTCAAGCCCGCGCTGAAAACCGGCAATGTCGAGGTCGTGCGCGGTCTCGCCCGCCGTGTGGTGATCGAGAACGGCCGCGCGACCGGCGTTGAAATCTCGCGCGGCGCCGGGGTCGAGGTGATCCGCGCCCGCGCCGAGGTGATCCTTGCCGCCTCGTCGATCAACTCGCCAAAGCTGCTGCTGCTGTCGGGCGTGGGCCCTGCGGCGCATCTTGCGGAACACGGCATTCCGGTGGTGGTCGACCGGCCGGGGGTGGGGGCGAACCTTCAGGATCACCTGGAAATCTACATGCAGTTCCAGGCCAGCCAGCCCATCACGCTTTACAAGTACTGGAACCTGTGGGGAAAGGCGCTGATCGGGGCGCAGTGGCTGTTGACGGGCAAGGGGCTTGGTGCCTCGAACCAGTTCGAAAGCTGTGCCTTCATCCGGTCGCGCGCGGGGGTGGATTATCCCGACATCCAGTATCATTTCCTGCCCATCGCGGTGCGCTACGACGGCAAGGCGGCGGCGGGTGGCCACGGGTTCCAGGCCCATGTCGGCCCGATGCGGTCGCCCTCGCGCGGGTCGGTCACGCTGCGCTCGGCCCGGCCCGAGGATGCGCCGATGATCCGGTTCAACTACATGTCGACCGAACAGGACTGGATCGATTTCCGCACCTGCGTGCGGCTGACGCGCGAGATCTTTGGTCAAGAGGTGTTCCGGCCCTATCTGAAAGCCGAGATCCAGCCCGGTTCTGCGGTGCAGACCGATGCCGAGATCGACGCCTTCATCCGCGAGCATGTGGAAAGCGCCTACCATCCCTGCGGCACCGCGCGGATGGGCCGGGCGGATGACCCGATGGCGGTGGTGGACCCGGAATGCCGGGTCATCGGGGTCGAGGCGCTGCGGGTGGCCGACAGCTCGATCTTCCCGCGGGTGACGAATGGCAACCTGAACGGCCCCTCGATCATGACGGGGGAAAAGGCCGCGGACCACATTCTGGGCAAGGGGATGCTGGCGCCGCTGAATGCCGAGCCCTGGGTCAACCCGAACTGGCGGGTCAGCCAGCGATAGGGCTTGATCCGGGTCAAGGCGGGCTGCTGGCGCGGGCGCTAGGCTGACGGTGTCTCAAGAGGAAAGGACCGCAAGATGGCCCATACGCCGCACGAACTGGCCGAGGAATTCCCGGCCGATCTGGCCAAGATCCATACGCTGAAGGGCGCGGATGCGCATTTCGCCCGGCTGGTGGACGAATATCACGAGGTCAACCGCGCCGTGCATGCCGCCGAGACCCGGCTGGAGGCGATGGACGAGGCGGCCGAAGAGGCGCTGCGCCGCAAGCGCATGGTGCTGAAGGACGAGATCTGGAAGCGCCTGCAGGCGGCCTGAGTTCCGGCCCCCCCGTTACCGGGACATTTTCCGCCCGGCCCCGCTGTCTCGGGGCCGGGCGTTTTCATCCGATCTCGTAGGGCAGAAGGCCGCGCCGGTCGGGGTTGACGCGCAGTCGGCGTTCCAGCGGCGGAACGGACCGCTGGTGGCAATCGGCGCGTTCGCAGATGCGGCAGGAAATTCCGATCGGCTCGAATCCGCGGCTCAGGTCCAGGTCATCGGCATAGACAAGCTGCGGGGCGTGGCTGACCTCGCAGCCCAGGCCGATGGCGAAGCGACGGACGCGCGCATGGAAGCTGCCGCCGGGTTTCGACACTTCGCGCGCAAGGCAGAGATAGCGCACCCCGTCGGGCGTTTCGGCAAGCTGGCGCAGGAAGCGGCCCGGCGTTTCGAAGGCGGCGTGCACATTCCACAGCGGGCAGGCGCCACCGAAGCGGGCGAATTGCAGCCGGGTGGCCGAGTGGCGCTTGGTGATCGTCCCCGCCTGGTCGACGCGCACGAAGAAGAACGGGATGCCCTTTGCGCCGGGTCGTTGCAGGGTGGACAGCCGGTGGGCGACCTGCTCGATCGAGGCCCCGAAGTGATCGGCCAGACGTTCCAGATCGTGCCGCATCTCTTGCGCGGCGGCGAGGAAGGGGCGGTAGGGCAGCAGCGCCGCGCCCGCGAAATAGTTGGCCATGCCGATCTTGGCGATGGCACGCGCCTCGTCGGACTGAAAGCGGGCAAGGTCGAGCGTGGCTTCCAGAAGATCGTTCTGGGTCAGCAGCGCCACCTGGTGCAGAAGCTGGAACCGCTGGGTGGCTGTGGGGCTGCGGGCCGACAGCGTCAGTCGCAGCGCGCCCGCGTCATAGGCCCGCAGCGGCGCTGCGTCGGCCAGTTCCAGCGCCACGCCGCGCGCCGACAGCGCCGCCCGCGCGGCCTCGACCGGGTCGGTGGCCTGGCTGGCAAAGCGTTCGGCCGCGCGGTCCACCGCGTCGATGTAATTGTCGCAATAGTGAAAGAAATCCCGCACCTCCTCCCAGGGTGAAGGGCGCAGTGTCGCATCCTCGCGCCCCAGCGCCTCGTCCAGCGAGGCCAGTCGTTCATGGGTCTGCCGATAGGCGCGGTGCAGTTGCAGGAAGGCGCGGGCCAGCGTGGGGGCATTCGACGCGGTCAGCCGGAGATCGGCCAGGGGCGGCGTGGCTTCGGCAAAGACGGGGTCGGCCAGCGCCTCGCGCATGTCGGTCACCAGCCGTTCGGCGTCACCGGTCGACAGTTCCGTCACGTCGAAGCCGAATTCCTGCGCCAGCGCCAGCACCACCGCCGCCGAAACCGGACGGTGATTGTTTTCCATCTGGTTCAGATAGGGCAGCGACACGCCCAGCTTTTCGGCGAAGGCGCGCTGGGTCAGCGCCAGCCGGGCGCGCAATTCGCGCAGCGTGGTGCCGGCGTAGAGCTTCTGGGCGGGCATGGTGGTTCCCAAGGGTTTGCGCGGGTTTGCAGGATAGGTTTGCAAACCGCCCGGCGCAAGCCCGGGCCAGGGCGCGCGATGACGGCGCACCCCGCGGTACGGGCGCCCTATTGCGGCGTGCTGGGCGCACCGCCTTCGAAGCGGTTGCCGTTGCGGTAATCGCAGGGGGCCTCCTGCATCTCCAGATGCAGGCGGTCGCCCGTATAGGGGTGGGCGCGGGCCAGATCCTCGTCGAAGTCGATGCCAAGACCGGGGGCTTCGGGGGGAAGGATGTAGCCGTCTTCCCACGTGATCGTGTGCTTGATGAGGGCAAGGTGGAAGGCGCCACCCGTCTCGATGGTCTCGGCGATCAGCAGGTTCGGGATCGAGGTTGCCAAGTGGATGTTGGCCGCCCATTCGACCGGCCCGGCATAGAGATGCGGGGCCAATTCGGCGTTGAACACCTCGGCGATGGCGGCAAGCTTCTTCGCCTCCCAGATGCCGCCAAGACGGCCAAGGGCGGGTTGCAGGATCTTGACCCCGCCGGTCCGCAGCACGGTGGCGAATTCGGCCTTGGTGGTGAACCGTTCCCCGGTGGCGATGGGAATGCGGACGGCGCGGGCCACCTCGGCGAATTCCAGCAGGTTGTCGGGCGGGATCGGCTCTTCGTACCACAGCGGCAGGTAGGGTTCGATCGCCTGGCCCAGCCGGATGGCGCCGCCGGTGGTGAACTGGCCGTGGGTGCCGAAGAGCAGATCGGCGCGGTCGCCGATGGCCTCGCGGATGCGCTTGCAGAAAGCGACCGAGCGGGTGATGTCGGTCATGGCCGGTTCATGGCCGCCGCGGATCGTGTAGGGCCCGGCGGGGTCGAACTTCACCGCGGTGAAGCCCATGTTGACGAAGCGCAGCGCGGCCTCGGCCGCCATGTCGGGATCGACCCAGAAATCGGGATGGCTCTGGCCCGGTTCGGGATAGAGATAGGTGTAGGAGCGGATGCGCTGGTTCATCTTGCCGCCCAGAAGCGCCCAGACCGGACGGTTGCGGGCCTTGCCAAGGATATCCCAGCAGGCGATTTCCAGCCCCGAGAAGGCGCCCATCACGGTGGGATCGGGGCGCTGGGTGAACCCTGACGAGTAGACCCGGCGATACATCAGTTCGACATCCTCGGGCGAGCTGCCCTGCATGTGGCGCGCGAAGACATCCTCGATCACCGCCTTCATGGCCTTTGGGCCGACGGTGGAGACATAGCATTCGCCGTAGCCCACGATGCCGCAGGCGGTGGTGAGCTTCACGAAGGTCCAGTAGCGGCCGCCCCAGCCGGGGGCGGGCGGGGCCACGGTGAAGATCTCGAGGTCTTGCAGGCGCATCTCTGTCTCCCTGACCGGCGGCCGGGGGCTCTGCCCCCGGACCCCCGGGATATTTGCGGACCGAAAATGGGTCAGGGCGAGCGTAGGTCGGACGCGGCCCGGGCTTCGCGCAAGGGCGCGACATGCAGCGCGACGCAAACGACCATCAGCAAGGCGGCCAGAAGGAAGGGGGCGCCCGGCAGGTGCCAGGGCGCCCCCGGGACCGTGAAGGCCGAGAAGGTGGCCGTCATGATCGGCGGCGAGAGGATCATCGAGAGCGCGGCGAGGCTGGAGAGGACCCCCTGCAGCTCGCCTTGGGCATCGGCGGGCGCGTTGCGCGACATCAGCGATTGCAGCGCCGGGGTCACGAGCCCGCCGAGGGCCGAGACCGGGGTGAAGGCCAGCGCCCAGGCGGGCGAGGTGACGAAGCCGTAGAAGACCAGGGTCACCAGATCGGCCAGCATGCCCCAGAGCACGGCGCGGTGTTCGCCCAGGCGGCGGATCGCGGGGCCAACCATCAACGCCTGCACGATCACCATGCAGGCCCCGAAGATGGCGAGCGAAACACCGATCATCCAGGCGCCCCAGCCGAACTGCGCCGCGCCGTAGAAGCTCCAGACCGCGGGCCAGACGTAGAAGGCGATGGAATAGATCAGATAGCTCGCGAGCAGGCGGCGGAGGCCGGGCAGGCGGCTCACGGCGCGCAGGGCGGCCAACGGATTGGCGCGCGCCGGGGTGAAGCGGCGGCGCAGGCCCGGTGCGAGCGATTCCGGCAGGGCGAAGAACCCGAAGGCCAGGTTGGCAAGCGCCATCGCCGCGGCGGCGTAGAAGGGGGCGCGGGGGCCGAGGGTGGCCAGAAGCCCGCCCAGGAGCGGCCCCGCGATGAAGCCAAGGCCGAACCCCGCGCCGATCAGGCCGAAGGTGCGCCCGCGGGTGTCGGCGGGCGTGATGTCGGCGGCATAGGCATTGGCGGTGGACTGGGTGGCCGCGGCGATGCCGGCGCCGATCCGGCCTGCCAGCAGCCACCAGACCGACCCGGCCCGCGCCATCACAAGGTAGTTTGCCGCCATCACCGCCAGCGAGACGAGCAGGACAGGACGGCGGCCGAAGCGGTCCGAGAGGTTGCCGACCAGCGGGCCGCAGAGGAACTGCATCACCGCGAAGGCGGTCGACAGCACACCGCCCCAGAGTGCCGCCTGCGCAAGGCCGCCGCCCGTGACCTGTTCCAGCAGGGCAGGCATCACCGGGAAGATCAGGCCGATGCCGATCGCATCAAGCGTGACCGTGATCA
>DAIEJF010000086.1 GCA_027351005.1 Paracoccaceae bacterium | reverse complement strand
CTTCCAGATCCTCTTCGTAGGGCGCCACCGCGCCGCCCTTCACCAGCCACAGCCGGTCGGCGACAAGGCTGAGAAGGTGCATGTCGTGGCTGACAAGGATCACCGCGCCCTTGTATTCGGTCAGCGCCTCGACCAGCGCCTCGCGGCTTTCGATGTCGAGGTGGTTGGTCGGTTCGTCAAGGATCAGCAGGTGCGGCGCGTCGCTCGTGGCCAGCAGCAGCGACAGCCGCGCCTTCTGCCCGCCCGACAGCCGCCGCACGATGGTTTCCGCCTGATCGGCGCCCAGACCGAACCCGGCCAGCCGGGCGCGCAGCCGGGGCTGGCCCTCGGCGGGGCGCAGGCGCTGAAGGTGTTGCAGCGGCGTCTCGTCCAGCTCCAGCTCGTCCACCTGGTGCTGCGCGAAATAGCCGATGCGCAGCTTCGAAGAGCGCACGACGCGCCCCTCGCAGGCGTCGAGCTTGCCCGCCAGCAGCTTTGAGAGCGTCGATTTCCCCTCGCCGTTGCGGCCCAGCAGCGCGATGCGATCGTCCTGGTCGATGCGCAGCGACAGCCGCCGCAGGATCGGCGGGCCGCCATAGCCCACCGCCGCGCCATCGAGGTTGACGATGGGGGGCGACAGTTCTTCCGGCGCGGGGAAGGTGAAGACGTGCTTGGCCGCCTCTTCCGGCGGGGTGATGCTGGTCATCTTTTCCAGCATCTTCACCCGGCTTTGTGCCTGTTTGGCCTTGCTGGCCTTGGCCTTGAAGCGGTCGACAAAGCTTTGCAGATGCGCGCGGCGGGTTTCCTGCTTCTTCGCCTCTGCCGCCTGCACCGCGCGCTGTTCGGCACGCGCCTTGGCGAACTGGTCATACCCCCCGGCCCAGAGCGTGAGCTTGCGGTTTTCCAGATGCAGGATCGCCTGCACGGACCGGTTCAGAAGCTCGCGGTCGTGGCTGATGATGAGGACCGTGTGGGGGTATTTCTGCAGGTAGCTTTCCAGCCACAGCGCCCCTTCCAGGTCGAGGTAGTTCGTGGGCTCGTCCAGCAGCAGAAGGTCGGGCTGCGCGAACAGTACCCCCGCCAGCGCCACCCGCATCCGCCAGCCGCCCGAGAAGGCGGAACAGGGCATGAGCTGTTCTTCCGCCGTGAAGCCCAGCCCCCGCAGGATCGCGCTGGCGCGGCCCTCGGCCGACCAGGCGTCGATATCGGCCAGCCGGTGCTGGATATCGGCGATGCGATGGGGGTCGGTGGCGGTCTCGGCCTCGGCCATCAGCGCCGCGCGTTCGGTATCGGCGGCCAGCACCGTATCCAGCAGCGAGGTGTCGGACGACGGCACCTCTTGCGCCACGCCGCCCACCTTGGCGCGCGAGGGCAGGGTGATCTCGCCCCCCTCCAGCGCCAGCTCGTGCCGGATGAGGCGGAAGAGCGTGGTCTTGCCCGCGCCATTGCGCCCGACAAGGCCGACCTTGTGGCCGGTCGGAATGCGCGCCGAGGCGCCTTCGAACAGCGGTCGGCCGTCCACGGAATAGGTGATGTCGGAGATCGTGAGCATGGCGGGGGCTTGCCTGAAAGGGCGGGCGGCGTCAATCGGGCGGGTGAGGCGGATCGGCTTCTGCCGCGAGGCGCCGCTGGCCCTGTGTCGTGAGAGACAGGATGGCCGGGCGCCGCGCCTGCCTCCGCCGCGCAGAGGGCCGCCACGGGGCTGCCACGGGGCGATCCGCACAGGCTTCCCAAGCCCGTTGCCCCATGATAGCAGGGCGCCGCAATCACCGGGCGGGCCTTGGTCCGCCGTTTCATCGAGAGAGACACCATGGCCACCGAA
>DAIEJF010000008.1 GCA_027351005.1 Paracoccaceae bacterium | reverse complement strand
GTCGGTCTCTTGGATGCCAGGCGAACCCCGGCCCCAGCGCGTGCCAGGCTGCCCAGTCTCTTGCGGTTGGCGTCTCTTGCGGTCTGGGACAGGCGCCTATAGCGCCACGCCCCTGCGGCCCGCGAGGTCGGTGAAATACTGCCAGGCCACGCGGCCCGATCGGCTGCCACGGGTGGCCTGCCATTCGATCGCCTCGGCGCGCAGGGTGGCATCGTCAATCGCGACCCCATGCGCGTCGCAATAGCCGCGGATCATCGCCAGATATTCGTCCTGCGTGCAGGGATGGAAGCCCAGCCAAAGCCCGAACCGGTCGCTGAGGGACACCTTCTCCTCGACCGCCTCGCCGGGGTTGATCGCGGTCGAGCGTTCGTTTTCGATCATGTCGCGCGGCATCAGGTGGCGCCGGTTCGACGTGGCGTAGAACACCACGTTGCGCGGTCGCCCCTCGATCCCGCCATCCAGCACGGCCTTCAGGCTCTTGTAATGTTCGTCGTCATGGCTGAACGACAGATCATCGCAGAACAGAAGGAACCGCGCCGCCGATCCGCGCAGCAGGTTCAGCAGGCGCCCAATGCTGGGCAGATCCTCGCGCTGCACCTCGACCAGCTTCAACGCCAGCCCCCGTGCCAGAACTTCGGCGTGGATCGCCTTGACAAGGCTTGATTTTCCCATGCCGCGGGCGCCCCAGAGCAGGGCGTTGTTGGCCGCCAGCCCGCGGGCGAACTGCAGCGTGTTCTCCAACAGCGTGTCGCGCGACCGGTCGATGCCCAAGAGCAGCGACAGATCCACCCGGTTCACGTCGGGCACCGGTTCCAGCCGGTCGGGGCGGACGTGCCAGACAAAGGCATCGGCCGCCGCGAAATCCGGCCGGGCCCCGGCAGGCGGGCTCAGGCGCTCCAGCGCCTCGGCGATGCGGATCAGCGGATCGGTCATTCCTGATCGTCGTCCAGATTGCCGGCGGCGCGCTCTTCCGCCTCGCGGTTCTTCTCGATGCGGCGGATCAGGATGATCGACACTTCGTAAAGCGCGTAGATCACCGCGAACAGCACAAGCTGCGAGATCACATCCGGCGGCGTCACCAGCGCGGCGATGATCAGGATCACCAGGATCGCATAGCGGCGCACCGAGGTCAGCGCCTGCGAGCCGATGATGCCCGCCTTGCCCATCAGCGTCAGCAGCACGGGCAATTGGAAACAGATGCCGAAGGCGACGATGAAGGTGGTGGTCAGCGACAGATAGGCCTCGATCGAGCCCTGGAAGGTGATCCCCGCATGGGCCAGCGCAGTGCTGTTGGGATCGGCTGCCGTCGTCAGCGTGCCCGGCGCCGCACCCGGCTGCTGGAAGCTGAGGAAGAAGCTGAACGCCATCGGCAGGATGACGTAATAGGCGAAGGCGCCGCCCGCGATGAACATCGCCGGCGAGGCGATCAGGAACGGCAGGAACGCCGCGCGTTCCTTCTTGTAAAGCCCCGGCGCCACGAACCGCCACAACTGGTAGCTGATGACGGGGAAGGACAGCGCAAGGCCGCCGATCGCCGCAATGCGGACGGCGACAAAGAAGCCCTCTTGCAGCTTGATCATCGTCAGGCCGCAGGCCTGATGGCGGGCCTCCATCGCGCGGCAGATCGGCCGGGTCAGGAAGTTGAAGATCGGGTCCGACACGAAGTAGCACAGGAACAGCGCCACGGTGAAGGCGCCGACCGACCAGATGAGGCGCTGGCGCAGTTCGGCCAGATGCTCCATCAGCGGGGCGCTGGAATCGTCGATCTCGTCGGCGCT
>DAIEJF010000073.1 GCA_027351005.1 Paracoccaceae bacterium | reverse complement strand
CACCGCCGCCCCCGCCGCCGCCCGTGGCGGCCACGGCGCCCGCGACCCCGGAAGGCCCCGCCGCCCCCGACCCGGCCGAGGTGCATGTGCGCCTTGCTGCCCTCTGGGCCGACCTGCTGGGCCGCGCCCAGCCCGCCCGCGGCGTCAGCTTCTTCGACCAGGGCGGGCATTCGCTGCTGGCGGTGCGGCTGATGGCGCGCATCCGGCAGGCCTTCGGCGTGGCGCTGGGGGTGCGGGTTCTCTACGAACACCCGACCCTTGACGCGCTGGCCACCCGGATCGCGGCCGAACTGCGCCCCGCCGCCCCGGTGATCGAGGACGACTGGCGGATCGAGCCCCTGCAGACCGAGGGGACGGCGCAGCCAATCCTTGCGGTCAACGACGTGGCGATCATGGTCTCGGCGCTGGGCCACATGGCGGATCGGCACCCCGCCACCTGCATCCGCCTGTTCGACGGCACGCGCGGCATCGACCAGACCGAGCGCAGTTTCGAACAGATCGCCGAAGACTATGCCCGGGTCGCCCGAAAGGTGCAGCCGCACGGCCCCTATGTGCTGTTCGGCGTCTGCGTGCACGGCAACATCGCGCTGGAAACCGCCCGCGTCCTTCAGGCGCAGGGCGAAACCGTGCGCGCCGTGATCCTCAAGGACGTGTGGGAGCCGGGCTATGTCGAACGGCTGAAGGCCAGCCCCCTGAGCCGCTGGCTGGAACGCCTGCACGCCTTCCAGAACAAGCGCCGGATGGTGAGGGAAGGCACCTTGACGCTGGCCGCCATGCTGGGCAGCTACCGCATCCTGCGCAAGAGCGGGCTGTTGCACCTGCTCAAGGCGCTGCGCCTGATCGACAAGGTGCGCGCGACCGATCTGGAGCCCGAACAGGAACGGTTCGTGGCCTACATCTCGCATGCCCGCAACCGCTACCGGCCGAAGCCCTTTGCCGCGCCGGTGCTGCATGTCATCACCCGCATCACCCCGCGCGGCTGGCCCTTCGCGCCCTCGATCGGCTGGGAACAGGTGGTCACCGGCCCGCTGAAGACGGTCTATATCGACGACATCCGGGTGCACCGCGGGCAGGACTACGGCACCGCGGACCTCGCGCGCGAGATCGACGCCTTCCTGGCCGAACAGGCGGGTCAGTGACCGGGCAGCGGCATCGCCCCGGCGCGCAAGACAATGCGCGCCGGGCCACCGCCGGTCTGCACCGCCACCGCCCCGGCCCAGCCGGTGCCCAGCGGCAGGTCGATCAGCGCCCAGTCCGCGGCCCGGCCCGTGGCATGGCGGACAAGCTGCGCAGAGGCACCCGCGGTCACATCGAAACTGTCCAGCGGATGCGACAGGCCCACGCCCAGCGCCTTCACGAAGGCTTCCTTGCGGGTCCAGATGCGGAAGAACGCCTGCCGCCACGCCACCCCCGCCAGCGGCGCCAGCGCGGCCTGTTCGGCGGCGGAAAAGAACCGCGCCGCCACCTCGGGTTCCACCGGGCGATGGGCCTCGATGTCGACGCCCACGGCCACCGGCGCCACGGCCAGCGCGGCCCAGCCGCCCGCATGGCTGAGGTTGAACGCAGGCCCCCCCGGCAGCACCGGCTTGCCCTGCGCCGTGGTCTGGAACGCCAGCGCCGCCGGGTCGGTGCCGGTCACCGCCCCCAGGATCGCGCGCAGGCCCGCATGGGCGGCGCGATAGGCCACCGCATCGGCGGGGCGCAGGAACCGCGCGGCCCGCGCCCGCTCGGCGGGCGACAGCGGCCCGTCGCCTGGGTCCTGCCCCAGCGGCCAGAGCCACAGATCAACCACCACGTCCACCTGCCCGCCCTCCGCCTCCGACGGGGGCAGCATAGGCCGGGGCTACCGCCGGGGAAAAGGGGGGCATCATGCGGGCCGGGCTGATCCTTCTGGGCGCGGCGCTGCTGGCCGCGGGCCTGGCCTTCCGCGCGCCACTGCACCGGCAGGCGGACCTTCTGCGCGACCGCTGGGCCTTTGGCGCCTTTGTCCGCAGCCTGCCCGCCACACGGCTGGCCGACGTGCCGCTGCGCATGGCCGACGGGGTAAGGCTGGCCACCGATGTCTACCTGCCAAAGGACGCCACCGGACCGGTGCCCGCCATCCTCGTGCGGCTGCCCTATGGCAAGACCTTCTACGCCGAAGCGCGGCACTGGGTCGCGCTGTTCACCGCGCGTGGCTATGCCGTGCTGGTGCAAGACATGCGCGGCCGCTACGGCTCTGCCGGCACCTTCGCGCCCTACCCGATGGAGGCCGCGGACGGCGCCGCGACGCTCGACTGGATCGCGGCGCAGCCCTGGTCGTCCGGCAAGGTGGGCACCATCGGCTGTTCGGCGCTGGGCGAGGCGCAGGTGATCCTGGCCGCCCGCCGCCCGGCGCATCTGGCGGCGATGATCCCCATCGGCGCGGGCGGGGCGGTCGGCACCGCGGCCGACACATACGGCTTCTTCGGGCTGTTCGAAGGGGGCGTGTTCCAGCTTGCCTCGGGCTATGGCTGGTTTGCTCGCTGGGGCGGCAAGACGCCCGCCCATATGGACACCGGCCCGATCGACTATGCCCGCGGCCTGGCGACCCTGCCGGTGCGCGACGCGCTGCGGCAGACCCGGCCCGACCCCACGGATTACGAGGCGCTGCTGGATGGCTTTTCCGATCCGGGCTATGGGGCGCGGGCGGGCTTTGTCTCGGATGCCGACAGGTTCCAGACGCCGGCGCTGCTGGTCGACACCTGGTATGACCCGAACGTCAGCGCCACCCTGACGCTGGCCGGAAAGATGCCCGGCGCCCATGTCCTGATCGCGCCGGGGCTGCACTGCGACCTGACGCAGGCCTTTGCATCCGGCAAGCTGGGCGACCTGCCGGTGACCGGCCGTCCGCAACCCTTCGATGACCTCTTTGTCGCCTTCATGGGCCAGCACCTGAAGGGCGCGCCGCCACCCGCCCTGCCGCCCTACCGCGTCTATGTTCTGGCCGAGGATGTCTGGCGCGACGCGACCGCCTGGCCGCCGGCAGAGGCCAGGGCGGTCACCTATGCGCTGGCGGGCGAAACGCTTGCCCCCGGCGACAGCACGGGCCGCCGCAGCTTCACCTCGGACCCGATGCACCCCGTCCCGTCGCTGGGAGGCGCGATCTGCTGCACCGGCGACCCCGCCGCCCGTGCGGGCCCGCTGGATCAGCGCCCGGTCGAGGCCCGGGCAGACCTGCTGGCCTATACCTCGGCCCCGCTGGCGGCCCCCCTGCGTATCGCCGGGCCGATCAGCGCGCGGCTGACGGTGGAAACGGACGTGCCCGATACCGACCTGGTGCTGACCCTGACCGATGTGGCGCCCGATGGCAGGTCGCTGATGCTCCAGACCGGCGCGCTGCGGCTGCGCTATCGCGACGGCTATGGCGCGCCGCGGATGATGGTGCCGGGTCAGCCGGCCACCGTGACGGTGCGCCTGCGCGACATCGCCTGGCTGGTGAAAGCCGGCCACCGGCTGCGGCTGGATGTGGCGGGGTCAAGCTTTCCGCGGCTGGCGCGCAACCTGAACGGCGGCAGCGCCGACCCGAACCGGGAAACGGTGCCGCACCGGGCGCGGATCACCATCGCCGCGCCGTCCAGCCTGACGCTGTTCAACTGGCCCGGCTGAGCCAGACCGGCCCGATGTCCACCCCCAGCCGCGCAAGACTGGCCGCAATGCCGCGGCGGAACGCGGTTTCGTCAAAGCGGCGGGCATGGGCCACCAGCGGTCCGGCATCCAGCCGGTCCAGCCCTTCCGCCTCGAAGGCCCTGACCGCCTCGATCAGCCCGTCGACCGAGGGATCGTGGAACAGAAGGCCGGTCTTGCCGTCCACCACCGTATCCAGCGCCCCGCCGCGGCCATAGGCGATCACCGGACGGCCCGAGGCCATGGCCTCGACCGGGACGATCCCGAAGTCCTCCTCGCCCGGAAAGATGAGCGCCTTGCAGCGCGCCAGATGATCGCGCAGCACCGCAAAGGGCACCTGGCCCAGGAAGGTGACGTTTGGCCCCGCCGTATCGGCCAGCGCGCGGCTGGTCTTGTCCGGCCCGCCGATCACCACCAGCTTCCTGCCCATCCGCGTGAACGCCTCGACCGCGAGATCGGGCCGCTTGTAGGGCGCCAGTTCCCCGGCCCACAGGTAGAAATCGTCCGCCGCGCCGCGCGACACCGGCGCGAACTGCGAAACCGCGACCGGCGGATGCACGATGTCGGACTCGCGCCGCCAGTACTTGTTGATGCGGTTCGCTACATGGCTGGAATTGGCCACGAAGCCGTCGACACGGGCGGCACTGGCGATATCCCAGGCCCGCAGGTCATGCGCCAGCCGCGGCATCACCAGCCGCATCAGCGGCCCGGCGGTGTCGCGGTAGACGGTGTACTGATCCCACAGGTAGCGCATCGGCGAATGGCAGTAGCACAGATGCGGCGCGTCAGGCGGCGGGATCACCCCCTTGGCCGGCCCGGATTCCGACGAGATGACAAGGTCGTAGCCAGTCAGATCCACCTCTTCCAGCGCCCGCGGCATCAGCGGCAGGTACTTCTGGTACAGCCGCCCGGCGAAGGGCAGACGCCCGATCCGTGTGGTCTGCACCCGATGCGCGTTGATCGTGTCGCTGATCCGGGCCGGTACATGCACATGGGTATAGATGTCGGCATCCGGGAACATCCGGCACAGCGCCTCGAGCACCTTTTCACCGCCGCGCATCCAGACAAGCCAGTAATGCACCAGCGCAACCCGGTTTCCGCCCGATCCGACGGGTCGCAGCAGGCGGGGCAGCGGCAGGTCAGCGCGAATAGTCATAATCACCTGCATGCACATCCGCGCCGGTCTTGGGATCGACCAGGGTCAGCACCAGGCCGCTGACCGGGACGCCCGCCTCGGCGAACTGGGACAGCCCCTTGGCAACATCGCCGCGTTCGGTCGACCGCCAGCGCACCAGATACAGGCTTTCATCCACCGCCTGTGCCAGCACCAGCGCATCGGCCACGGCAAGCATCGCGGGCGCGTCCACCAGCACCAGGTCATAGGCCTGCTTCAGCGACGCGATCATCGGCGCCAGCCAGGTTTCCGAAAGCTGGTCGGCCGCATCCGGGCGCGGCCGCGCGCAGGCCAGCACGTCGAAGCCAAGCCGTTCATCCCGCAGGATCGCCTCGCTCAGCGAACAGCCATTGGCGATGAAGTCGGCAAAGTCATGGGTCATCGTCCAGCCGAAGGTCTGGCTGAGCGTCGAGCGCCGCAGGTCGCCATCCACCACCAGCACCTTGCGCCCGGCAAGCGCCGCCATTCGCGCCAGCGCCAGCGTCGTGGTCGTCTTGCTTTCGTCGGGCACCGAAGATGCCAGCAGGATGGCCCGTGCCTCGCCACGCCCGTCCTTCATCAGAAGCGCGGTCCGCAGATGCCGGATGCGTTCGGCGTAAAGGCCGTAGGGGCGCCGCGACAGCTCGCTCCAGGCCCCCAGCGGGCTGTTCCATTCGCCCTGCGGCAACGCGGCCAGCACCGGCAGCCCCGTCTCGCGTTCCAGTTCCACCGCGCGGGTGAAACTGGCCGAGGTCATTTCCTGAAAGAAGACCACGCCAAAGCCCAGCACCAGCCCCAGCATCCCCCCCACGGCCGCCATCAGCAGGGGTTTGGGCGAAGAGGGCAGCCGCGACACCGTCGCCCGCTCGATCAGGAGCGAATCCGGGCTTTGCAATTGCTGTTCGGTCCGGGTCTCGTTCAGGCGCGACAGCAGGTCGTTGTAGGCGGTGCGGGCAGATTCTGCCACGCGCTGCAACTGGCCCAGCCCGATGTTGCTTTGCGACAGTTCGACCACCCGCTGTTCCATCGCGGCGATGCTTTGCCGCATCGTGGTTTCCCGCAGCGCCGCCGTCGCCATGTCGCTTTTCTTCTGTTCGACGATCTTCTGCACCTCGCGGGCGATGTCGTCCTGCACGCCCTTGATTTCGCCCGCCAGACGCACCCGTTCGGGGTGCTGCGGGCCATAGTTCGCCGCCCAGATCGCATCCTGCCGTTGCAGATCCATCACCTGGCTGTTCAGCGCATCCAGCGTGGGCGAGGTCACGATGTCGCGCACGCCGGTCATGCCGTTCTTGGCGATCACCTCCTGCAGGCGGTTGTAGGCCGCCTCGGCCGTCACCCGGTCGGCATGGGCGATCACAAGCTGGTTGTTCAGCTCGCCCAACTGCTGCGTCGCCCCGTCCAGCGTGCCGCCGTCGCTCAGAAGATGCGCCGCCCGATAGGTGTCGACCGCGGCTTCCGCCTGCTCGACCTGGCTGCGGGTTTCGGCCAGCCGCTGTTCCAGCCAGCGCGTCGCATTGCCGGCGGTGTCGCGCCGGGTGTCCACCTGGCTTGCAATGAATTCATTGGCCAGCGCGTTCGCGATCCGGGCCGACAGCACCCGGTCGGGCAGCGCCATCTGGATGTCGATCACATTGGCCTGCAACTCGCGCGTGACCTTCAGGTTCTTCTGGATCACCGCGGTCAGCCGTTGGCGCTTGGCCTCTTCCGGCGTCATCAGGCTGGGGCCTGCGGGCGGGCTGGGAAAGATCGACCTGATCGCGCCACTGACGCGCGCCATCAGCGACGGCGGCGCGTTGGCCGGGTCCAGCGCATCGAGCGCCGGCAGGCCGATCTCGTCGATGGCCTTTCCGATCAGCACGTTGGACGTGATGACCGACACCACGCTGTTCACCGCCTGGTCGTTCACCGCAAGGTCCTGCACCACCTGCTGCGAACGCGCCAATTGCGGCACGCGCGATTCGATCATCACCTTGGACACCGAGGCATAAAGCGGGGTCATCAGGAAACTGACCGCCAGCGCCAGCACAAGGCCTGCACCGGTTGCCGCGAAGATGATCCGGCGTTTGCGCCAGATCAGCGCGAAAAGATCGCGCAGGTCCACCCTGTCCGGGAGGTCTGTCGGCGGTGGAAGCCGACGGCGCGCGGCCGCTGCGGCTGTCTCGAAGGGCAGCAACCTGCTGTTCATGGTGTCTCTCATGCGGAGGATATCCTCCGTGGCGCAACGAAGCGCTGTTCCGAGACCCGTACCGGTACCCCCGCCCGTCGGCGAAACCTCACTCCACGAGGCTGAACTTGGGCAGAATCAAGGCGGCGGTCAAACGAATGCTTTACAATTAGTTGATTTGATCGCGCCAACCTTACAATCTGGCCGTCATCGCAAGATTATTGCGCCATTTGATACAAGTTCCGCCGCCCTTTGATGCGGCTCGATTCGACCGCCGCACCGCGCGACAGGCCCACGCCAAGGCCCGCCATCGCGAAGAAGGCGATGCCAAGGTCGGGGGTTGGCTGGGTCAGCATGGCCGAGATGAACATGGCCAGGCATCCCGCCTTCATCCCGTCGATCGCCGCCGCCCTGTCGCGGTCGCCCGGTTGGGTCGGGGCGGCAAAGACCGTGCCCAGAAAGGCCAGGAACAACCCGGTGCCCACCACCCCGATACTGCCCAGACAGGCCAGCAGCCAGTTCGAGGCGCGCATCGAACCAAGGCCCGCGCCCATCATCGAGGTCTCGAGGAAGTTCCGGTACGCCTGCAGGTTCCAGCGCATCCGCTCCAACCCGGACGCGGTCTCCAGCTTGTCGAACAGTGCGCGGTCCAGGAACGCCTTCACCGGGTCCAGCAGCACATAGCCCGCGCCGATCGCCAGCAGCGCCAGCCAGCCCGCCACCGCGCACCAGACCGCCACGGCCAGCAGCCGCCGTTCGACGCTGTGGCCAAGGTGCCGGGCCACGGCGATGCCACCCAGGGTGAGAAGGAAGGCGATCATCGACACATAGGCCGAGGACGAGGTCGAGCGCAGCAACACGATGGTGGTCATCGCTAGCGTCCATCCCGCCAGCCGCGAGGGCGCGGCCCGCAGCCAGTAGACCAGCCAGAAGCCGAACATGCCCAGCGTGAAATAGCCGAAGGACGACGCCTCGGAAAACCCGCCGATCATCCGCTTCAACCCGGCCATCGCCACGTCGTACAGGATCGCGTAATTCGCGGTGCGTATCGGCGCCAGCAGGGCCGCCCCCGCCCCCGTCCCGGCCAGCACGTCCAGCCAGCCCAACGCCACATTGACCAGCGCCGCCACCGCCATCGCCCGCACCACGATGGCGGTGTCAGGCCGTTCCCGCAGCACCGTGGCCAGCGCGAAGAAGGTGATCCCGTCCAGCAGGATGCGGAACAACTGCGTCAGGTTGCCAGAGGTCGGGTGCAGCCCGACCGCGACGATGCCGGTCGCGTTGTTGGTCCGCGCGATGCTGAACACCTGCGTCATGTCGCCGAAAAGCCGCGGAAACAGCACCGCCGAGACGGCCGAGAACAAGATCATCAGGATCAGGAAGAACCCCGGCAGCCAGGGTCGCATCGTGCCAAGGATGCGCGAGGTCGATTGCGGCTGCAGCCACAGCACGGTGAACATCATCACCGCCGCCAGATCCATCATCATGATCGAGGCCCCGCCCAGCGCAGGCAGGTTGAAGGCCGCGGCCGCGCCGAAGGGGGTCGTGGCCATGAACAGCCACAACCCGCGATGGGGCCCCTTCATCGCAAGCGCGATCACCACCAGAAGGGCAAGCGGTGTACTGAGAACGACCTGCATCGGGCCTCACGGCTAACGGCAGCGCAGCATAGCCGCCCGGCCCGGAAAAACGAGCGGGACGCGGTGGAAAAACTGAATACCATGGCGCGAAACGATAGGACCCCCGATGCCCGCCCGCCTTGCCCTGCTGCTCGCTACCCTTGCCCTGCCCGCCGCCGCGCTGGACCTGAGGGGGCCGGAACTTGGCGCGGCCTCGAACTTCGGGCAGCACTGGGCGCCGGGGCTTTTCGCCGGGGCGCTGGCGCTGGGGGTGCGGAACTTTCGCGATGCGGTCTACTGGGACGAGGTGGAAGGGCCGAAGGGCTTCCGCTTCACCACGGGCGAGACCACCTTTCCCGACCTGCTGGCCGCCAACGGGATGACCATGAGCCTGACGGTGAACAACGGCCACCCCGCCTGGGATGGCGGCGTGACGCCCTACACCCCGGCGGGCATCGCGGCCTTTGCCCATGCCGCGGCGGAAACCGTGAAACGCTTCCCCGCCATCACCGCGGTCGAGGTCGGCAACGAATGGAACAGCGCCAATTTCGTCACCGGCCCGGTGAAGGCCGCGCCGCTGCCCGAACGCGCGCTGGATACGCTGGCCATCCTGCGCGCGGTGCAGGCGGCGGTTACGGCGGTGAACCCGCAGGTGCGAATTCTGGGCGGCGGCGTGCATTCGATCCCGGTGGGCTATCTGGCGCCGATGTTCGACGCGGGCGCGGCGCAGGCGATGGATGCGCTGGCGCTGCACACCTACACCACCCCGCCCGAACAGCTTCTGCGGCAGGTGGCCGTGTTCCGCCAGTTGCCCGGCGCCGCCACCCTTCCGCTGGACGTGACCGAGTTCGGCGAGCCCGACCCCAACCGCGCGCCCGGCCTGCTCGTGCGCGATTACTGCCAGATGGCGCTGTCGGGGGTGGAACGGGCCGTGTGGTATCCGCTGAACCCGCGCGGCGACGGGCTTGCGCCCCTGATCGACGCCGCGGGCAAGGCCACCGCGGTGGGCCATGCCTACCGGCAGATCGCCGCGACGATGGAAGGCGCGCCCGTGGCCGATGCCGCCCCCGACCCGTTCACCTATGCCTGCCTCTTCGGCGGGCGCACGCTGGTGATCTGGGGCGCACCCCGCACCGTCACGCTGCACCGCGCCGACCTCAGCGCCACCGACCCCACCGGCGCGCCCCTGAGGGGGCCGCTCAGGCTGTCGGAAACCGATCCGCTGGTGATCCGGGGCGACGCCCCGCTGGCGTTGGGGCGCGATCTGTCGCTGGGGCCGCAGACCGTCATCGCCGACAGCTATGACCAGTTCGCCTATCCCGGCGTGCCGGGCCAACCCGCCGACCCCTTTGCCCGGCTGGCCCGGATCGGCGGGCGGGTCGTGCCGCTGGAGACCCACGGCGGGCAGGACCGGCAGGGCGCGCCCTGGACCCCCTATCTGGGTGTGCCTGGCACCACATTCGCCCGGCTGACGGCCGACATCCTGCTGCCCGGCGCCCATGCGGGCGGCCCCGTGGTGATCCTGCACCGCTTCACCGCGCCCGATGCCATGACCGTGACGGCCGAGGCGCAGCTTTCCCCCGGACCTCGCAGCGCGGATGGCATCCGCTATGACCTGACGCTGAACGGCACGCCGGTGGATGGCGCGATCATCACCGCGGCGGCGCTGCGCAAGACCGCGCCCCTGCATCTCGCGGCGGGGGATGTGCTGGAATTCGCCGTGGGCCCCAACGGCACCCCCACGGGCGATGCCACCGCCTACCGCTTCACGCTGCGCAGGGCGGATTGAACCGCCGCCAGCACCGCGGCCTCGGTCTCGGCCAGCACCCGCGCCCGCAGCGCCGGGTCGGGCCGTGCGGCCAGCGCCGCGTCCAGCCGCTGCACCACCGCCGCGGCGGTCGTCGCCGCCTCGCCCGCGAAGAAGGTCGCGGCCCCGACCGAGGCAAAGAAGCTTTCCACCTTGCGGTCCCAGCCAAGGCCCACCACCGGCAGCCCGTAGGACCAGGCCACGATGCAGGCGTGCAGCCGGTGCGCTACCACCGCGCGCATCCCGCCGATGGCCAGCGCCAGATCGCGCGGCGTCTCGGGCGGGGGGGTCAACGACACGGTTCCGGCCAGCACCATCGCCGCTACCGCCGGATCACCGATCACCGCATCAAGCGCGGCCCGGTCCTCGGCCGCGCCATTGCAGAAAAGCGTGACCCGGTGCCCCGCCGCGGCCACCGCCTGTACCAGATCGCGGAAAAAGCCGACCCCCGCCACCCCGGCCCCGGCGACCGCCGCATCGGCGTGATAGCGCAGGATCGCGGGATCGGTGACGCAGATCCCGACGCGATCCGTCGGCTGAACCGGCCCGTAGCAGGCCGCCGCCAGCAGCCCGGGGTCGCGCGTCAGCACCGGCGCGGGCCCCTGCCCCCCGATCTCGGCCAGCCAGGCCCGGCGCGAGCCCTCATCGCGCAGTCCCACCTGCCGCAGGTCGGCACCGAGCAGGGTGGCAAAAAGCGCCCGCCCCTCGGCCGACCAGCCGCCCTGCACCCCGACCGCATGCAGCACCAGCGGCACCCGCGCGGCCTTCACCACCTTCACCGCCCGCGCGACCTTCAGCGGAAAGTTCAGATCGGCATCGGCCAGGATCTGCCCGCCGCCCAGGATCGCCAGATTGGCCCCCTTGACCACCCGCGCCCAGCCGGGTTCGGCCCGGTCCAGCATCCGGCCGATCCGTGCCCTGACCACCGCCCGCCGCAGGGACGGGGGCAACCAGCCCAGCACCCGCAATGCCAGCGCCCGGTTCCTGACCACCACCTGCCCGAAGGCGCCGCGGCCCGACAGGTCCAGCATCTCGACCCGGGCGCCGGGCACGGTCTTGCGAATCGCGTGGGCCAGACAGTCGGCGATGATGCCGTCGCCCACATTCGGGCTGAACCGCAGGCCGAACTGCACCACCTTCATCGCGCTTCCCCTTTGCCTTTGCGCGGCATAGCACGGGCAGGCGCGGCGATCATTCAGCTTTGCCGCACCAATCGCCCGGATCGGTGCCATGGTCAGAACAATGCCGCAGCATGTCACAATTTCACCCGCTTTGCCCGCTAGCCCGCCAAGGCCCGTAACCAGACCCGCACCCCGATGTTCGACCGTCTTGTGATCCTCAACGATGCCAGCACCGCGCGCGGCGGGGCCACCGGGCTGGCGCTGCTGTCGGCGCGGCTGCTGCGCGCGCGGGGCGTGCCGGTGACGCTGTTCTGCGGCGATGCGGGCGACAACCCCACCCTGGCCGCGGCGGGGATCGAGGTGGTGGCGGCTGGGGGCGCGCGGCTGCTCGACCAGCCCCGCGGCCAGGCGCTGACCGCGGGCCTGTGGAACCGGGCCGCCCGCGACCGGCTGGCCGCCTGGATCGCCAGGACGGATACGCCGGGCACCGTCTACCACCTGCACGGCTGGGCCCAGATCCTGTCGCCCTCGGTCTTTGCCGCCTTGCAGCCGGTGGCCCGGCGCACCGTGGTGCATGCGCATGATTTCTTCCTGGCCTGCCCGAACGGCGTCTTTACCGACTACCGGACGGCAACGCCCTGCCGACGCACCCCTCTGGGGCTGGACTGTCTGACGACGAATTGCGACAAGCGCAGCTACCCCCACAAGTTGTGGCGCGCGGCGCGCGGGGCGGCGCTGGCTCGCGCCTTCGACCAGCGCCTGCCCTGGGCGGCCATCGCCATCATTCACCCCGACATGGCGCCGATCCTTGGCCTTGCGGGGCTTGATCCGGCACGGATGGTGACGCTGCGCAACCCGGTGACGGCCTACAGCGCCACGCGGGTGCGGGCCGAGGCGAACCGCAGCCTGTTCTACATCGGCCGGGTCGAGGAGGATAAGGGGGTCCCCGCCCTGATCGCCGCGGCCCGTGCGGCGGGCATGCCCCTGACGGTGGTGGGCGAGGGCAGCCTGCGCGAAAGCCTGGCCCGCGCCCATCCCGAGGTGACGTTCACCGGCTGGAAGGACCGCGCCGAGATCGGCGCGCTGGTGCAGCGCGCACGCGGGGTGGCGATGGCCTCGCGCCACGGCGAACCTTTCGGGCTGGTGGTGGCCGAGGCGCTGCAAAGCGGCCTGCCGGTGATCCTGCCCGACTCGTCGCTCTTGTCGCGCGAGGTGGTGGCGCGGGGTCTGGGCTTCACCTGCGACATGCGGCACCCCGAAACGCTGACGGCGGCCATCGCCCGCCTGCGCGACCTGCCCGACACCGAGGTGGCCGCCATGAGCCGCAGGGCCGTGGACCGGGCCAATGCGCTTGCCAGCACGCCCGACGACTGGGCCGAGGCGCTGCTTGCGCTTTACGCCCGCGCCGCGCCCTAGCCCGCCTCGCCTTCCATCCGCAGCCCCCCGCCGGGGCCCGCGACCCAGAAGCGGTTGCCACGCCGCCCGAACACCGCTTCGGCGGGCAGGCACAGCGGGGCCACGGCGCGAAAGCGGAAGGTCTTGAGCGGCTGCGGCGCCATCAGCATCATCACCTGCGCCAGCAGCGGCGCATGGACCACGAGGCCGGGATACCCTTCCACGTCGCGCGCATAGTCGGCGTCATAGTGGATGCGGTGGCCGTTCATCGTCAGCCCGGAATAGCGCATCAGCCCCACCGGATCGAAGGCACGGCTGCGCGTCTCGTCAGCCACGTCGGGCGCAGGCGGGGGCGCGGCGTGGGGCGCATCGGGGCGGGCCTCTTCGCGGTAGACCAGATCCTGCCACTCGGTCACGCAAGGCGCACCGTTCTGCCAGATCTCGTGGCGCAGGGTCACGAAGCCCAGTGGGCCGCTGCGGCCCTGCTTGCGCACGGCACTGTCGCGCACCGTCCTGCGTTCGGCCGGTTGCCCGGAAAAGAGCGGCCGGTGAAACTCCAGCCGACCGCCGGCCCACATTCGCCGCGGCAGACCGAAATCGGGGATCAGCCCGCCCACCCGCGGGTGGCCATCGCGGCCAAGATCGCCGTCCAGCCTCACCTCCCAGAAATAGACGCGGTGAAAGAAGGGGGGCAGCGGCTGGGCGGGGGCCCAGGGGTGGCCCAGGACCGCCGCCAGCGCCAGGGCACGCACCGGGTCCATCGCGTCGGCCTGAACCTCTGCCCCCAGCCCCGCCGCGTCCGCCGTCATCCGCCTGCCGCCTTGCGCAGATCGGCCATCAGTTCGGCCAGCGCCTTTTCCTTGGCCGGGTTCACCAGCCGCCCTTCGGCATCGAAGGCCTTGCCCGCGTCGGGCAGCAGAACCTCGGGGCCTTGCAGAAGATGCGGGCGGAACGCGACCATCATCAGCCGCAGCGCATATTGCGCCCGGTCGCCGCCCCCCGGCCCGTCGGCGGCCGAGACGATGGCCAGCGGCTTGTCGCGGAACGGGCGCCCCTTGGTCCGGCTGACCCAGTCGAGCGCGTTCTTCAGCACGCCGGGCGGTGCGCGATTGTATTCGGGCGTCGCGATCACCACCGCATCCGCCGCGGCGATCTGATCGGCCAGATGCTGCACCTCTGGCGGGATGCCCTGGCTGGCCTCAAGGTCGCCATCGTACCAGGGCAGGCGCAGATCGGCCTCGGCATAGGCAGCCGGGCCGAACAGCCGCCGCGCCTCGGCCAGAAGCCTGCGATTGAGCGAGCCGGCGCGCAACGCGCCGGGAATGCCGAACAGGGTCAGGGTCATGCGATCCTCCATCCGGCGCCACGATAGGGGGCCTGCCGCGGGGCGCAAGCCCTTGCCCCCCGGCACCGCTTGGGCCACGGTGGCGCCCGGACGGACGGAGGGCGACATGCGGCGGCACGGCGGAAAGATCCTTGCGGATCAATTGGCGCTTCAGGGCGTGCGGCGGGTGTTCTCGGTTCCCGGCGAAAGTTTCCTTGCCGCGCTCGACGGGCTTTACGACTCCGGGATCCAGAACATCGTCTGCCGCCAGGAAGGCGGCGCGGCCATGATGGCCGAGGCACATGGCAAGATGACGGGGCAGCCCGGCGTGCTCTTCGTCACACGCGGCCCGGGGGTGACGAACGCGTCATCGGGCATCCATGTGGCCAGGCAGGATTCGACCCCGATGGTCGTCTTCGTGGGCCAGATCGCCCGCAACCACCGCGACCGCGAGGCATTCCAGGAGGTGAACTACCGCAGCGTCTTCGGCACACTGGCGAAATGGGTGGCCGAGGTCGACCAGACCGAACGGCTGCCCGAATACATCAGCCGCGCCTTCCATCTTGCCTGCTCGGGCCGCCCCGGTCCGGTGGTGCTGGCCCTGCCCGAAGACATGCTGAGCGCCGAGGCCGACGTGCCCGACATCGCGCCCCCCGCGCCGCGGCCCCCCGCCGTGTCGCCCGCGCAGGTCGCCGCCGTGATGGCGGCACTGGAGCGTGCCGAACGCCCGCTGGTGGTGGTGGGCGGATCGCAGTGGTCAGAGCAGGCGGCGGCCGATCTTGCGCGCTTTGCGGAAGGCACGGGCCTGCCCGTCGCTGTCACCTTCCGCAGGCAGGACCGGATGGACAACACCCACCCCGGCTATGTGGGCGATCTGGGCGTGGGGATGAACCCGAAGCTGGGCGCGCGGCTGAAGGCGGCGGATTGCCTTCTGGTGCTGGGTTCGCGCCTGGGCGACATTCCGACCGGCGGGTACGAGATCCTCGACCCTGCCGGGCCGCTGCCGCAGATCATCCACGTCCACCCTGACCCGGACGAGCTGGGCAGCGTCTTCCGCCCCGATCTGGCGGTGGCGGTGCCCGCGCCGCAGATGATCGCGGAACTCGCCCGCCTGAACCGCCCCGCGAACCCGCTCTGGGCCGCCTGGACGGCCGCGGGCCGGGCCGAATACGAGGCCTGGCAGCGCCCGCAGGAAACCCCGGGCGCGGTGAAGATGGAACAGGTTGTGGGCTGGCTGGCCGCGCATCTGCCCGATGATGCGATGCTGACCAATGGCGCGGGCAATTTCGCGGCCTTCCTGCACCGCTACTACCGCTTCCGCCGCTACGGCACCCAGCTTGCACCCACCTCGGGCAGCATGGGTTATGGCCTGCCTGCCGCGGTGGCGGCCAAGCTGGAACATCCGGGGCGCACCGTCGTCTGCCTTGCGGGCGATGGCGACATCCAGATGACCCTGAACGAGATGTCGACCGCGCAGCAATACGGCGCGGCGGTCATCGTGATCGTGGCGAACAACGGGCGCTACGGCACGATCCGCATGCATCAGGAACGCCACTACCCCGGCCGGGTCTCGGGGACGAACCTGTTCAATCCCGATTTCGCCGCGCTGGCGCGGGCCTATGGCGGCCATGGCGAGGTGGTGACGGACGGCACTGCCTTCCCCGCCGCCTTCGCCCGGGCACAAGCTGCCGGAACGCTGGCGGTGATCGAACTCACGCTCGACCCCGAGATGCTGTCGACCGGCATGAGCGTCAGCCAGGCCCGCGCCGCGGGCGAGAAGGCGCAGGGCTAGCCGCGCGGGCGGCGGCGGGCCAGCACTGGCCCGTCGCCCGCGGCCAGGATGCGGGCGCAGGCGGCGGCGTAATCCTCGCGCGTAACCGCCATCGCCGCACCGTTGGCGTGCAGGATCGTGGCCGCATCGGTCATGATGGCCACATGGCCCTTCCAGAACACCAGATCGCCGCGCTGGCCGGGTTCATTGTCGCTCAGCGCCCGCCCGACCCGCGCCCGTTGCAGGTCGGAATCGCCCGGGCAGGGAATGCCGCAGGCCAGGCAGGCCGCCTGCGCCAGCCCCGAACAGTCGATACCCGCGCGCGAATTCCCGCCCCAGAGGTAGGGCGTGCCCAGAAACAGCTCGGCCACTGCCACGGGGTCGGGCTCGACCGTGCCCTCGGGCGCCAGATGCATCGCGGGGACAAAGAGCCCCGCGTCGGTTTCGGCCCAGCGGTCGGTCAACCCGACCACCGTCAGCCGCGCCCCGAACGACAGCGCGGCCACCTCGCGCAGCTTGAGGTTGGCGGCGGGGTAAAGATGCGTGGCCGCCACCGCAACGCGATGGGTCGCCGCCGCGTCGGGGCCCAGCGCACCTTCGACCACATAGCCCACATAGCCGTCGGCCCGCGCCTGCACGAAGGCCCAGCCTCCGTGCCGCTCCAGCACGGTCACCCGCGCGCCCATCAGAACCTGGCGATCCCGCGCGCCCCCGGGCGCGGCGCAAAGGTCGGTCAGGGGCATGGCCACCCGCGCCGCCTCTCCCTCCACGAAATCCGCCGCCTCGACCTGCCCACGCAGCGAGAGATGCGCCACCCGGCCGTTCGCGGGCGTTTCGCGCCGGTCCATCACAGGCCCAGCATCTGCGGCAGCGCCTGCAAGAGCGCCCGCGCGCCCTGCCCCACGCCCCCCTTCGGCCGCCCCGGCGCATCGCTGGGCGAGAAGGCGAAGATGTCGAAATGCATGTAGGGCGCCGCCACGAAGCGCCGCAGGAACAGCGCCGCTGTGACCGAGCCCGCGAACCCGCCCGACGGGGCGTTGTCCAGATCGGCGATGCCGGGTTCGATCAGCGCCTCGTAGGGCTCCCAGAACGGCATCCGCCAGACCGGGTCTCGCACCTGCGCCGCCGCCTGCGCCAGTGCGGCGGCATGGGCCTCGCTGTCGGTGTAGAATGGCGCCAGATCCGGCCCCACCGCCACCCGCGCCGCGCCGGTCAGCGTGGCCATCGAGACCACGAGATCGGGCGTCTCTTCATCCGCCAGCGCCAGCGCATCGGCCAGCACCAGCCGCCCTTCGGCATCGGTGTTGTTGATCTCGACCGTCAGGCCCTTGCGGCTGGTCAGGATGTCGCGCGGGCGCATGGCGTTGCCGCTGATCGCGTTTTCCACCGCAGGCACCAGCACCCGCAGGCGCACCGGCAGGCCAAGCGCCATGACCATCTGCGCCAGCCCCATCACCGTGGCGGCCCCGCCCATGTCCTTCTTCATCTGCAACATGCCCGAGGACGGCTTGATATCGAGCCCGCCGGTATCGAAGCAGACGCCTTTGCCCACCAGCGTCAGCCGCGGCCCGGTCTCGCCCCAGCGCATGTCCAGCAGCCGCGGCGCGCGGGTCGAGGCACGGCCAACGGCATGGATCATCGGGAAATTCGCGGCCAGCAGGTCGTCGCCGACCGTCGCCTGCACCTGCGCACCGAACCGCGCGGCCAGCGCCTCGAACGCCTGCTGCAACTCGGCCGGGCCCATGTCTGACGCCGGAGTGTTCACCAGATCGCGCGTCAGCGTCTCGCCCGCCACGATCGCCTGCAACCGCGCCACGTCCACCCCCGCGGGGGGCACCAGCGCCGCGGGGGCGGTGCGGCCCGCGCGATAGCGATCGAACCGGTATTGCGCCAGAAGCCAGCCCAGCGCCGCCTCTTCGGCCGCCTCGGGGTCCAGCGGTGTGGCGATGCGCCAGGGCCCGGCGGGAAGCGTGGTGGCGGCCTTGGCCACCTGGAACCGCGTGCGCGCCCGCGCCCTTGCATCGCCAAGCCCCAGCACCGCACCCGCCAGCGCCCCTGCGGCTCCGGGGATCAGCGCAAGCTCGCCCGCCCCGGCGGCAAAGCCGGTGGCAGAGAGCCAGGCGGCAGTGTCAGCGGGCAAACCGGCGCGCCAGGGGTCCAGCGCCTCTTTCGTCACAAGGTACAGGGCAAGGGCATCGGGGGTGTCGGCAGGGGCAAGGGGCATCATGGCATCCGGGATTCATGCATCGCCCCGGAGCCTAGCCCGTTGCCGCCCGGCCGCAACCCCTGGCGACAGCGCCCTGACCGCAAGACTGCGCGAAGGCCGCACCTGGCCCCCGCCGCAAATCCCCATGTATCGACACAGCGCGCACGATGCGGCGCGATCGGGCCAAAATGCAGCCTTGCAGGGTTCCCGCGTCACCTCTGCCGAACGGAGACCCCGCCCGCGACTGCCGATGCTGCCGCGACCTGCGGTTCAGACCGCGCGCTGGCCCCAGCTTCCGGCCAGCCCACGTTCAGCCAGCCGCAGCAGCCGCGCCCAGGTCGCCGCCAGGGCGGTGGAATCGCCCCGCGCCACACAGTCGGCCACCGCCTGCGCCGCCCGCGCAAGCCCCGGCATGCCCACATGTTCGGCCAGCCGCCGAAGGCTGCGCAGGCCGCGGGCGAAGGCCGCATAGGCCGCTTCCGCCGAATAGGCGACAAGCGAGGACATCAGCAGCGCCATCTCGCCCTTCGCGCGCTGCACCAGGCTTTCCGCCCCGGCCGCCCCGAATTCCGCCGCAAGCGCGGCCATCCGCCCGGGATCGAGGCATACCTCTTCCACCGGGCAGAGCATCATCACCCTGCACACCATCACCACTCCCACAGTCGCAACACCCGGCGCCAACCTCGCGCGGCAGGCTGAAGATTTCGTTGCATCGCAGCGAAAAATGCCTCGAACTTGGGCTAAAACGTCCATAGACAGGCGCGAGACCCCGCGAAGGAGACCCGCCCATGCCCGAGGCCCGGCCGCTTCCCGCCTATCTGGTCCAGCGCTACCACGGCTGGAAGGCAACCACGTTCGCACAGAACAAGGCCTGGTACCGCCGCCTGGCAACCGAGGGTCAGCGCCCGCGCGCGATGGTGATCTCGTGCTGCGACAGCCGGGTGCATGTGACCTCGATCTTCGGCGCGGACGAAGGCGAATTCTTCATCCACCGCAACATCGCAAACCTTGTGCCGCCCTCGAACCCCGATGGCGAATACCACGGCACCTCGGCGGCGGTGGAATTCGCGGTGACGGCGCTGAAGGTCGCGCATCTGATCGTGTTGGGCCATTCCAGCTGCGGCGGGGTGAACGGCTGCTATCGGATGTGCGCGGGGCTGGCGCCCGAACTGGAAGAGAAATCGAGCTTTGTCGGTCGCTGGATGGACATTCTGCGCCCCGGTTACGAACGGGTGAAGGACGTGGCCGACGATCACGCCCGCCTGCAGGCACTGGAAAAGCAGGCGGTGCTGATCTCGTTGGAAAACCTGATGACCTTCCCCTTCGTCCGCGCCGCGGTCGAGGCGGAAAACCTGACGCTGCACGGGCTCTGGACGGAACTGGTGGACGGCGGGCTCGAATACTACGACCCCGCCGCGGGCGCCTTCGTTCCGGTCTGATCTACCCGTTTTCCCGCAACACCGTGCCCGCAAGGTAGAGCGAGCCGCAGATCAGCACCCGCGCCTGCGGGTCTTCGGCGGCGATCCCGGCCAGGGCGGCGGCGACGCTGGGCGCCGTCACGGCCTCCATGCCCGCGGCATGTGCCGCGGCCTGAGTCTGCTCGGCCGTCAGGGTGGCGTGTTCGCCCGGGATCGTGACCGCGTGAAGGCGGCGCACATGGGGCGCCAGCGGCCGCAGGTAGCCGCCGATGTCCTTGGTCGACAGCATCCCGCAGATCAGCCAGGTGGGCCGCTTCGGCATTCTGGCCAGCGTGGCCGCAACGGCCTCGCCCCCCGCGGGGTTGTGCCCGCCGTCAAGCCACAGTTCAACCCCCGGCGCGCTTTCGGCAAGGGGCCCGCGCCGCAGGCGCTGCATCCGGGCGGGCCAGTAGGCCTTCGTCACCGCCGCCTCGCAGGCGGCCCCGTCATGGCCAAGATGGCGCAGCGCCATCAGCGCCGCACCCGCGTTCTCGATCTGGTGCGGCCCCGGCAGGTTCGGCAGCGGCAGGTCCAGAAGCCCGGTCTCGTCCTCGAAGATCAGCCGCCCGGCGTCCTCGCGCACATGCCAATGCTGGCCGTGGACGTAAAGCGGGCAGCCAAGCCGCGCCGCGCGCGCCTCGATCACGGCAAGGCCTTCGTCGGTCTGCGGCCCCACCACGCAGGGCACGCCGCGCTTCAGGATCCCGGCCTTTTCCCCGGCGATCTCGCCCACCGTTTCACCCAGGTATTGCTGGTGATCCAGAGACACCGGGGTGATGATGGTCAGCGCCGGGCGTTCCACCACATTGGTGGCATCCAGCCGCCCGCCCAGCCCCACCTCCAGCAGCAGCGCATCGGCCGGGGTGCGCGCGAAGGCCAGGAAGGCCGCGCAGGTGGTGATTTCGAAGAAGGTGATCGGATGGCCCGCGTTCACCCGTTCGCATTCTTCCAGAAGCGCCGCGAGATCGGGTTCGGAAATCAGTTCGCCCGCCACCCGGATCCGTTCGTGGAACCGCGCCAGATGCGGCGAGGTATAGGCGTGCACGGTCTTGCCCGCCGCCTCCATCCCCGCCCGGATCATCGCCTGGGTCGAGCCCTTGCCGTTCGTGCCCGCCACATGGACCACCGGCGGCAGCGCCCGTTCCGGGTTGCCCAGCGCATCCAGAAGGCGCGTCACCCGGTCCAGCGTCAGGTCGATGATCTTGGGATGCAGCGACATCAGCCGGTCAAGGATGACATCCGATGCGGCCCCGGCCGCCAAAGGGGTCGCGCTCACGATTTTCCGGCCTCGGGCGTTGCGGCGGACGCGGTGTCGGCCTTGGGCGCGGGCAGGTCGCCCTTCACCGCGGGCGGCTTGCCCGTCAGCAGCCGCACCAGCGCGATCAGCTCGTCGCGCAACTGCTTGCGATGCGTCACCCGGTCCAGCATGCCGTGGTCCAGCAGGTATTCGGCGCGCTGGAACCCCTCTGGCAGCTTCTCGCGGATCGTCTGCTCGATCACCCGCGGCCCGGCAAAGCAGATCAGCGCGTTCGGCTCGGAAATCTGCACGTCGCCCAGCATCGCGTAAGAGGCCGTCACCCCGCCCGTGGTGGGATGGGTCAGCACCACGATATAGGGCAGCCCCGCTTCCTTCAGCATCTGCACCGCGACCGTCGTGCGCGGCATCTGCATCAGGCTCAGGATGCCTTCCTGCATGCGCGCCCCGCCCGCGGCGGCAAACAGCACCATCGGCGCCTTGCGCTTCACCGCCGTCTCGGCCGCGGCGATGATGGCGTTGCCGACATACATCCCCATGGACCCCGCCATGAAGCTGAAATCCTGCGCCACGGCCACGATCGGGGTGCGGCCGATCTCGCCCTCGGCGACCAGCATCGCTTCCTTCTCGCCGCTGGCCTTCTGCGCCGCCTTCATCCGCTCGGGATACCGCTTCTGGTCGCGGAAATGCAGCGGGTCGGCCAGGGGTTCGGGCACCTTCACCTCGACGAAGACGCCGCCGTCGAACAGCCGGGCGAACCGTTCGCGCGGGCTGATCGCCATGTGGTGATCGCAGTTCGAGCAGACGTTGAGATTGTCGGCCAATTCGCGGTGAAACAGCATCGTGCCGCATTCGGGGCACTTGGTCCACAGGTTCTCGGGCACCTCCCGGCGCGAGAACAGCGAGTTGATCTTGGGCCGGACGTAGTTGGAAATCCAGTTCATCGAGTCTGCCGCCTTGGGGTGACCAGTGAAGCGTCCAGATACGCCCGGGGGGGCCGGAATGCAATCGGGATGGGCGCGCAACCGGCCATTGCCACACTCTGGCACCACCAATTCCCTTGTTTTGTCCGGCTTCGGCGCAACCGTCCCGCCACCCGCCAACCAGAAGGGACGCGCCAGAAAGGATGCCGATGACATCGCCATGTGCCTGCCGACCCCGGCAGCCCGCCGCCGGCTGCGGGCGGAACGCCTTGTCTGGGGGCAAGGGCGCCGCTATGTCCAGTCAGCCAAGGTTCCGGGAGAATGCTCCGTTGCAGAATGCAGGAATCCAGACGCCGGTCGCAACCTGCCCCGTCGGCAGCGGAGGCCCGGCATGAGGGTGCCGAAGGCCCGCGCCATGCGGCACGCCGCAGCCCTTGCCGCCCTTGCCCTTCTGGCCGGGTGCGACGGTCTTGTGGGCGACGGAACCCACAGCCTTTCGGTCTCGGACGGCAAGGTGGTGGTGGCCGGCCCCCCCGGCTTCTGCATAGACCCCGAAGCCAGCCACCCCGAAGCCACCGCCCCCTTCGTCCTGCTGGGCAGTTGTGCCGCGATCACCGGCCAGCAGACCACCGATACGCCGACCTCGCGCGCGGTGCTGACGGCCGCCGTCTCTGCCGGGGCGGCGGGCGGCACGGTCGCGGGATCGGAGCGCGAACTGACCGGCTTCTTCCGCTCGGCCGAAGGGCGCAAGGCGCTCAGCCGTTCGGCCAATGCCCAGACGGTACGGGTGATGGGCATCTCGCATGTGGATGGCGTGATGGTGATCCATGCCCGCGACACCTCGGCCTTTCCGGGGCAGGCAGTGGCGCCTGACTACTGGCGCGCGCTGTTCGACCTGAACGGGCATATCGTGGCACTCAGCGTCATCGCGGTGCCGCAGGCCCCGTTCACCGACACCGCAGGGCTGCGCCTGCTGGAACAGTTCGTGTCGGCCGTGCGCGGCGCCAGCCCGGGCGGGCCCCCCGCAGCGGCGACCCCCACGGGCTAAGCCCGTCGCTGGGGATGGCGCGTTCATTCTTTTCACACGATAATCGTTGTTCAAGGAACACTGCGTGCCGATCGTCGCGGATCCGGCGACGCGCCTCGGGGGAACATGGGCCGGAAGTTCGACGTGTTGCTGGACCGGGTGCTGCAGCGCAGGGCGCTCCGGCGCTGGACCGTGCTGGCCGACGGGGCCGAGGCCGCCGACCTGCCCGAACTGAAGGCGATGCGTGGCCGCGCACGCGCCCTGAAGCGGCAGATCGACCGGGTGCTGCATGTGGCCGAAGGGCGGCTTGGGCTGCCCCGCGTCGGTTCCAACGCCATGCGCAAGCCTGCGACCGCCGACTGGGCCTGGCGCCCCGACCCCTGGCGCGGCCCGCTGCCCGCACCGGGCCTGGCCGCGGTGGACAGCAAGACCGAGATCGGCCCCGGAACCACCGTCTTCCACGACTGCCAGGTCAGCGAACTGACCTTCCGCCAGGTCCGCAACCAGCGCGAAACCGACCTGGCCCCCTTCGGCGTCCGGCTGGACGTGTTCCGCTTTGACGGCAGCTTCCTGTCGCTGGCGATCGACCTGCCGCCCGCCGCGGTCGAGGGGCTGAAGCTGCGCCACCTGATCCGGCTGGACACCATCGTGGAAACCGAAAAGCCGCTGGAAATCTTTGCCCGGCTGAACGTGAAGCACGGCCCGAACGTGGAACAGGTTGTGCGCGAACTGCCGCTGGGGGAATCCGAGGCGATGGTGGAATTCGACCTGGCCTATACCCGCATGAACGAAAAGCGGGTGGAACGGATGTGGGTCGACCTGATCTTCGAGGGGCCCGAGATGAACCAGATCACCCTGCGCGACGTCACCTTCTGCCGCCGCCCGCGCGCCGACCTCTAGGAGCCTGCGATGCCCGAGCCGACGCTGACCGCCACCCGCCTGCAGGCCGGCATCTGGCACGGCACGCTGACCGGCACCCCCCAGGCGCCAGAGCTTGAGGTGACGCATCTGGAAACCCCGGTGCCGGGGGTCGAGATCGCCGCCGACCCCGCCCGCCCCGGCACCTGGGCGCTGCGCATCCCCGTGCCGTTGGCGGCCCTGACGGACGGGGTGCAGACGATCCTGATCCGCGACCGCCGCACTGGCGCCCGTCTGGGCAGTTTCGCCATCCTTGCCGGCGCCGCGCTGGATGACGACATCCGCGCCGAGGTGGACCTGCTGCGCGCCGAACTCGACATGCTGAAACGCGCCTTTCGTCGGCATTGCGTGGAAACGGCGGGGTAAGGCGGGGGGCGGGGCCCGGCTGCGTCATCGGTGCCCGATGAACCCGACCGGGCGCGACAAACCCGATCCCCCTAACCCCAGTCCGCCCCCTGCATCTCACGCAACCGGCTGGCGGTACGGGCGAATTCGAACGACCCCTCGCCTTCCACATAAAGCCGTTCAGGCGCATCGGCGGCCGAGGCGATCAGGCGCACGCGGGCCTCGTAAAGCGTGTCGATCAGCGTCACGAAGCGCTTGGCCTCGTTGTAGTTCGAGGCCGAGAGATAGGGGATGTCGTCCAGCACCAGCACCCGCACCGCCCCGGCCAGCGCAAGGTAATCGGCCGGGCCCAGCGGGCGGGCGCACAGCTCCCAGAAGGTGGCGCGGGCGACGCCGTTGTGCACCTGCTCCAGCACCAGATCGCGCCCGTTCACCGTCAGGTGCAGCCGCTGCCCGCCACCGCCCGTCAGGTCGGTCCAGACCTGCGAGAGCGCGGCCTTGGCGGCGGCACCCGCAGGCGCGAACCAGACCTGCGCGCCCGCCAGCCGGTGCTGGCGGTAATCGGTGGCGCTGATCAGTTCGCGCACCTCCATCCGGTCCTTCAGCAGGTCGATGAATGGCAGGAAGATCGCGCGGTTCAGCCCGTTCTTGTAAAGGTCGTCCGGCACCCGGTTCGAGGTGGTCACCACCACCACGCCCGCGTCGAACAGCTTCTGGAACAGACGCCCCACGATCATCGCGTCGGCGATATCGGTGATCTGCATCTCGTCGAAGCACAAAAGCCGCGTGGAGGCGATGACCTGATCGGCCACCGGCAGCAGCGCGTCCTCGGCATGGCTTCGCCGCGCGGCTTCCAGACCGCGCTGGATTTCCTGCATGAAGGCGTGGAAATGCACCCGCCGCTTGCGCTCGATCTCGGTCGCTTCCATGAACAGGTCCATCAGCATGGACTTGCCGCGCCCCACCCCGCCCCAGAGGTAGAGCCCCTTCGGCGGCGCGGGCGGACGCGAGAACAGGCCGCCCAGCAGGCCGCGACGGCGGGCCGAGGTGTCCTCCAGCCAGCCGCGCAGGCTTTCCAGCGCCGGCAGCACGGCCCGCTGGGCGGCATCGGGGCGCAGGCGGCCATCCGCCACCCGGGTATCGTAGATCTCGGTCAGGGTCTTGCGCATGCCGCCCTATAGCGCGGGCGCTTCCATCAGGAAAGGTGATGCGCCCCGCCACGAAAGACCGATTGACGGAACCGCGGGGGCGCCGCATCTTGCGCCGCCGCGAAGGAGACGCCGATGTCCGCAACCCGTAGCCCGCTGTTCACCCCGCTTCTGATTGCAGGCAGTGTGGTGCTGATCCTCAGCTTCGCCATCCGGTCCAGCTTCGGGGTGTTCCAGCTTCCGATTGCCCAGCTTCACGGCTGGGACCGGTCGGCCTTTTCGCTGGCCATCGCGATCCAGAACCTGGCCTGGGGCGTGGGCCAGCCGATCTTCGGCGCGCTGGCGGAAAAGATCGGCGACCGCAAGGCGCTGACGCTGGGGGCGCTTCTGTATGCGGGCGGGCTGGTGCTGACCTCGGGGGCCACGACGCCCGCGGCCTACCAGCTTTACGAGGTGATGGTGGGCTTCGGTATCGCGGGCATCGGCTTTGGCACCATCCTGGCGCTGATCGGGCGGAGTGCGGCGCCGGAACACCGCAGCCTGTCGCTGGGGCTGGCTACCGCCGCGGGCTCGCTGGGGCAGGTGATCGGCCCGCTGGCCGCAGAAGTGCTGCTGGCCCATCTGCCGGTCGCAACCGTATTCCTGGTCTTTGCCGCCGCGATCCTGAGCAGCCTTCTGCTGCTGCCCTTCCTGCACGCACCCGTGCATCCGCAGGCCGCGGGCGCGGCAGAGCCGATGAAGACCGTCGTCGCCCGCGCCTTCCGCGACCCGAGCTTCACGCTGATCTTCCTTGGCTTCTTCTCCTGCGGCTATCAGCTTGGCTTCATCACCGCGCATTTCCCTGCTTTCGTCACCGAGGTCTGCGGTGCGATCGATCCGCGCGGGCCGCTGGCGGCCTTTGGCATCTCGACCACCTCGGCGCTTGGGGCGGCCTCGATCGCCTTCATCGGTGTCGCGAACATCGGCGGCACGCTGCTGGCGGGGTGGCTCGGCAAGCGGTATTCCAAGAAATACCTGCTGGCGGGGGTCTATCTGCTGCGCACCATGGTCGCCTCGGCCTTCATCCTGACGCCGATGACGCCCGCTACGGTGGTTCTGTTCGCGCTGGCGATGGGGGCGCTGTGGCTGGCGACGGTGCCACTGACCTCGGGGCTGGTCGCGCAGATCTACGGGGTGCGCTACATGGGCACGCTTTACGGGATCGTGTTCTTCTCGCACCAGCTTGGCAGCTTCATGGGCGTCTGGCTGGGCGGGCGGCTTTACGACATCTACGGCAATTACACGCTGGTCTGGTGGGTCGGCATCGGCGTCGGCGCGTTCTCGGCGCTGGTCCATCTGCCGGTCAGGGAACGCCCGATGGAGCTGCGGACCGCCTGAGGCCAGGTCAGACCGTCTCGCGCAGGAATTCGGTCAGCGCCCCCATGATCGCATCGGGATGCGTATAGGGCAGCGCATGGGTGGCGCCGGGCAGTTCCACCTGCCGGGCATTGCGATTGATCTGCACCAGCCGCCCCATGCCGGAAAGCGGGATGACGCGGTCGGCCTCGCCCCAGATCGCCAGAACGGGAAGGCTCGTCACTGCCAGCGCGCGATGGGTCGGTGCCATGTCCTCGGCCATCATCCCGCGCAGCGACGACAGCACCGCGGGCAACGTGCCGCGCACCCCCATCTCGGCGGCCATGCGCTGCGCCATGTCGGGCACGTCAGGGTTCGGCGGCAGGCTGCGGTCCACCCCGCGGCGATGCACGAGCCCGCCGAACAGCCGCATCAGCGCGTCGCCCAGCACCGGAACCCGGGCGCAGAAGGTCAGGAAGCGGTTCATCCGGTGGCCCAGCCCCACGGGGGCCAACAGCACCAGCCGGTCGACCCGTTCGGGCCTGTCCTGCGCGAAGGCCGTGGCAATCGCGCCGCCCATGGAATAGCCGATCAGCGTCACACCGCGCCGGATTTCCAGCGCCGTCAGCAATTCGTCAAGCTGGGTCACGAAGAAGGCCCGCGTCTGCGGCCCCTGCGGCCGGTCCGACAGCCCGCGGCCATATAGATCATAGGTCAGGACCCGCACGCCCAGCGCCGTCAGCGCCACGGCCAGTGGCGTCCAGACATAGCTTGGCGTGGTCAGGCCGTGGATGCAGACCACCACCGGCCCCCGCGCCGCGCCGCGCCATTCGTAATAGGTCTGTCCCATCGACAGTTGCACGACATCGCCCGATGCCTTGCGGCGCCGACGCGCGTCGATCGGCGGGCGGCGTGCCTCGGCCAGCGACGGCAGTGCCACAAGCACCAGCAGCAGGACGACAAGCGCGATCCAGATCATGTGCCGCGTGCAACCCCCAGGATGTAGCGCGCCGTCATGAGGTCCAGATGCGCGCCGCCTCCGTTCTTGGCGATGGTGATCTCGGACGCAGAGCCGCGGCGGAACCCGCCACCGGCGATGTCGTAGAAATCGCCCAGCACGTCCTCGCGCCGGATCGCGCCCTGCGCCAGCGGGATCTTCAGTTCGCCGATATGGTCCAGCGTGGTCTCGCGCGCATCGACGAAAAGCCGCGCGCGTTGCAGGGCGCGGTCGTCGACCTCGCGCATCTCTGGCGTATAGGCGCCGATCAGGTCCAGATGGGTGCCGGGGCTCAGCCAGTCGCCCCGGATCAGCGGCGCGGTGGACATGGTGGCCGTGCAGATGATGTCGGCCGCGGCCACCGCCTCGGCCAGGTCGCGTGCGATCGTCATGCCCGGCACCTGCGCGGCAAAGCGGCTGGCGCCTTCGGCGCTGCGGTTCCAGACCATGAACTGCGCCCCCGGAAAGGCCGCGCCATAGGCCTCGACCATCGAGCGCGCGACGGCCCCCGCCCCCACCAGCAGGATCACCCGGCTGTCAGGCCGGGCAAGGCGCCGCGCGGCCAGCAGGCTGTCGCCCGCCGTCTTCCACTTGGTCACCAGGGTGAAATCCACCAGCGCTTCCAGTTCGCCCGTGGCCTCGGAGAACAGCGTCACCGCGCCGTTGACCGAGGCACGGCCCAGCGCCGGGTTGTCGGGGAAGATGGTGGCCGACTTCACCGCCAGCCCCATGCCCGCGATCCAGGCCGAACGCGACAGAAGCCGCCGGTTGCCCTGCGCCAGCAGGGTGTCCCCGATGATCGCGCGCGGCAGGCGGTGGCCCGCCTCCAGCGCATCGGTCAGCCCCTGCCAGCGCAGGCGGCCTTCCACCTCGGGGCCGATCATGGCGATGTTCATCCTGCGTCCTCCTCTGTCAGCAGCCCCTCGGCCACCAGCCGCCGCGCCCAGCCTTCGGGCCCGTCGAACAGATGCGTGCGCCAGCCCCGCGCGGCGGCCGTGGCGATGTTGTCGGCCCGGTCATCGGCAAAGAGCAGCGCCGCGGGCGGCAGGCCGCAATCGGCCTCGACCTGCGCATAGATGGCGGGGTCGGGTTTGGTGACCGCCATCCGCCCCGAGACATAGGCCCGGTCGGCCTCGGTCAGGAAGGCATAACGGCGGCAGGCGATCTCCCAGGTGGCGGTACCGATGTTCGACAGGATGAACACCGGCACCCCGCGCAGGCGCAGGCGCCGCATCAGGCGGACAGAGAGCGGGATCTCGGGCGCCGCCATCTCGGCCCAGTCGTCGTGCCAGAGCCGGATCGCATCGGCATGATCAGGCCAGCGGGCGGCGGTTTCCTCGACCACGGCGCGGAAGTCGGCGCCACGGTCGATGCGTTCGTTCATCGCGTGCAGATCAACCTCGGCGAACAGCGCCCGGCGGCGGGGCGCGCCGATCACCCGGTCGTAATACCGTTCGGGCTGCCATTCGATCAGCACGTTGCCGATGTCGAAGACGACCGCCGCGGGCCGGGTCATGGCTGCGCCTCTTTCCGTGCCGCGGTCACCTCGCGGTCGAGCGCCTCCAGAAAACGCGAGCGGTCGGCCTTTGTAAAGGGTTTGCCCCCGCCCTGCCGGAACGGATCTGCCGCGCGCAGGTCGGCCATCAGATCGCGCGTGGCCAGGATGCTGCCGATGTTGGCGGGGGTGAAGACCTCGCCGTTGTGGCGCACCACCCGCGCCCCGGCGGCGATGCATCTCGCGGCCAGCGGAATGTCCCCGGTGACCACCACATCACCGCGCCCGGCACGCTCGGCGATCCACTTGTCGGCCACGTCCGGCCCGTCGGAAACATAGACCATCTGCACCAGCGGATTGGCCGAGGGCCGCAGCCCGCCATTCGACACGAAGGCCAGCCCGACGCGGTGCCGGGTCGCCACACGCTCGGCCTCGTCCTTCACCGGGCAGGCGTCGGCATCGACGTAGATCACGCGAACAGCGCCTCGGCGTGGAAATCGACATGCGATTCCATGAACGTTGCGACGAAGAAGTAGCTGTGGTCATAGCCCTTCTGCATGCGGAAGCTGGCGGGCTGGCGGCGGCGCGCGATCGCCTCGACCAGCGCCTCGGGGCGCAAAAGGTCGATGAACTGGTCGCTGGAGCCCTGGTCGATCAGCAGCGGGCCGTCAAATCCGCGCTTCTTCATCATCAGGGTGGCGTCATGCGCGGCCCATTTGGCCTCGTCGGGCCCCAGATAGGCCGCGAACTGCTTGCGGCCCCAATCCGACGCGGTGGGGTTTGCGATGGGCGCGAAGGCCGAAACCGAGCGGAAGCGGCCCGGAAACGCCATCGCCAGCGTCAGCGCGCCATGCCCGCCCATGGAATGGCCGGTGATCGCCTGTCGGCCCTCTTCCAGCGGGAAGGCATTGAACAGAAGCCGCGGCAGTTCGTCGGCCAGATAATCCCACATCCGGAAATGCGGCGCCCAGGGCGCCTCGGTCGCATTCAGGTAGAACCCCGCGCCCTGCCCCAGATCATAGGCCGGATCATCGGCAACGCCCGGACCGCGCGGCGAGGTATCGGGGAACACCACGGCGATCCCCTGCTCGGCCGCCCAGGTCTGGGCGCCCGATTTCAGCATTGCGTTCTCATGCGTGCAGGTCAGCCCCGACAGGAACCACAGCAGCGGCACGGGCCCTTCCTGCGCCTGTTCGGGCAGGAACAGGGCAAAGGTCATGTCGCATTTGCAGGCGTCAGAGCTGTGGCTGTAGACCCCCTGCACGCCGCCAAAGGCCCGGTTTTCCGAAATCGTCTTCATTTTCGTCCTTTCTCAGGCGGCGGTCGCCCAGGCGATGACCGCGGAAAGGGTCAGCACCGACACCGCCGTGGAAATCAGGATCGAGGCCGAAACGCGCTGCGGTGCGACCCCGTAATGCTGTGCCAGGATATAGGTGTTTCCCGCGACCGGCAGGGCTGCCGCGGCGATCATCACATGCGCGGCAAAGCGTTCCACCGGAAACAGCACCAGCGCCCCCACCGCCACCGCGGCCGGATGCAGCACCAGCTTGCAGAACGACAGCCACGCCGCCACCTGCACCCGTTCGGCCGACCGCGCGGCCAGCGACGCGCCGATCGCGAACAGCGCACCGGGTGTCGCCGCCCCGCCAAGGATACCCATGAAATCATTGACCGGCCGCGGCACCGCCACCCCGGTGGCCGCCCACAGAAGACCCAGCGCCATCGACACGATCATCGGGTTCTGCACCAGCCCCAGACCCAGACGCCGCACCACCCGCAGGCTGATCCGCCCTTCGCGCGCCCCGGTGATGATGAGCGTGATGAGCGAGGAGAACACGATCATGTCCACCGTCAGCACCATCATCTGCGGCCCGGCCGCCTTTTCGCCGAAGATGGCGATCATCAGCGGCAGGCCCAGAAAGCCGGTGTTGCCGCAGGCGGCGCATTGCGCCTCGACCGCGGCCTCGGACAGCGTGATCCGCCGCGCCAGCGCCACCGCGAAGGCGACAAGGTAAACCGCGGTGCAGCCCAGCAGATAGGCCAGAACGAAGGGGGTGGAATAGATCTCGGCCAGCGACAGGTTCGAGGCGAACTTGAACAGCATGGCCGACAGGGCGAAGTAGAACACGAACTTGGTGATCGCCGCCGTGCCGATCTCGCTGATGAAGCGGGTGCGCCCGGCCAGATAGCCCACGCCGACCAGCGCAAAGAACGGCAACACGCGAAACAGGACTTCGATCATCTTCGCCGTTTCCCCCGTCGCCGCGCCTCATCCTGCGGGATAGGGGCCGAAGGGGCAAAGGGCAAGGGGTCAGGGCGCCCGCAGGACGGTCATGATCTGGGCCAGGGGCTTCTTTCGCTTGGCGGCGGCGGGCACGGTCGCCCCGTCGGCCGGATAGCCGACCGGCAGGATCATCACCGGCTTTTCCGACGCCGGGCGCCCGCAGAGCGCGGGCAGGAACTTCATCGGGTTCGGGGTGTGCTCGAGGCACACGAGCCCCGCCGCATGGATCGCGGCGATCAGGAACCCGGTGGCGATGCCGACGCTTTCGGGAACGTAATAGTTCTTGAACCGCCGCCCGTCCGCGGTTTCCCCCCAACGCTGCGCGAAAACCACGATCAGCCAGGGCGCGATTTCCAGATGCGGCTTGGACACACCGGTGCCAATCGGCTCCAGCGCCGCAAGCCATTCGTCGCCCGCCCCGCCGGCGTAGAAGGTCTGTTCCTCGGCCTCGGCGGCGGCGCGGATCTGCGCCTTGATGGCCGGGTCCGAGATGGCCACGAAATGCCATGGCTGATGGTTCGCCCCCGAGGGCGCAAGCCCCGCGGCCGCGATGCAGGCGGCGATCACCTCCTCGGCCACGGGGGTCGGGGCGAAGTCGCGCACCGAATGGCGCCGCCGCATGTGGTCGCGGAACGCCTGCGCGGCGGCAAGCTGCTCTGCGGGCGCAAGCTGCGCCCTGTCAGGCAGCGGGATCGGTTGATATTCGTCGCCCATTCAGGCCCCCGTCATCCCGCCCCGATCAGCGAGCCCGCGGCAAAGACCAGCGCGCCGCCCACCACCACCTGCAAGGCAGCCCGCAGGAAGGGCGTGTCCATGTACTTGTTCTGGATCCAGGCGATCGCCCAAAGCTCGAAGAACACGATGACCATCGCAAGCGTCGTCGCCGTCCAGAAATCCGGGATCAGGTAGGGCAGCGCGTGACCAAGACCGCCAACCGCCGTCATGATCCCCGAGGCCAGCCCCCGCTTGATCGGCGAGCCGCGCCCCGACAAGACGCCATCGTCATGCGCGGCCTCGGTGAAGCCCATCGAGATGCCTGCCCCCACCGCGGCGGCCATGCCCACCAAGAGCGTGGTGTGCGAATTCTGGGTCGCGAAGGCGGTCGCGAAGATCGGCGCCAGCGTCGAGACCGAGCCATCCATCAGCCCCGCCAGCCCCGGCTGCACCCAGGTCAGGATGAACTGCCGCCGCGCGGCGTGGTCTTCCTCGGACCGGGTCTCTTCCCCCAGATGTTCGCCTTTCAATGCGTCGGCCTTGTGTTCGTGCCCGGCCTCGGCCGCCGCCAGATCGCCCAGCAGCTTGCGTGTGGCGGCATCGGCGGTTTGCGCCGCGGCGCGGCGGTAGAACACCTCGGCCTGCCGCTCCATCGCAGCCGCCTCGTCGCGGATGGTGTCCAGCGACAGGTTCTTCACCAGCCAGACGGGGCGGCGGGCATAGAAGCCCGCGACATGCTCGCGCCGGATCAGCGGAATGACATCGCCGAACCGCGCCTGATGCAATTCGATCAGGCGGCGGCGGTGCTGGTCTTCCTCTTGCGCCATGCCATCGAAGACGGCGGCAGAGCCCGGAAATTCGCCCCGCAGACGCGCCGCGTAGGTGCGGTAGATCTGCGCGTCATCTTCTTCGGATGAAATCGCCAGCGCGAGAATCTCTTGTTCCGACAGGTCGGAAAAACGACGGCGGCTCGAAACTCCGGGGATCATATGTGGCTCCAAGTTAGAACGATTCCAAACTAACAGGACAAAGCGTCAAGGCAAGGGACATTGCACATGCGGCAACAGGCATCCTTGCCCGAGACGAACTGTCCGGTTTAGGATCGCGCAGGGGAGAACGAGACGTGATGGCCACTGCAGCCGCAAAAGTGAAGCGGGGCCGCAAGTACGACCAGGTGCTTGAAGGCGCCCGGACGGTGTTCTTGCGCGACGGCTTCGAAGGCGCGAGTGTTGACGACATCGCCCGCGAGGCCGGTGTCTCGAAGGCCACGCTTTACAGCTACTTTCCTGACAAACGGCTGTTGTTTCTAGAGGTTGCGCGCAGCGAATGCGCCCGGCAGGCGGCATCGGCGATCGAGTTGCAGGACATGACCGCCCCCCCGCGCGATGTGCTGACGGCGGCGGCCAGGCGGCTGGCGGGTTTCGTCACCTCGGAATTCGGGCAGCGGATGTTCCGCATCTGCGTGGCCGAAAGCGACCGTTTCCCCGAATTGGGCCGCGCCTTCTACGAGTCGGGTCCGCTTCTGGTGCGCCAGCGTCTGGTCAGTTACCTGCGCGCGGCAACGGCTCGGGGCGAGCTTCAGATCGACGATTTCGACCTGGCCGCCGACCAGTTCGCGGAATTGTGCAAGGCCGACATCCACGCCCGCGCCATCTTCGCCCGCAACGGCGGCTGCGCGGCGCGCGACATCGACCGCACCTCGGCGGGCGCGGTCGACATGTTCCTGGCGCGTTACGGCACGCGTCAGGCTTAGCTGGGGCAGTCTGCGATCGCGGGCGCCGTGGCGTTCAAGAACCCGGCCAGCGTGGTGCCCGGCTGAACCAGCGCAAACCGCGGCCCGCCCGAGGCCAACCGCAGGGTCATGTCGATCGGCCCGGCCGGATCGGCCCCGTCGTGCAGGCGGCAGGGCGTGAAGGTGACGGAGATTTGCGCCACCGGGTTGGCCTTGGCCGCGCGCCAGGCGGCCACGGTGGTCTCCAGCCGCGACAGCTCGGCCGCGGCGGGGGTGGCAAGCTCCATCTCGGCCATCTCGCCCGGTGCGCCCAGCACCGCAAGGCCGTCGGTCGCGGTGACGGTTTCGCCGGTCAGGTCGTTTCGGGCCTGCACATGCAGCGCGGCCGACCCCGGCAGCACGCCGAAGCCCGGCGGCAATGTCAGGCTGACCTTCAGCGCGGCGGGCGCGGCGGCAAGCGGGTCGGCGAAGGGTGCCCCACCCGCCCCCGTTGCAGCCAGCGCACAGGTCGCGGCCACGGCCCGGAAAAGCGAAGCGGCGGTCATCGGCAAAGGGTGTCCTTGTGGCCAGGCCCGCGCCCCCTGCGCGGAAAGTCGCCCATTTCTCCATGAACCCACCTGAAAGTGCAAGCCTTTCGGCACGTCCGGGGCGGGCGCATCCGCTATCGCAGCACCCGCCGCAGGCCATCCTGCACCCGCTGCAGTGCGGGCAGGTAGGCGGCCAGCACCGCCGCCGGGTCGCCATGCACCGCCGCCATCCCCACATTCAGCGCAGCCACGACCCGGCGATGCACATCCAGTACCGGCACCGCAAGGGCGCGCAGACCCAGTTCCACCTCCTGGTCCACAAGCGCATGCCCCGCAGCCCGCACGCGGGCGATCTCGGCCATGATTTCGGCCGGGTCGGTGCGGGAATGGCGGGTGCGCGGCGACAGATCCGACGCCTCGATGATGGCGCGCGCCGCGGGCTCGGGCAGCGCAGCCAGCAGCACGCGGCCCATCGAGGTGCAATGCGCAGGCAACCGCGAGCCGGGCATCAGCCCGATCGACATCACCCGCCGCTGCGCCGCCCGGGCGATGTAGACGATCTCGGTCTCATCAAGGATCGAGACGGAACAGGATTGGCCGATCTGCTCGCTCAACTGGTCCAGCCAGGGCTGCACGATCTGCGGCAGTGGCAGCGCGGCCAGCGCCCCGGTGCCCAGCCGCAGCACACGCGGCGTCAGCGTGAAATACTTGCCGTCATAGGCGGCATAGCCCAGCTCGAACAACGTCAGCAGGCAGCGTCGTGCCGTCGCCCGGTCCAGCCCCGTCGCCTCGGCCACCTCGGCGATGGACCGGCGCGGATGGTCGGCGCCAAAGCATTCCAGGACCCGCAGCCCCTTGCCCAGCGATGCGATCGTATCGGTCCTGTTCAACATGCGCACAGGAATGCGCGGGATGCGAACAAAGATCAACATGCGCGCGCCGGGGCTTGCCCCCGACACGGGCATTGGCAATGTCTTTGACCGCAACGGCCCGCAGGACGACTGCGCCGGGGCAGACCCTTCCGCAACCGGAGGCCGGAATGGACAAGACCATCGCAACGCTGGCGGAAGCCGTCGCCACCATCGCCGACGGCGCGACGGTGATGATCGGCGGTTTCGGCGGATCAGGCGCCCCGATCGAGCTGATCCACGCCCTGATCGACCGCTATCGCGCCACCGGCCACCCCTCCGGGCTGACCGTGGTGAACAACAACGCAGGCAACGGCCATGTCGGCCTTGCCGCGCTGATCGAGGCGGGGATGGTCCGCAAGCTGATCTGTTCGTTCCCGCGCTCGGCCGATCCGGTGGTGTTCACCGAACGGTACCTGGCCGGAAATATCGAGCTGGAACTGGTGCCGCAGGGCACCCTGGCCGAACGCATCCGGGCGGGCGGGGCGGGCATCCCCGCCTTCTACACGCCGACCGGCTACGGCACCGAACTGGCGACGGGCAAGAAGATCGAGGAGTTCGACGGCCGCCCCTATGTTCAGGAACGCTGGCTGAAGGCCGACGTGGCGCTGGTGAAGGCCGAACGCGCCGACACGATGGGCAACCTGACCTACCGCGCCGCCTCGCGCAATTTCGGCCCGCTGATGTGCATGGCCGCGGCCGAAACCATCGTGCAGGCGCGCGAGATCGTGGCCCCCGGCGGGATCGACCCCGAAACGGTGGTGACGCCGGGCATCTTTGTCCAGAAGGTCGTGGCCGTGCCCGACCCGCAGCAGGAAGAAACGCTGAACCGGGCGGGGGCCGTTCACTGATGTCGCCAAAGCTTTCCAACGCCCAGATCGCCTGGCGCGCCGCGCAGGACATCGCCGATGGCGCCTATGTCAACCTTGGCATCGGCTTCCCCGAGATGGTGGCCAAATTCCAGCCGCCGGGCCGCCAGGCGATCTTTCACACCGAAAACGGCATCCTGAACTTCGGCGAGGCACCGCCTTCGGGCCAAGAGGACTGGGATCTGATCAACGCGGGCAAGAAGGCGGTGACGCTGAAGCCCGGTGCCGCCTTCTTTCACCACGCCGACAGCTTTGCCATGGTGCGCGGCGGGCATCTGGATGTGGCAATCCTGGGCGCCTACCAGGTGGCCGAAACGGGCGATCTGGCGAACTGGTCGACCGGGCCCAAGGGTGTGCCTGCGGTGGGCGGCGCGATGGACCTTGTGCATGGGGCCAAGCGTGTGGCGGTCATCACCGACCATGTGACAAAGGAAGGCGCGCCCAAGCTGCTGGAACGCTGCACCCTGCCGCTGACCGGGGTGGGCTGTGTGACGCGGGTCTATACCTCGCTTGCGGTGATCGACATCGAGGGCGGCCGCTTCGTGCTGCGCGAAAAGCTGGCGGCGTTGACCTTCGAGGCGCTTCAGGCGCAGACAGGCGCCAGGCTGCACCTGACCGGCCCCGTGGCCGACCTGACCGTACCGGAGCTGTGACATGACCGAAGCCTTCATCTGCGACTATATCCGCACCCCCATCGGCCGGTTCGGCGGGGCGCTTGCACCCGTTCGGGCCGATGACCTGGGCGCGGCGCCGCTGAAGGCGCTGATGGCCCGGAACGCGGGCGTGGACTGGGCCGCGGTGGATGACGTGATCTTCGGCTGTGCCAACCAGGCGGGAGAAGACAACCGCAACGTGGCGCGCATGGCGCTGCTGCTGGCGGGGCTGCCGCTGTCGGTACCGGGTGCCACGCTGAACCGGCTTTGCGGGTCGGGGATGGATGCAGTGCTGACGGCTGCGCGGGCGATCCGGGCGGGCGAGGCCAGTCTGATGATCGCAGGTGGCGTCGAAAGCATGAGCCGCGCGCCCTTCGTGATGCCCAAGGCCGACAGCGCCTTTTCCCGCCACGCCGAGATCCACGACACGACCATCGGCTGGCGCTTCGTCAACCCGGTGATGAAGGCGCAATACGGCATCGATTCCATGCCCGAGACGGGCGAGAACGTAGCCGAAGACTACCACATCAGTCGCGCGGATCAGGATGCCTTCGCGCTGCGCAGCCAGTCCCGCGCAGCGGCGGCGCAGGCCAACGGGCGGTTGGGCCGGGAAATCGTGCCGGTCAGCATCCCGCAGCGCAAGGGTGATCCGCTGGTGGTCGACCGCGACGAACACCCCCGCGCGACCACGATCGAGGCGCTGGCCAAGCTGCCGACCCCGTTCCGCAAGGGCGGCACGGTGACGGCAGGCAACGCCAGCGGCGTGAACGATGGCGCCGCGGCGCTCATCATCGCCTCGGAAGCGGCGGCGCGGGCGCATGGTCTGACCCCCATCGCCCGCATCCTGGGCGGCGCCACCGCAGGCGTGGCCCCGCGCATCATGGGCATCGGCCCGGCCCCGGCCAGCCAGAAGCTTATGGCGCGGCTGGGCCTGACGCCTGCCGATTTCGACGTGATCGAGCTGAACGAGGCCTTTGCCAGCCAGGGCCTGGCCACCCTGCGCCTGTTGGGCATCGCGGATGACGATCCGCGGGTAAACCCCAACGGCGGGGCCATCGCGCTGGGTCATCCGCTGGGCATGTCGGGCGCCCGCATCACCGGCACCGCGGCGCTGGAACTGGCGCTGACAGGGGGGCGGCGGTCGCTGTCGACCATGTGCATCGGCGTGGGCCAGGGCATCGCCGTGGCGCTGGAGCGGGTCTGAACCGACGCAAGACCTCGCGGGGCGGCCGCGCACAAGGCCATGCGCAGCGGCCCGCCCTGACCCGGCGGGCCGTTTGCGTCTTGCCCCCACCGTTGACAAGCGGGGCGGCCTTGGCGATGGTCGGCAAAACATTTGAGGTTTAAAATGTCTGATCCGGTCCGCCTCTCGCTCACCGATGGCGTCGCGCTGATCACCATCGACAACCCGCCGGTCAATGTCATCTTGCGCGCTGTGCGCACGGGGCTGGTGGCCGCGCTCGATGCTGCGGCGGCGGCGGGCGCGGGGCGCGTGGTGCTGACCGGGGCGGGGCGGGCCTTCGTGGCCGGGGCCGATGCGAAGGAGTTCGACGCCGCACCGCAGCCGCCCCACCTGCCCGACATCGTGGCCCGGATCGAGGCGTTTCCCGTCCCGGTCGTTGCCGCCATCAACGGCGCGGCGCTGGGTGGCGGGCTGGAACTGGCGCTTGCCTGCGCCGCGCGGGTGGCGGCCCCCGGTGCCACGCTGGGCCTGCCCGAAGTGACGCTGGGGGTGGTGCCGGGGGCGGGCGGCACGCAGCGCCTGCCACGTCTGGTGGGGCTCGCCGCCGCCCTGTCGCTGATCCCCGAGGGCCGGGTGATCGGCGCGACCGAGGCGCAGACCATCGGCCTTGTCGATGCGCTGGCCGCCGACCCGGTTGCCGCCGCGCACGCCCTGACCCTGCCCGCCCGCGCGGCCACCGGCACCCTGCCCGCCCCGGCCACCGATGCCACGGCCCTAGCCGCCGCGCGACAGCAGGCGGCACGGCGCAGCCCGCGCCAGATCGCCCCGCAAAAGGCCATCGACCTGATCGAGGCCGCCTGCACCCTGCCTCTGGCCGACGGGCTGCTGCAGGAACGCGAGACCTTCCTCGCGCTGAAAACCTCGGATCAGGCGGCGGCGCTGCAGCATGTGTTCTTCGCCGAACGCGCGGCCATGGGACGGGGCAAGGACGGGGCCGAGGTGGGCTCGGCCGTGGTGGTGGGCGGCGGCACGATGGGGGCGGCCATCGCCTATGCGCTGGCGGGCGTCGGCGTGACGGTGGCGCTGGTGGAAACCGATGCCGCGGGCGAGGCGCGCGCCCGCGCCAACGTCGCCCGGCTTTATGCCGAGGCCATAAGCCGCGGCAAGGTCACCGCCGAGACCGCCGAGGCCGAACAGGCGGCGCGTGTCCGCTTTCACATCGGCTATGGCAACCTGCCCCCCGCCGATCTGGCGATCGAGGCGGTGTTCGAGGATCTGGCGGTCAAGCGGGCGGTGTTCGCCGCCCTGGACGCAGCCCTGCCCAAGACCGCGATCCTGGCCACGAACACATCCTATCTGGAC
>DAIEJF010000002.1 GCA_027351005.1 Paracoccaceae bacterium | reverse complement strand
GCGCCCCGCGTCTATGCCTCGGTTGCCGAGATCGCGGCCGATCCGGCGGTGGATTTCGTGCTGCTGCTGACGCCGCCAGACGCGCGGGCCGAGGCGGTGGCGACGCTGGCCGCGGCGGGCAAGCCGATCCTGATGGAAAAGCCGGTGGAACGCACCGCCGCCGCTGCCCGCGCACTGGTGGAAACCTGCGAGGCTGCGGGCGTGCCGCTGGGCATCGTGCTGCAACACCGCATGCGCGCCTCGGCCATCCGGCTGAAGGCGATGCTGGCCGAGGGCGCGCTGGGCGACCTGGGGCTGGCGGAAATCGTTGTGCCCTGGTGGCGGGCGCAGGGCTATTACGACCAGCCCGGCCGCGGCACCTATGCCCGCGACGGCGGCGGCGTGCTGATCAGCCAGGCGATCCACACGCTGGATCTGGCGCTGACGCTGACCGGGCCGGTGCGCCGCGTACAGGCGATGGCACGCACCACCCGGCTGCACCGAATGGAGGCGGAAGACGTGGTGACCGCGGGGCTCGATTTCGCCAATGGCGCGGTGGGCACGCTGTTCGCCTCGACCGCAAGCCACCCGGGGGCCGCGGAATCGATCACGCTGCACGGCACCCTTGGCTCGGCCCGGCTGGTGGCGGGGCGGCTGGAACTGACCTGGCGCGACGGCACGACCGAGGTGATCGGCCAGGCGGGGGGCACGGCAGGCGGCACGGGCGGCGGGGCAGACCCGATGGCCTTCACCCATGCCTGGCATCAGGCCATCATCGAGGATTTCGCCGCCGCCCTGGCCGAGCGCCGCCCCCCGGCGGTGCCGGGCCGCGCCGCCCTGCCCGTTCACGACCTTATCGAGGCCATCGTCCGTTCGTCCGACGAGGGCCGCGCCATCGACCTGGAGACCACATGAGACCCCTTCGCTTCGCCGCCCTCGGCATCGACCACCGCCACATCTTCGGGATGGCGCAGAACCTGATCGACGTGGGCTGCACCTTCGCCGCCTGGTGGACCGAGGGCACGCCGGAACCGCTGGAAGGGTTCCTCAAGCGCTTCCCCGAGGTGCCGCGCGTGGCGTCGCGCGAAGACATCCTGGCCGATGACACGATCGACCTGATCCTGGTGGCCGCCATCCCCTGCGACCGGGCCGCACTGTCGATCGCCGCGATGCAGGCGGGCAAGGACGTGATGAGCGACAAGCCCGGCTGCACCACGCTGGACCAGTTGGCCGCCATCCGGGCCACCCAGGCCGCCACGGGCCGGATCTGGTCGATCGACTTTTCCGAACGCTTCGAGGTGCCCGCCGTCACCCGCGCGGCCGAACTGGTCCGGCAGGGCGCCATCGGAAAGGTCGTGCAGACCGTGGGCCTCGGCCCCCACCGGCTGAACCCGCAGCTTCGCCCCGACTGGTTCTACCGCCGCGAGGCCTATGGCGGGATCATCACCGACATCGCCAGCCACCAGTTCGACCAGTTCCTGTTCTTCACCGGCTCGACCGACGCCCGGGTGGAATGGGCCACGGTCGCCAACCACGGCAACCCCGCGACCCCCGGCCTGCAGGATTTCGGCGAGGTCGTGCTGCGGTCGGACACGGGCCACGGCTATATCCGGGTCGACTGGTTCACCCCCCACGCCCTGCCCACCTGGGGCGATGGGCGGCTGACCATCCTGGGGACCGACGGCTACATCGAGCTGCGCAAGTATGTGGACGTGGGCGGCACCGAGGGCACCGACCATCTGGTTTTGGTGAACGGCACGACCTGCGAAAAGATCCAGTGCGCCGACGCCGGGATGCCCTATTTCGGCCGGCTGGTCGATGACATCCGCAACCGCACGGAAACCGCGATGCCACAGGCCCATGCCTTCAAGGTGATGGAACTGGCGATCACCGCGCAGATGATGGCCGAAGGGGCGCTGAGATGATCCGGGTGGCGATCCTTGGCGCCGGGATCGGGCGCGAGCATCTGGATGGCTACCGCGCCCTGCCCGCCCGTTACGACGTGCGCGCACTGGTCGATCTGGACGCCGCGCGGGCGAAGGCCGTGGTGGGCGACAGCGGCATCAGGGTGGAAAGCGCCATCGAGGCGGTGCTGGGCGACCCCGAGATCGACCTGATCGACGTGTGCCTGCCGCCCCACCTGCACCTGCCCGTATCGCTGCAGGCGCTGGAGGCGGGCAAGCATGTGGTCTGCGAAAAGCCGCTGGTGGCCTCGCTGGCCGATGCCGACCGGCTGCTGGCGGCGGCGCGGGCGGCGGACCGGCGGCTGACGCCGGTGTTCCAGTATCGCTACGGCCCGGCGATGGCGCAACTGCGCGCGCTGATCGCCGCCGGGCTGACCGGGCGCGCCTATGCGGCAAGCCTCGAAACGCACTGGATGCGCGGGCCTGCCTATTACGCGGTGCCCTGGCGCGGCACCTGGGTGGGCGAGAACGGCGGCGCGGTGCTGGGCCACGCGATCCACAACCACGACCTGATGATGATGGTCATGGGGCCGGTCCGGCGGCTGACCGCCTTCACCGCCACCCGCGTCAACCCGATCCAGACCGAGGATTGCGCCGCGATCAGCTTCGAGATGGAATCGGGCGCGCTGGTCACCTCGTCGATCACGCTGGGCGCGGCCACCGACACCACCCGCATCCGCTTCTGCTTCGAGGGGCTGACGGCGGAATCGGGCAGTTCGCCCTATGCGCCCGCGACCGGCGCCTGGCGCTTCCTCGCGCGCGAGCCCTACGATTAGGCGCGCATCGACGCGGTCATCGCCTCGGCTCCGCCGGGGCTGACGGGCTTTGCGGGCTTCCTCGAGGCGAATGCCGAGGCGCTGGAGGGGCGCCCCGGCCGCGAAGTGACGGCCGAGGACGGCCGCCGCTCGATCGAGCTGGTGACCGCCATCTACCAGGCGGCGCGCGAGGGGCGCGCCGTCAGCCTGCCGCTGGGGCCCGACTCGCCACTTTATTCCAAATGGGCCCCGGCTGACTGAAGAAGACAAACAAAGGGAGGATGTTACATGACGAAGTTCAAGCGGGTACTGGGAACCGCGGCGGCCCTGGCGCTGCTGGCCGGTGCGGCACAGGCGGTCGAGTTGCGCTTTGAATGCGCGCAGGACGGCAACGAATGCGACACGATGAACGCCATCTTCCAGAAGTTCACGGCGCAACACCCTGACATCACGGTGAAAATGGACCTTGTACCCTACAAGGCCATTCTCGAGAACCTTCCGGTGGATCTGGCGGGCGGCGCGGGGCCGGATCTGGCAAAGGTCACCGACCTCGGCGGCCTGCACAAGTATTACCTGGACCTGTCGCCCTATGTGAACAAGGCCGACTGGGAAAAGACCTTCGGCAAGACGCTGGACTGGTACCGCGCGGGGCCCGATGACCACGGGATCTACGGCATCCAGACCCAGCTCACGATCACCGGCGGCTTCATCAACAAGACGCTGTTCGATCAGGCCAAGGTCGCCATCCCCGGCCCCGGCGCCACCTGGGAAGACTGGGCCAAGGCCTCGGTCGCGGTGGCCAAGGCGACCGGCACCAAATACCCGATGGCGATGGACCGCACAGGCCACCGCTTCGCCGGCATGGCGATGCCCTATGGCGCGACCTATTTCGACGACAAGGGCAACCCGGAACTCGGCGACCCCGGCTTCGTGGCCGCAGCCAAGCAGTTCGTGGCCTGGAACCAGGACGGCACGATGGACAAGAACGTCTGGGCCGCCCAGGGCGGCGCGACCTATGCCGACGCGTCCAAGGAGTTCATCAACGGCGATCTGGTGTTCTACTACTCGGGGAGCTGGCAGGTGCAGAAGTTCGCCAGCCAGATCGGCGACGGCTTCGACTGGGAGGTGATCCCGGCGCCCTGCGGACCGGCGGGCGCGGGCCATTGCTCGGGGATGCCGGGCGGGTCGGGCGTGGTCGGTTTCAAATCCACGAAGCACCCGAAGGAAGTCGCGCAACTTCTTGATTTCCTTGCACAGCAGGACAATTACGCCACGCTCGAGGCAAAGTCGCTGAACATCCCGGCCCATGCCGGGGTCGCCGCAGCCGGGGTCAAGTACGAGGGGGCCTCGCCCGCCGCGGCCAAGGCGCTGAACGCCTTTGCGGCGCAGGTGCCCACGCTGTCGCCGGTGGCCTATGCCTATCAGGGCTACAAGAACAACCGCGCGATGTTCAACATCACCGTCACCCGGCTGACGCAGGCGATCGTGGGCGAGCTTTCGCTTGACGAGGCGCTGGCGCGGATGAAGGACGATCTGGCGCAGGCGCTGGCCGCCGCGAAGTGACGCCTTGGGGGAGCGGCGCCCTGCCGCCCCCTTCGTTCAGTCCCCATCCGTCAGGGAGGACCCGATGCTCAAGCTCATCACCCCGGTGATGCAGGTCGTGGAATGGCCGATGCGCGCGTTGCAGCGCGTGCTGGGCCCGCGACGTCTGGCCTGGGCGTTCCTGGCGCCCAACCTTGTGCTGTTCTCGCTGTTTGCCTTCCTGCCGGTGATCTTGAATTTTGTTTATTCTGCAACGGGTTCCGACCATATCCTGCTGCGCGACAGATCCTATGTGGGGGCGCAGAACTTTGCCCAGTTGCTGAACTGCCAAAGCTATACCGACCCCAATAGCTGCCGGATCGACGTGTTCTGGCGCGCCGTGTGGAACACGGTGTCGTTCGTCGTGCTGCAGGTCACCTTCATGGTGGTCTTTTCGCTGCTGACCGCGCTGATCCTGAACCGCAAGATCCGCGCCCGCGGCTTCTTCCGCGCCGTCTTCTTCTTCCCCGTGCTGCTGTCGCCGGTGGTGGTGGCACTGGTGTGGAAGTGGATGCTGCAGGATCAGGGGCTGCTGAACGCCACGTTGCAGAACCTGGGCTTCGGCACGGTCAACTGGCTTCTGTCGCCCGGCTGGGCCTTCGGCTGGTCGGTCTTCATCTCGGTCTGGGCGCATATGGGGTTCTACACGCTGATCCTGCTGGCCGGGCTGCAGGCGATCCCGCGCGATGTCTACGAGGCCGCGGCGATGGATGCGGCCGGCCCCTGGCGGGTCTTCCGGCGCATCACCCTGCCGCTTCTGATGCCCACGATGGTGGTTGTGCTGGTGCTGGCGCTGATCAAGGGCGTGCAGACCTTCGACGAGGTCTATGCCTTCACCGGCGGCGGCCCGGGCTCGGCCACGATGCTGGTGATCCAGTACATCTACCAGACCGGCTTTGCCGGCACCCCGCGGCTGTTCGGGCTGGCCTCGGCCGCCTCGATCCTGGTGGCGCTGGTGCTGGTGGGGCTGACGGCGGTGCAGCTCTGGCTGACGCGGAGGAATGCCAATGGCTAGCTTCCTGACCCGGACCCGCGGCAAGGGGCGGCTGCACTGGACCGACTGGGCCAGCTATGCCTACCTTTTGCTGGGCGTCTTCATCATGTTCGCGCCGGTGCTCTGGCTGGTCGTGTCCTCGTTCAAGACCGAGGCCGAATTGCAGCACTATCCGCCGCGCCTGCTGCCCTACATCCAGAAAACCATCACCCTGCCCGGCCACGACGAACCGCTGCCGGTCTTCAAGGTCACGCGCGGCGAGCTGGCGGGCCAGGAGGTCGCGCAGGTACGCCGGATCGGCCTTGTCAGCCAGGTGGTGCGGCCGGAAGACCCGCAGACCATCGTGAAGGTGTCGATCTCGGATCGCGCGCCGGTGGAACGGGTGGCGCTGGCCACCACGAACTATTCCAAACTCTTTGCCCGCTTCAACTTTCCGCGGTTCTTCTGGAATTCGCTCTTCATCACCGTGGTCGCCACCGCCATCACCCTTCTGGTGAACGCCATGGCCGCCTTCGCGCTGTCGAAATACGAATTCCGTGGCCGCGGCACCGTGATGGCGCTGGTCATCGGCACGCTGATGATCCCGCAGACGGTGGTTCTGGTGCCGCTTTTCCTAGTGGTGCGGGAATTCGGCATGATCAATTCGCTCTGGGGCGTCATCATCCCCGGCGCGGCCACGCCGACGGGCGTGTTCCTGCTGCGCCAATACATGCTGACCATCCCCGACGAGATCCTGGACGCCGCGCGGATGGACAACGCAAGCGAGTGGAAGATCTTCTGGCGGATCATCCTGCCGCTGTCGGCGCCGGCGCTGGCGGTGCTGGCGATCCTGTCGATCATGTGGCGCTGGAACGATTTCCTGTGGCCGCTGATCGCCCTGAGCCGGAGCGAGAACTACACGCTGCAACTTGCGCTGAATTCGTTTCAGGGCGAATTCACGACCGACTGGGCAAGCCTTCTGGCGATGACGGTGCTGACGCTGGCGCCGATCGCCGCGGTCTTTGCCTTCCTGCAAAAGTACATCGCCACCGGCATTGCCAGCACGGGGGGAAAGTGAATGGCCGATCTGGAACTTCGGGGCGTCAGGAAGGCCTATGGTGCCTTCGACGTCATCAAGGGCGTGGACCTCAGCATCGCCGAGGGTGAATTCTGCGTCTTCGTCGGGCCCTCGGGCTGCGGCAAGTCCACGCTGTTGCGGATGATCTCGGGGCTCGAACCGATCACCGGCGGCGAGGTGCGCATCGGCGGCGAGGTCGTGAACCACCTTGGCCCGGCCGAACGGGGCCTGGCCATGGTGTTCCAGTCCTACGCGCTTTACCCCCACATGACGGTGCGCCAGAACCTGTCCTTCGGGCTGGAAAACATGCGCGCGCCCAAGGCCGAGATCGAGGCGCGCATCACCACCGCCGCGCAGATGCTGCAGATCGAGAAGCTGCTGGACCGCCGCCCCAAGGATCTGTCGGGCGGTCAGCGTCAGCGCGTCGCCATCGGCCGCGCCGTGGTGCGCGAGCCGCGGGTCTTCCTGTTCGACGAGCCGCTGTCGAACCTCGATGCCGAACTTCGGGTGGAAATGCGCGGCGAGATCAGCCGCCTGCACCGCCGGATCGGCAACACGATGATCTATGTCACCCATGACCAGGTCGAGGCGATGACCATGGCCGACAAGATCGCCGTGCTGCGCGACGGGCAACTGGAACAGTTCGGCCGCCCGCTCGATCTTTACAACGCCCCCGCCAACCTGTTCGTGGCGGGCTTCATCGGCAGTCCGCGGATGAACTTCTTTCCCGGCCGGATCGACCGCGGCGCGGTGCGGCTGGCCACGGGCGATGTGGTGGCCCTGCCCGCCCTCCGGTTCGAGGCTGACGAGGGCAAGGAGGTGACGCTTGGCATCCGGCCAAACGGCCTGCGCCCCGCCGACAGCGGGCTGCGGCTGACTGTCGCCTCGGTCGAACGGCTGGGCGGCGAAAGCTACCTGTACGGCAACGCCCCCGATGGCACGCCCGTCACAGTCCATTGCGCGGGCCAGACCACCGTCGAGCCCGGCGCCGACATCCCCCTTGCCCTCGACACGGGCGAGGTTCATCTCTTCTCGGCCAAATCCGGCCGCAGCCTTCGCAAGGACATTCGATCGTGAAACAGACGTGGCGCTGGTTCGGCCCGCATGACACCGTCAGCGTGGACGAGATGCTGCAATCCGGCGTGCAGGGCGTGGTCAGCGCGCTGCATCACCTTCCTCCTGGAACCGTCTGGTCGGTCGAGGAAATCCGCAAACGGCAGGCGATGATCGCGCGCCGCGCCGATGGCAGCGCCTCGGGGCTTGGCTGGGACGTGGTGGAAAGCCTCGTGGTGTCCGAGACGGTCAAGACCAAGGGGCCGGACTATGACGCGCATGTCGCGGCCTGGAAGGCCTCGCTGGAAAATCTCGCCGCCTGCGGGATCGCGACGGTCTGCTACAACTTCATGCCGGTGCTTGACTGGACCCGGACGCGGCTGCGCGCGCCGATGCCGCATGGCGGCACGGCGATGCTGTTCGATCTGGTGGATTTCGCGCTGTTCGACATCCATCTGCTGGCCCGCCCCGGCGCGGCCGAGGATCACGGCCCCACCATCGCCGCTGCCGCCGCCGAACGGCTGGCGGGCATGGACGAGGCCGCGCGCAAGGCCCTGATCGACAATATCGTGGCGGGCCTGCCCGGCGCGAACGACAGCTGGACGCTGGACCAGATCCGCGACCTGCTGGCCACCTATGCGACGATCTCGGCGGAAACGCTGGCGCAGAACCTGGTCGATTTCCTGGCCGCGGTCGTGCCCACCGCCGAACGGCTGGGCATGCGGCTCTGCTGCCACCCCGACGACCCGCCGTTCCCGCTGCTGGGCCTGCCGCGGGTAATGTCGACGCTGGCCGACTATCGCCGCACGCTGGCGGCGGTGGACAGCCCGGCCAATGGCGTGACCTTCTGCACCGGGTCGCTGGGCGTGGCGCCCGGCTTCGATCCGGTGGCCTTCGTCACCGAACTGGGGCCGCGCATCCACTTCGTCCACCTGCGCAACACGACCCGCATCGCGCCCGCCACCGACCGGCGCACCAGCTTCTACGAGGCCGCGCATCTGGAAGGCGACACCGACATGGTGGCCACCATCCGCGTCCTGCTGGCCGAGGAACGCCGCCGCAAGGCCGAAGGCCGCGCCGACTGGCAGATCCCGATGCGGCCCGACCACGGGCAGGACATCCTCGACGATCTGAAGCGCCGCTCGCAGCCGGGCTATCCGCTGGTGGGCCGGATGCGGGGGCTGGCCGAACTGCGCGGGGTCATGGCCGCCCTGGCCTGAGGCGCCGAAACCGCACGCCCCTCCATTTTCGGTCCGCAAATATCCTCGGGGGGTGTGGGGGGCAGACAGCCCCCCACGCTTGGCCGGTGACTCAGCCGCCCTGCATGTAGGGCATCACCACCACCTCGCTGTCGGGGCGGATCGGGGTGAACCAGGCTTCGCGATAGACGCGGCCGTCGATGGCCATCGACACGCCACGCTCGATCTGGGGGCGAAGGCCCGGATGGGCCTCCGCCAGACGGTCCAGCACCTCCTTGAAGGTGCGGGCCTGAACCTCGATCTCGGCCTGCCCGTCGGTATGGGCCCGAAGCGAGCCCCAGAGCAGCACCTTGACCATGCTCAGGCCGCCTTGATCGCCTTCAGCACCCGCGGCGGCGACAGCGGCAGTTCCTGCATCCGCACACCCACCGCACGGCTGACGCCGTTCGAGATGGCGGCCAGCGGCGGCACGATGGGCGTCTCGCCCACGCCGCGCACGCCATAGGGGTGGCCGGGGTTCGGGATCTCCAGGATCACCGCCTCGATCATCGGCAGGTCGCTGGCGACCGGCACGCGATAGTCGAGGAAGCCGGGGTTCTGCATGCGCCCGTCGCGCCCGTAGATGTATTCCTCGTTCAAGGCCCAGCCGATGCCCTGCACGGCGCCGCCCTGCATCTGGCCTTCCACATAGTCCGGATGCACCGCCTTGCCCGCGTCCTGGAACACAGAGTAGCGCAGGATCGTGGTCTTGCCGGTCTCGGGATCAACCTCCAGATCGCACAGATGCACGCCGAAGCTGACGCCAGCACCATCCGCGTTCACCTCGTGGTGACCCGCGATCGGGCCCCCGGTCTGGAACGACACCGCGGCGATCTCGGCCAGGCTCATCGGCGGGAACTGCCCGGCGTTCGGGCCCGCGGGCCAGGCCGCGCCGTCCTTCCATTCCACCGCCTCTTCGTCGATGCCCCAGATCTTCGCCGCGCGGGCGCACATCTTCGTCTTGGCATCGCGCGCCGCCGCGATGGTGGCGAGACCCACCGAGAATGTCACCCGGCTGCCGTCGGTCACGTCGTTGTAGCCCAGCGACGCCGTGTCGGCCACGATGGTGCGCACCTTGTCATAGGGGATCCCCAGTTCCTCGGCCGCCATCAGGCTGATCGAGGCGCGGCTGCCGCCGATGTCGGGGTTGCCCTCGGTCACGCCCACGGTGCCGTCGGTGTTCACGTTCAGGCTGACGCAGGTGTTGCCGCCGAAGTTGAACCAGAACCCGCAGGACACGCCCCGCGCCTGCCCCGGCTTCAACGGCGCCTTGTAATGCGGGTGCGCCTTGGCCGCTTCCAGCGTGGCCAGCAGGCCGATGTCGTCGAAGACCGGACCATAGGACGATTTCGTGCCCTTCTTCGCCGCATTCCTGATCCGCACGTCCAGCGGATCAAGCTTCAGGATCTGGCACAGTTCGTCCACCACGCTTTCCACCGCATAGATCGCCTGCGGCGCGCCCGGCGCGCGGTAGGCGGCCTCTTTCGGGCGGTTCGTCAGCGCGTTCCAGCCCTGGGTGCGCACGGCCTCCAGGTCATAGGCGGCAAAGGCGGCCATCGCGCCCATGTCGACCGTGCCGCAGGGGAAGGCACCGCCCGAATAGCGCAGCCGCGCTTCGCCCGCGGTGATGCGGCCGTCCTTCGTCATCCCGATCTTCACGTCGATCGAGGTCGAGACAGTCGGCCCCGTGGCGCGGAACACCTCGTCGCGGGTCATCGTGATCTTCACCGGCCGCCCGGTCTTGCGCGCCAGCACCAGCGCCACCGGCTCGATGAACACGGTGGTCTTGCCGCCGAAGCCGCCGCCGATTTCCGAGGCGGTGACGCGCAACTGGCTCGCCTCCATCCCCATCAGCGCGGCGCAGACGGTGCGGACCATGAACTGCCCCTGGGTGCAGCACCACAGGTCGGCCTTGCCATCGACCGTCACCGAGGCCAGGCAGGCATGCGGCTCGATATAGCCCTGGTGGGTGGCCGCGGTCTTGAAGCTGCGCTCGACGATGCGGTCGGCCTTGGCAAAGCCTGCCGCCAGATCGCCATGCCCGAACTCGCTGGCATGGGTGACGTTCACGCTCATGCCCGCAGGCACGGATTCCAGCGCGCGGCCTTCCAGCACCACCGGGGCGCCGGGCTGCATCGCAGCATCCACGTCGGTGACATGGGGCAGTACCTCGTACTGCACCTTGATCGCCTTCAGCGCGGCCTTGGCGATTGCCGGGCTGACCGCGGCCACCGCCGCGACCGCGTGGCCATCATAAAGCGCCTTGTCGCGCGCCATGACGTTCACCGCGATGTCGGCCAGGCCCGCGTCCTCGGGCAGGGCGAAATCGCGGCCCGTGACCACGCCCTTCACCCCCGCCATCGCCTCGGCTTCCGAGGTGTCGATGGAGACGATGCGCGCATGGGCATGCGGGCTGCGAAGGATGCGCGCCGTCAGCATTCCCGGCGCGGTGACATCGGCGCCATACTGGGCGCGGCCCGTCACCTTGTCGACGCCATCCGGCCGCGGGGGCCGGGTGCCGACCTGCTTGAATACCCGTTTTTCGTGCGAATCGAAGGCCATGTCACGCGCTCCTCATCTCAGCCGCAGCGGCCTGCACCGCGCGGACGATCTTGTCATAGCCGGTGCAGCGGCACAGGTTCCCGGCCAGCCAGTAGCGGACCTCTTCGTCCGAGGGGTCGGGGTTCCGTTCCAGCAGCGCCTTGGCGGCGACCAGGATGCCGGGGGTGCAGACCCCGCATTGCAGCGCCGCATGGTCGATGAAGGCGCGCTGCAGCGGGTGCAGCCCCTCGGGGCCCGCCATTCCTTCGACCGTGGCGATCTCGGCGCCTTCGGCCTCGGCGGCCAGCACCAGGCAGGAACAGACTAGCCGCCCGTTCAGCGTGACCGAACAGGCACCGCAGTCGCCCGTCCCGCAGCCTTCCTTGGCGCCGGTCAGCCCCATGCGGTTGCGCAGCGCATCCAGCAGCGACTCGTCGGGGGTGCAGACGAAATCGACGGGATCGCCGTTGACGGTGGTGGAAACGGAAATGCTGCTCATGCCTGGCCTCCGGCGCGGGTATAGGCGATGCGGGCGGCGCGCTTGGCCAGCACCCCCGCCACTTCGGTGCGGAACTCGATGGTGCCGCGCTTGTCGTCGATGGGCGCGCAGGCGGCGCTGCAGGCAGCCGCCAGCGCCGCAAGCGCGTCGTCATGCAGCTTGGTGCCGATGATCGCCGCGGCGGCGTCGTCCACCAGCCGCACGGTCGGCGCCACGGCGCCCAGCGCCACGCGGGCCGCGGTGATGACGCCGTGGTCGTTCAGCGTCAGGCTGACCGCGGCCGAGGCCACGGCGATATCCATTTCGGTGCGCGGGATGAAGCGCAGATAGGCATCGCCCGACTTCGCAGGCCGCGCGGGCAGGAGGATCGAGGTGATGAACTCGCCCCGTTTCAGCGTGGTCTTGCCCGGCCCGGCGGGGATCGCCTCGACCGGCACATCGCGCGCCGCCCCCGGCCCCGCCACCCGGGCGACCGCGCCCGCGGCCACCAGCGCGGGCACCGCATCGCCCGCGGGCGAGGCGTTGCAGAGGTTGCCCGCCATGGTCGCGCGGCCCTGCACCTGGGTCGAGCCGATCAGCCCGGCAGCCTCGACGACGCCCGGCCACATGGCCCGCACGGCCGCATCCTCGCCCAGTTGGGCGTTCGAGACCGCGGCGCCGATGCGGAAGCCGCCGGCCTCGGCTACGATCGCCCGGATGCCCGGCAGCGCCTTGATGTCGACGATCAGATCGGGTTCGACCATCCCGGCCTTGAGCTGCACCAGCACATCGGTGCCGCCGCCAAGGACGCGGGTGATCCCCTTCTCGGCGGTCAGAAGACGCGCGGCATCGGCCACGGTCTGAGGTTTTTCATAGCGCATGGAGATTGGTTCCTGTGTTTGCCCTCAGGGTCCGCCGCAGAGATTAACGGCAGCAGCGGGCGGAAGGCAACGCCGGAACCGACATTCCACGGCAGAAACGTTCACCCCGCGTAGCGCGCCCGCATGACCTTCTTGTCCAGCTTGCCGACGCTGGTCTTGGGCAGGGCCTCGACGAATTCCACCCGATCGGGATGCGCCCATTGCGACAGATGCCCCCCGGCCACCGCCTGCGCCACCGCCGCGCGCACGCCCGCCTCGACCGTCGCTGGCGCGATGCCGGGCCGCGTCGCAATGGCAAGGCAGGGCCTCTCGCCCCATTTCGGATCCGGCAGCCCGATCGCCGCCACCTCGGCCACGCCGGGCACCACGCTTGCGATGTTTTCCAGGTCGAGCGAGGAAATCCACTCGCCGCCCGACTTGATGACGTCCTTGATCCGGTCGGTGACATGCAACGTGCCGTCTGGGTCCAGATAGCCCACGTCGCCGGTGTGCAGCCAGCCGCCGCGCCAGAGCGCCGCCGTCCCCTCGGCGTCCTTCAGGTAGCCCGCCGTCAGCCAGGGCGCGCGCACCACCACCTCGCCCGGGGTTCCCGGGGCGCGGTCCTGCATGTCTGGGTCCACCACCCTCAGCGTCACCAGCGGAACGGGGATGCCGGTGGCGATGCGGCGTTCCGCGTCCTGTCCGGGCGCCACGCGGGTGGTGTCGGTGCAGGTCAGCACGGGGCAGGTTTCCGACATGCCATAGCCCACCATCACGTCGATCCCGCGCGCCAGCGCCGCCTCGGCCAGCCCCCGCGGCAGGGCCGAGCCACCGATCACCACCCGCCAGCGCGACAGATCCACCGCCGCGGCTTCGGGTGCGGCCAAGAGCATGGCGAGGATCGTCGGAACGCAATGGGTGAAGGTGACACCATTCTCGCCGATCAGTTGCAGCAGCCGGGCGGGAACATAGCGGCCGGGATAGACCTGCTTCACGCCCAGCATGGCCGCGACATAGGGCATCCCCCAGGCGTGGACGTGAAAGAGCGGCGTGATCGGCATGTAGACATCGGTCGCCCGCATCATCGCCCGGGCCGCCGTTGCCAGGGTATGCAGCACGATCTGGCGATGGCTGAAGCTGACGCCCTTGGGGTTGCCGGTGGTGCCGGTCGTGTAGAACAGCGTGGCGCGGGTGCGCTCGTCGAAATCGGGGAAGGCATGCGCCTCGGACGCCGCCGCCAGCAGCGCCTCGTATTCGCCGTCGAAGGGCAGTTCCGCAGGCATCCGCCCCGGCGCGTCCTCCAGCAGGATCAGACGCACGGGCCGGGTGATGCGGTCCATCACGCCCGCCAGAAGCGGCACGAAATCCCGGTGCACCAGGATCGCATCATCTTCGGCGTGGTTGATCGTGTAAACGATCTGATCCGGCGACAGGCGCACGTTCACCGTGTGCAGCGTCGCCCCCATCATCGGGACGCCGAAGAAGCATTCGAAATAGCGGTGGCTGTCCCAGTCCATCACCGCCACCACCGATCCCGGCCCCAGCCCCAGCCCCGCCAGCGCCCCGGCCAGCCGCTGCAACCGCCCGCCAAAGCCGCGATAGGTGTACCGCATGACCCCGGGATAGTCGATCTCCTGATCGGCCCGCGCCTGAAGCGCGGACTGCAGGATCTGCTTCACCAGCAGCGGATAGTCATGAACGTCCGACATCATACCTTTACCCTCCCCGGCCTCTTGGCGCCTTGGGCGCAGCATCGCCTGCACAGAGCAATGTCGTCAATCGGGTGCCGGTGTCGCTTTCCTCTGAGCCTTGGTGCCCCGCGCCGGCACAGGATGGACCAGACCCAAAAGGAGCCCGCGCCGCATGTCCTCGTCCGATCCGCTGCTGCAACCCTACCGCCTGAAGCACCTGACCCTGCGCAACCGGATCATGACCACCAGCCACGAGCCCGCCTATGCCGAGGACGGGATGCCCAAGGACCGCTACCGCGCCTACCATGTCGAGCGCGCGAAGGCCGGGGTGGCGATGGTGATGACGGCGGGTTCCGCCTCGGTCAGCCGCGACAGCCCGCCCGCCTTCAACAACGTGCTGGCCTGGCGCGACGACGTGGTGGGCTGGATGGGCAAGCTGGCCGACGAGGTGCACGGCCACGGTTGCGCGGTGATGATCCAGTTGACCCATCTCGGGCGCCGCACCAACTGGAACAAGGGCGACTGGCTGCCAGTCCTGACTGCCGGGCGCGCGCGCGAGCCTGCCCACCGCGCCTTTCCCAAGGTGATCGAGGACTGGGACATCGAGCGCATCCTCGCGGACTATGCCGACGCGGCCGAACGGATGCAGGCGGCGGGGCTCGATGGGATCGAGCTGGAATGCTACGGCCACCTGATGGACCAGTTCCTGTCACCCTTCACCAACGAGATGGAGGCGCCCTGGGGCGGCAGCTTCGAAAACCGCACCCGCTTTGCCCTGCAGGTGCTGCAGGCGATCCGCGACCGGGTGCGGCCCGATTTCCTGGTGGGTGTGCGCTACACCGCCGATGAAGCGGCCCGGAACGGCATCACCGCCGAAGAAGGCATCG
>DAIEJF010000304.1 GCA_027351005.1 Paracoccaceae bacterium | reverse complement strand
GCCGCATTGGTCGCCGCGTCGAAGGGCTCCAGTTCGAACGCGCCCAGCGGGCCATTCCAGATCAGCGTCTTGGAGCCCTCGAAGACCTTGGCGATCTCGGCCACCGTCTGCGGCCCGGCGTCGAGGATCATCGCATCCTCGGGGCAGGCGTTGGCGGGCAGCGTCTCATGCGCGGCCTGCGCCTTGAACTCGCGGGCAACCACGATGTCGACCGGCAGATGGATGGCGCAGCCCGCGGCGCGGGCCTTGGTCAGGATCTCGCGGGCGGTCTCGGCCATGTCGCGTTCGGCCAGCGACTTGCCCACGGGGATGCCCTGCGCCACCAGGAAGGTGTTGGCCATGCCGCCCCCGATCACCAGGTGGTTCACCTTGGTCACCAGATTGCCCAGCAGGTCAAGCTTGGTCGAAACCTTGGCCCCGCCCACGACCGCGACGACGGGGCGCTGCGGGCGGCCAAGTGCGGCCTCCAGCGCCTTCAGTTCCGCCTCCATCAGACGGCCCGCGCAGGCGGGCAGCAGATGCGCGATGGCCTCGGTCGAGGCATGCGCCCGGTGCGCCGCGGAAAACGCGTCGTTCACATAGACATCGCCCAGCGCCGCCATCGCCGCGGCCAGCGCCGCGTCGTTCTTTTCCTCGCCCGGCTGGAAGCGGGTGTTTTCCAAAAGCACGATGTCGCCCCGCTGCATCGCGGCCACCGCGGTCTTGGCCGGGGCGCCGATGCAATCCTCGGCGAAGGTGATCTTGCGGCCGGGCAGGGCGGCCTTCAGCGCGGGCAGGACCTGGCGCAGGCTGAATTCGGGATCGGGCTTGCCCTTGGGGCGGCCGAAATGGGCCAGCAGCACCGGCTTGCCGCCCTTGCCGATGATGTCGACGATGGTGGGCACGATCTTCTCGATCCGGGTCGCGTCGGTGACGCGGCCGTTTTCCACCGGCACGTTGATGTCCACCCGGGTCAGAACGACCTTGCCGGTCAGGTCCATGTCGTCAAGCGTCTTCCAGGCCATCGGTCCCTCCTGTTGCCGGTCTCGCCGGTTTGTGTTCCGAAACTCCGCCCCGCGTCAACCGATCGCTGCCCCGGGGGCTTTCCCTTCCGCGCCCGTGTGACTAGGGTCGGCGCAAACGAAGGAGAACCCCATGGCCGAGATCAAGGACCCCGAGAACACCATCATCATGACGCTGAAGGACGGCCCCGTGGTGATCGAGCTTTTGCCCGACATCGCGCCCAAGCATGCCGAGCGCATGAAGACGCTGGCCCGCGCGGGCGCCTATGACAACGTGGTCTTCCACCGCGTGATCGAAGGCTTCATGGCCCAGTCGGGCGATGTCGAGAACGGCAACGCGGCCAAGGATTTCAACCTGCGCCGCGCGGGCACCGGCGGCTCTGACCTGCCTGACCTGCCCTCGGAATTCAGCCGCATCCCGCATGACCGCGGCACGCTTGGCGCCGCCCGCAGCCAGAACCCGAATTCGGCCAACAGCCAGTTCTTCATCAACTTCAAGGACAACCACTTCCTGAACGGACAGTACACGGTCTATGGCCGGGTGATTTCCGGCATGGAATTCGTGGACAAGATCAAGCGCGGCGAGCCGCCCGCCGACCCGGACCGGATGCTGAGCGTGAAGGTGGCGGCGGATGTCGGCAATGCGTAAGAGCGGGCTGGTTCTGGCCGGGGGCATCATGGTCCTTGGCCTGGCCATGCTGGGTGCCACGATCTGGGCCGGCAAGCCCATGTCCGAAGCGGCGGTGACCAAGGACGCCGCCCCCTTCAAGGACACGCCGGGCCCGAATCTGGTGATCGACGTGGAAGGGGCCAAGGCGCATGGACAGGTGGTTATCGACCTCCTGCCCAATGTGGCGCCCAAGACGGTCGCGCAGGTGATCGCGCTGGCCAAGGCCGGCGCCTATGACGGCGTGGTATTCCACCGCGTGATCGACGGCTTCATGGCCCAGACCGGCGACGTGAAGTACGGCAAGAAGGGCGGCGACCTGTCGCAGGCGGGGATGGGCGGATCGGATCTGCCCAACGTGCCGGCCGAGTTTTCCAACGTGCCGTTTTCCCGCGGCACGGTGGGGATGGCCCGCGCGCAGGACCCCAACAGCGGCAATTCGCAGTTCTTCATCATGTTCGCGCCTGCCTCGAACCTGAACGGCCAGTACACGGTCTTCGGCCATGTGATCTCTGGCATGGATGTGGTCGATGCGATCAAGCGCGGCGACGGGCCGAACGGCGCGGTGACGAGCGCGCCCGACTACATGGCCAAGGTGACGGTGCAGGACTAGGCCGGGCGCGAGGCCTCCCCCGCCCCGGGGGGGCAGCGCGAAGCGCCCCCGGGCCGGCGCCCGTCCGCCCGGACGGTCGGGCGCTTCTTGGCCGAACCGCGCGGGAGGAACCGCACCACAAAGCGTAGACAGTAACCGGGCCAGCGCCCCCCCGCGGTCGGGCGCTGCCCCTGTGGTGTG
>DAIEJF010000296.1 GCA_027351005.1 Paracoccaceae bacterium | reverse complement strand
CCCGCCAACCGCAATCGCGGGGTCGTTCTGCGGCCACTGCGTCCCTTGCCGCGGGGGCCCTTGCCGCCGCCCCGCATCGCCGCTTCCCCGCCATGGCCAAAAGACAGGCCATGTCTTGACAGAGATCATGGCGGCCCGCGCGTCAGGGCGCAAACTGCCGGGACAGCAGCCGTCAGAAACAGGAGGCGGACATGGTCCGGATCTTCAGTGTCACCGTCGCAGTCGCGAGCGCGGCGCTTTTGCCCCTTGATGCGGCCTGGGCGCAGGTCGCCGATGCGGAATATCGCCATGGTCCCTGGATGATGTGGGACGAGGGAGGGTGGATGATGATGATCTTTGGCCCCGTGTTCATGATTGCCGCCCTGGCGGCCGCGATTGCGGGCGGCGTCCTTCTGGTTCGCTGGCTGGGCGGAATTCCCCGCGGCGGCCCGGCGTATCCGGCGGCAACGACGCCCCTCGACATCCTGAAGGAACGCTTCGTCAAGGGCGAGATCGACACGACCGAATTCGAGGACCGGCGGCGCGTTCTGGGGGAATGACCCCGATGAAGAGCCTTCTGATCCTGAACGATCCGCCCTACGGGACCGAACGCAGCTACAACGGGCTGCGGCTGGCAAATGCCCTGGCCAAGGCCGGTCAGGCGGTGACGGTGTTCCTGATGGCCGATGCGGTGGCCTGTGCCCGGGCCGGGCAGAGAACACCCGAGGGCTTCTACAACATCGAACGGATGCTGGGTCGGCTGATCGCGGCAGGTGGCACGGTGGTTCTGTGCGGGACCTGCATGGATGCACGGGGGCTGAACCTGGCAGAGGTGGTGGCCGGGGCCGAACGCTCGACGATGGATACGCTGGCCGAGGCGACGATCGCGGCGGACCGGGTTCTGGTTTTCTGAGCCCGCCCGGCGGTCAGGCGGGCCTGCGGCGCGCGAGTTCGCGGTAAAGCGCCTCGCGCGTCACGCCAAGTTCGGCCGCCACATCCTGCCAGCGGCCCTTTTCCGGCAAGGCGTTGCCCGCCTCCAGCCAGGCCGCAAGGCGGGCCGCAACGCGCGGCAGGCTGCGGATCTCGGCACGAAGCCGGGCCCCCTGCGTCGCCCGGGCCAGAAACGCCGCCCAGGCAGAGGACAGCGCGGCATCGGCAGACAGCGCGTCAAGGAAGACGGGCTTCGGCAGCGTGGCCAGAACGCCATCCTTCGTCACGACCGCATCGCAGTGATAGTGCGCGGAATAGGCCGAGGCTTCGGCCAGCACGGCCCCCTGCCCCGCCCGGTGCAGGATCAACCTGTCGCCCGCGGCGGTATGCCGGATCAGGTGCACCTCGCCACTTGCCACGAAGGTCATCTCGCGCACCGGGGTTCCGGTCAGAAACAGGGTGGCGCCTGACGCAGCCGGCTGGCGGCGGGCGCCGTCAAACAGGCGGGAAATCGGATCGGACATGATCGCGATCATATGAGGTTGCGCCCGCACATGAAAGACAGCAGGCCAAACCGGAGATGCACCATGCCCCCTTTCTTCAGATCGCTTGCCCCCCTCGTCCTGACTGCCGCCCTGCTGTCGACCGCCGGGATGCTTGCCGCCCAGACGATGGACCATTCCCGGATGATGGCGCAAATGTCGGGCGGCATCCCGACCGAGCCCGGACAGGGCGCCTTCGCGGCCATCGCCGAGATCGTTGCGATGCTGCAATCCGATCCGGCGACCGACTGGTCCAAGGTGAACATCGAGGCGCTGCGCCAGCATCTGATCGACATGGACAACGTGACCCTGCGCGCGCAGGTCACGGAAGAGGATGTGACTGGCGGCGCAATCTTCACCGTGACCTCGCCCGACGCCGCGGTCGCTGCCTCGATCCGCAGGATGACCGCAGAGCATGTGGCGACGATGTCGGGCAGCGAGGGGCTGGCGATGCAGGCGGACCCCGTCACGGGCGGTAGCCGTGTCACCGTGACGGGGCCCGATGCCCGCAAGATCCGCGCCTTGAGCTTCATCGGCATCCTGACGCTGGGGATGCATCACCAACCCCACCATCTGGCCATCGCCAAGGGCGAAATGATGCACTGACGGCAGGGGGCGGGGCGCCGCTGTCACGAGCGCGCCGGGTTTCGGATGCGCCCTATCCGCGCAGCCCTATCCGCGCAGCCGAGCCAGCCGTTCAAGATCCATCACGGCATGGCGCGCGTCGCGGAACGCGATGTCGATGTCGACGATGCCGAAGATTTCCTCGTCCGATATGTCGAGCCCGGGCGCCACACCGATGATGGCACGGGGAACCACGATCCGCAGGGCAAGGACAAGACGGATGAGATCGGCAAGCCGTTCCTTCGTGCTCAGCGACAGACCGATCACCGCAGGGCGGGTGGTCTGCACATGGGTGACGAGGCGATCATGGCTTTCAGCGATCCGCAGGTCGATATCCCAGCCCTGGTCGCGGAATGTATCGGCGGCCAGCGTTATTCCGAGCGTGTGATTCTCGCCCGGGACGGACGCAAAGAGGGCGCTTCTGATCCCGGACTGGGCGCCGTTATGATCGTGAGGTTCCGATCTGATCGCGCGCAGCAGGGCGTAGAGGTGCCCCGTGGCGACGGTGACATCCATGAACGTCACTTCGTCCCGGTCCCAGCGCTCGCCAAGCAGACGCGCGGCGCCGGCGAGGTAGCCATAGCGCAACACCTGCGGCGTCACGCCTTCGGCCTGCAGCGCCGCCGTGTAGGCAAGGGCCTTGGCCGGGAAAGGTTGAAGCAGGACATCGCAAAACTCTTCAAGGCGTTGCGCGCCGATGTTGGTGTCTTCCACCACGCTGGCATTCGCCGCCGTCAAGACGATGCGCTGAACGACCTCGGCGGCAAATCCCTTCACCGTCTGGACCGGGAGCACGCTGCGTTTCTTGAGAAACAGGGCTGCCGCACTCTGAAAGATGTCAGAGTCAAATGACTGAGCGTCTCCTGCCATCCGGTGCCCCTGCGATGGTTTCCCCGTCTCAGGCTATGTGGTTTTGCGGCCATTGTCACGCCGCGCTCGCGCCCGCGTGACGCAATTCGACTTAAGTCCAGTGAACACAGCGATCCGACGACGGTGCCGCCGAGGCGGGCGCGTCGCTTCCCGGTTGACGGGCGCCGCGCGGCGCCTGACAGTGACGGCGGCCCGGCCCGACCCACAGGGCGATGGAGAGACGACATGACGGCAGAGCTTCAGGTGGTTCCAGCACGGCGCGGGCGGGCGGTGCGTCTGGCCCGGGGACAGGCGATCCAGATCATCAACACGCATGGCCAGCAGGTGGTCGACACCTGGTGCTTCAACGCGGCCGATCCTGCCGAGTTCATGTCGATGGAGCATCTGCACGCAAGCCTGGAAAGCATCTTTCCGGCGGAAGGCGATGCGCTTGTCACCAACCGCCGCCGCCCGATCCTGACGCTTGAACGCGACACCTAGCCCGGCCGTCACGATACGGTGATCGCCGCCTGCGACCGCTACCGCTATGCCCTGCTTGGCTGCACGGGGCACCACGACAACTGCACCGACAACCTTGCCGCGGCGATGGCCGAGCTTGGGCTCGCCGCGCCGGAATGCCCGAGCCCGCTGAACCTGTGGATGAACATCCCCATTGGCCCCGATGGCAAGGTGAGCTGGGGCGAGCCGCTCTGCAAGCCGGGCGACCATGTGCTGCTGCGGGCGGCGATGGACTGCATCGTGGTGATGTCGACCTGCCCCCAGGACATGATCCCCATCAACGGCGCGGCCTGCACGCCGACCGAGGTGCATTACCGGGTCGTGGATTGACACCGCCGACAGGCGCCGGGCAGGCCGCGGGGCCGCAACGCGCGTGTCGTCGCTGACGAAACCTGCGGTCATGACGAACCGGATCGGGCGACCCTCGGCGTCAGTGACGGCGTGCAGCGTGGTGGTCCCGCGACCCATCGTCGGGCCGGTCGGACGGCACCGCTGGTTGCCGGGCTTGCCCGTTTTCGGCCGCAGGCTGGGCGCTTCGGATCGGTCGCGCCGATCATAACCGTCTTCGGGGTGGCGGTCTCGGCGGCCAGCCAGTCCATCATCCGGGCAAAGATCCCCGTGCCGCGCCAGCGGTTGCAGAGGGTCTTGGGCGGGCCGTATTTCTTCGGTGCATCGCGCCAGCCTCCATCAGCCGGAAGATGTTGCTTATGGGGCAGTCGCCCGGCGCGCGCTGAAACAGCCGCCAGAACAAGATCGATGCGCCCTGCCCCGTCACGCCCGCGCGTGGCGTTCATCCATCCCAAGCCGCGCCGCCTGCTCAGGGGAGCGGGGACACGCCGATCACGACCGGATGCAGCCACAGCAGCAGCGGCCAGATCGCCAGTGCAAGGATCACCCGCCACGGCGTCGGGCCGTCTTTCGGCCGCCAACGACCGCGCATCAGTGCCATGCCGGGAACAGATGAGGTGCGATGGCTCAAGCGTTCCCATTCGGCTGGGCCGAGGCGGCGGCGGTTGCGTGCGTCGATTGCAACCATCCCGATGATCGCCATCGCGGCGAACCCGCCAAACAGGATCACATGGGCCAGATCGCCGTTCGCCAGCAGATGCGCGGCCGCCCACAGCAGAAGCGCCCACAACAGCGGGTGGCGCACAAAGCCGACCACGCCAGGATGTTGGGCATCGAAGCCCGACCTGCGTCCGCCAAACGACAGCGGATTGGCCGTGCCGATGCCGAACGCGCCCAGGAGGACGGCGAAGGGCATCACGATATTGATGGCCCAGCGGTGCCAAGGGAGTTGCGGCCACAGGGCCAGATAGGGCGCACGCCCCGCCGCAACGATCAGCCACGCCAGCAAGACGACGGACACCGCGTTGTAGAGCACCAGATAACCGCTGCGACGGATGCGGGCGATCAGTCCTGTCTTGAGACCGGGCCAGGACGGAACCGCATGCGAGATCAGGAACAACGCCGATGCGGCCGCGAATTCCCCCCAGCCGCCCATCATGCCAGCGCCGGAGCCCACGCGCAGTCGGCCAGCGAACTGCGGTCCAGATCCGCCAGGAATGCCTCGCGTGCCTGAGCAAGCCGGGCTTTCAGGCGGCATTGCACGGTCATCACGCAGTTGCCTCCGTGCTTGCGGAAACATTCGACAAGGGGCTGCTGTGCCTCCATCCGGCGCACGACCGCGCCCAGCATGATGTCCGCCGCCGGACGCGCAAGACGCATCCCGCCGCCTGCGCCGCGTTGGGTCTCGATGAAGCCTGCCTGGGCCAGTTCGCGCACGACCTTGGTCAGATGATTGCGCGATATGCCGTAGGTCAGTGCGATCTCCTCGGTGGTGAAAGCGCGGTCCGGGTCGGCCGCAAGGCGCATCAGCGTGCGCAGCGCGAAATCGGTGAAGGAGGTGAGGCGCATTGTCCCATCCGCGAATTAGTATTTGTAATACGACTATAGCGACGGCTAATCTGCACTGTAAATGCCAATTAGGAAGGCGCCATGCAAACCGATCGTACCCGGCTTCAGGCCGAAATCGCCGATCGCACCGGCATCGATGCAGCCATGATCCGGCGGCTGGTGCATGGGTTCTATGAGCGGGTGCGTGCAGACCCCGTTCTTGCACCGATCTTTGCCGCACATATCCCGGACGACCGCTGGCCTGCCCATCTGGAACGCATGTGTGCGTTCTGGTCCTCGGTCGCCCTGATGAGCGGGGATTACCATGGCCGCCCGATGCAGGCGCATCAGCCGCTGATCGTGCAGGCCAGCGATTTCGACCGCTGGCTGGCGCTTTTCCGCGCCACCGCACGCGATCTGACCCCGCCCGTTGCGGCGGATCACTTCATCGAGCGCGCCGAACGCATCGCCGCCAGCCTGGAAGCCGGAATCGAGGCGCATCAGGGTCGCAGCCTTGGCCGCCCGCGCGGCTTCCATATGCCGCAAGCCCCCACTGATCCCACCGTTTGAAGGAATTTGACATGATTGAAGACCTTTCTCCCGGCTCGAACGTCGGCGAAATTGCCGCCAGCCTTCCCGGTGCCGCCGCGCTGTTTCGCGAGGTCGGGATCAGCTTTTGCTGTGGTGGCGACCTCAGCATTGCCGAAGCCAGCGCCAGGCGCGGCCACGACGCCGAGGCGATTGTGGCACGCCTGCAGGCCCTTGCAACCGAGGCCGACCGCGCCGCGCCGCAGGACACCGACGCGCTGATCGCGCATATCCAGACCCGCTACCACGACACGCACCGCCGCGAACTTGCCGATCTGATCCCGCTTGCGCGCAAGGTGGAGGCGGTTCACGCCGACCACCCCGATGCGCCGCAGGGGTTGGCCGACCTGCTGAGCGACATGTTGGACGAGATGGAAAGCCATATGGCGAAAGAGGAACAGGTGCTGTTTCCGCTGATGCTGCGCGGCGGGCACCCGAAGATCGCCCATCCGGTCGCCATGATGCGCGCCGACCATGACGACCATGCGCGCCAGTTGCGGGCATTGGAGCATCTGACCCACGGGTTCGCCGTGCCAGAGGGGGCCTGTCGGTCGTGGCAGGCGCTTTACGCGGGCTCGGCAAAATTTGCAGACGATCTGGTGGCGCACATGCATGTTGAAAACGATGTGCTGTTTCCCCGGTTCGAGGCCGCCGCCTGACCTGCCTGAATGCGGGAAAGACCCCCGGCCGTCCGCTTGGCCGGGGGCAAGTTCATCGACCTGTCCGACGGGGCCGGTCGGCAGCAGGCGGTGTCAGGCGGCGTTCAATGTGATGCCGGTCACCCTGGCCTGCGCCGCCAGTTCGGCCACGAAATCGCGCGCGGCCTTGGCCCATGCGGCCTTCTCCAGCGCCTCGCGGATGCGCGGCGCCACGGTCTCGAACGGCAGCACCGCGCCGGGGGCGCGCGCGTCGAGCCGCAGGATGTGCAGGCCATAGCGCGTGCGGACAGGCGCGTCGCAAAGTGCCCCCTCGGTCAGCGCGTCCATCGCCGCCTCGAATTCCGCGACCGTGTCGCCCGAGATCAACTGGCCGAGCCGACCGCCCGCCTCGCGCGAGGGACAGGCGCTGTTCTCGCGCGCCAGCGTGTCAAAGGCGCGCGGGTTGCGGCGGATCTCGGCCAGCAGCGCATCCGCCTGCGCCCGGGCCACCGCCAACCCCGCGGCATCGCCCGGTCGGACGGGCAGCAGGATATGGGCCGCCTCGTAGAGCGTCGGCGCACGCCAGCGCTCGGGGGTGGCCTCATAGGCGGCGGATATCTCGGCGTTGGTCGGCGGCGCAGGATCAAGGGCGGCATCCAGAACCTGACGGATCAGCGCCTCGTCGTCGGTTTCGAACCGGCCCCTGGCGACCTCCTGGGGGTCCGGCACCAGACCACGCCGCCGCCCCTCTTGCAGCAACAGGGCGCGGACAACCAACGCCTGCGCCGCAGCGGTCCAGGCGCGGCCGGGTTTGGATTTCGGTGCAGGGTGATTTTGCGCTTCGGCGGCAATCGCCGCTGCCGAGATCGCTTCGCCGTTCACCGTCACATCGGAAAGCAGGGGGGTCATGGGGTTTACTCCGCCGGATGTTTCTGGCCGCGGTTGCGGGTGCGCACGATCTGGTAACCGGGTCGCCACATGTAGCGGATCGGGGCCGACAGCATGTGAACCAGACGGCTGAAGGGGAACAGCACGAAGATGGTCAGCCCAAGGAAGATGTGCATCTGGAACAGCAGCGGCGCGCCCTTGGTATAGCTTGCCGCACGGGCGTCGAACGTAAAGATCGCCTGCGCCCACTTCATGAACTTGACCATCTCGCCCCCGTCGATGTTCTGAACGGAAATGAAAATGGTCAGCAGGCCCAGGCAGAGCTGCACCAACAGCAACGAGAGAATGACGATATCCATCGTCGAGGACGTTGCGCGGATGCGCGGATCGGCCAGCCTGCGGTGGATCAGGATGATGCCGCCGCCAAGGGCAAACACCCCGGCGACACCGCCGACCACCACGGCCAGGATCTGCTTTGCCTCGTGGCTGATGCCCAGCGCCTCGATCAGGGCCAGCGGCGTGAGCAGGCCGAAGAGATGGCCGACGAAGATCGTCAGCACGCCGACATGGAACAGCACCGAGCCGAGGATCAACTGCTTGCGCCGCAAGAGCTGACTGGACGACGATTTCCATGTGAACGGATCACGTTCATACCGCGCCACCGATCCGATGAGCAGGACACTCAGCGCGATGT
>DAIEJF010000272.1 GCA_027351005.1 Paracoccaceae bacterium | reverse complement strand
CCTTGTCGGCCATTTCGGCCACGACGCCCAGATCGTGCGTGATCAGGATCAGCGCGGTCCCCGCCTCGTCGCGCAGGCTGCGCATGAGGTCGAGGATCTGCGCCTGGATCGTCACGTCCAGCGCGGTCGTCGGTTCGTCGGCGATGATCATCGCGGGATCGTTGGCCAGCGCCATCGCGATCATCGCCCTTTGCCGCATCCCCCCCGAAAGCTGGTGGGGATATTCGTGCAGCCGCCTTTCGGGGGCGGGGATGCGAACCCGGCGCAGCATCTCCAGCGCGCGCGCTTCGGCCGCGGCGGGCGAACTGCCGCGATGGCGGCGGACCGCTTCGGCGATCTGCTCGCCGATCCGCAGCGCGGGGTTCAGCGCGGTCATCGGCTCCTGGAAGATCATCGCGATCCGGTCGCCGCGCAGGCGTGACAGGTCTGCCCGGGGCAGGCGGAAGAGGTCGCGCCCCTCGAACATGGCCTGCCCCCCGGCAATCGCCAGCGGCGGCGTCGCCAGAAGCCCCATCAGCGCCAGCGCGGTCAGGCTTTTGCCGCAACCGGATTCGCCCACAAGGCAGAGCGTCTCGCCCGGCATGACGGCAAGCGACACGTCGTCGACGATGGGCACCCCTGTCCCCGCCGCCCGGATGCTCAGATCCCGCAGTTCAAGAAGCGGCGCGCTCATTGTGCCGCCTCCTGCCGATGCAGTGCGGCGATGCTTTCGGCAAGCCTGCCCAGGTGTGCGCGCATGGCGGCCGCTGCCGCGGCCGGATCCCCCGCCGCGATGGCCGCGACAATCGCGCGGTGTTCGCGTTCTGACGCCGCGAGCGACCCGGGCGAGCGGGCATGGGCGCGCATGGCCAGCCAGTCGTCGCGCATCCGCACCTCGTCGACCAACTGGAAGGCGGTCAGCATGATTGGATTGCCCGCGATCCGCGCGATCAGCCGGTGCAGGGCACCATCCCACAGTTCCGCCGTATCGCCGTCCGGGGCCGACACGACGTGACCGACCAGCCGCCGCAGCCGTTCCACGTCTGCCGGGGTCGCCCGCTCGGCGGCAAGACCGGCCAGCGCGGGCTCGATGCACAGGCGGGCCTCCATGATCGCGGGGGCATCGACAGTCTGCACGATGTCGGCGGCAATCACGCCATACGGGTCGGGCGGTTGCCCCAGGAAGGTGCCCTTGCCCTGCCTGCGCCAGATCAGCCCTTCCTCTTCGAGCACCTCAAGCGCGGCCCGCACGACGGTACGCCCGACCCCCAGTTGCTGCGCCCATTCGCGTTCCGTGGGCAGGCGGCCACCCTCAGCCGTCGCCCCGGAGGCGATCAGGCGACGCAGTTCGGCAAGGGCGCTCTGGGCATTCTCGGGCATGGCGTGTCCGGAATTGAACCAAGTTCGGATTGGTTGAACCATTAACTGATTGGTTGGCGCCGGTTGTCAAGCGTGCTGTGTCACGCGATCGTCATGTGAGGCAGGGCAGGGCAGGGCAGGGCAGGGCAGGCCTATGCCTGCCACACCCCGGCCGGCCATGTTCCGCCGATAATCGGGCTTGGGGGCAGACGTTCGGGCGACCCCGGCCTATGGTAAGGGTCCAATCGGAGACATCATGCGACTGACCAGATCCTTGACCTTCGCCGCGGCTGCCATGATCGCGCTTGCCAGCGCGGCCATCGCTGTTCCTGCGGCCGCCGACGGATTTTGCCCGCCGGGGCTGCAGAAGAAGGGGAACGGTTGCCTGCCCCCCGGACAGGCCAAGAAGCAGCATTGGTACGGCGAGCCCGACCAGCATCGCTGGCGCGAGGGCGACAGCATCCGAAGCTACCCCTACGTCATCATCCGCGATTACGGCGGCTATCACTTGCCCCCGCCGCCCGACGGATCGGTCTACGTCGCCTCGGGCGGCCAGCTTCTGCGCGTCGACCCGTCGACCCTCGAGGTCATCGGCATCGTCGGGCTTGTGAGCCAACTGCTCCGCTAAAACCTGCCACGGCGAAGCGATCCGGGCCGTAAGGCGGCTCCGTCGCTGTCGCCAATGTCGGCAATTCCACGAAGAGAGATCCGGCGCGGTAAATCAATTTATTGTGATGCACCGGTTTGTGAATATTTTATGGCGACGCTAAATATATTTCGCATGTCCCGCTAATAGGTGCAATTTTGCAATGGCGGGCGGCCCGTTTCTTTCCGCCTCAAGAGATTGATCTGGATCAAGGCCGGATCGCGAATCCAGGAGCGTCATGCCGCCACGCCAACCCGGATGCCGTATCTCTGACCAATCGATCTCTGGCCCCTTCCGGTTGACGTTTCTGTTTAAGGAACGGGGAAATGAACATTCAACCTGGATCTCTCCCTTCTGAAGGGAGAGCGAAACGGTATGGCCTGGGTCATATCGAGCAAGAGGGGCATGCGCCGAGATTCGGTCGGCTCGTGCGTGCATTTGTGCTGGTCGCCGCAGGCGTGTCGGGTCTTGTCCTGGGACCGACCGCCTCCGAGGCTGTTCCCAGCTTTGCGCGACAGACGGGCATGACCTGTTCGGTCTGCCATACGTCAATTCCGGAACTCACGTCCTTCGGGCGTCAGTTCAAGATGAATGGCTATGTCCTGTCGATGCCGCCTGATCCCAAGATGGCGCTTCCGATCACAGCGTTCATGGTGGGCGGATTCACCCATACGCAAAAGGCACAGGACGCGCCGCCCTTGCAGTCATCGCAGAAGACGAACGACATTCTGTCGCTTGACCAATTCAGCCTTTTCTATGCCGGAAAGATCGCTGACAATCTGGGTGCTTTCGCGCAATTCACCTACAGCCCGGATGCCAAGTCCTGGTCCTGGGACAATACGGACATCCGATGGGCCAAGTCGGGCAGCCTTTTCGGCAAGGACGCCACCTTCGGTCTGAGCCTGAACAACAACCCGACCGTGCAGGATCTGTGGGCCACGACGCCGGCCTGGGGCTATCCGCAATTCGGTTCGGCCGTTGCGCCGCAATTCGGACCGCCCGGCACGATGCTGCAGGGAACGCTGGCGCAGACCGTTGTCGGGCTCACCGGCTACTCGATGTTTTCAAATGGTTTCTACACAGAGTTCGGGGGGTACACGGGGCTGTCGCCCGCGATGCTGACCCATCTTGGCACCGGGGATCCCGGCTTCCAGGTCAAGGGCTTCGCGCCCTATCTGAGGCTTGCCTACAGCGAATCGCTGAGCAAGAAGAGCACGCTGATGGTGGGCCTGATGGCGATGGCTGCCGACCTGAAGCCGACTGCCGCGGGCAGTTCGGGAAGCGACCGCTATGTCGATCTTGGCTTTGACACGCAGTATGACTATTCCGGGCATGGCTACGGCCTGACTCTGAAGGCGCGCGACATCATCGAATGGCAGCACACCTCGGGCGTATCGCCGTTCAGCGGGGCCAGCAATTCGGCCAATCATCTGAATGCAACGGATATTTCGCTGACCTATTACCGCTCGAAATGGGCCGTGATCGGGGCATTCTCGCGGGTATCGGGCAGCAGCGATGCCGGTCTTTATGGAACGAACTCTGCGATCGGATCGCCAAACAGCAAATCGGTATCGCTTGAAGTGAATTACTCTCCATGGATGGATGGCGGGCCAAGTTGGGATCCGAGGGGAAATCTGAAATTCGGCGTCCAGTATATCCACTATCTTCAGCTTTATGGTGGCACGACGAATTTTGACGGTGCCGGTCACAATGCTTCGGACAACAATACGCTGTTCGTCTATGCGATGCTTGCGTTCTGATCGTCGATCAATCCGGAAAGCCCGGCCATCCGGCCGGGCTTTTCCGTTTCGGGCCTCATATCTGCCTCAGCGACAATTTCAAATTCATGATCAGGACGCCCGAGCGATTGGCGCGCCGTGTGTCCCCGTCTCCGCGCACCATGGGCGCTTTCCCGCCGGTGTCGCCCCGTCCCCGACCGGCGCAATTCCCGCCCCCGGCCCGGCCCGCATTTCCGGTCTTCCTTTGAAGGCCCACTGCGGGCCTTAGGTGCCCGGCCACCCATCCAGAGCCGATGACGCCGTATCCGGCCCGCGCAGCATTGTGCCAGGGTGCTTCGCCCGCTGTGCTATTGACCAAATGCGTCGCGGGTCACAGGGTCGCATCAGGGGAGGATGGCATGAGAATCCTGATCGTCGAGGACAACGAAGGCCTCGCGACCGGCATTGTCCGGCTCATGAACAGCGAGGCGCATGTCACGGACTGGGTGCCGGACGCCGAGACCCTGCAGACCGGGCTCAATCCTGCCGGCTACGACCTGTTCATCATCGATCTGGGTCTGCCCGGCATCGGCGGGATCGACCTGATCCGCTGGTTGCGTGCGCAGGGGGTCGAGGCGCCGGTTCTGATCGTCACGGCACAGGATGCGGTGAAATGCCGTGTCCGCGGGCTGGATGCTGGGGCGGATGACTACCTTATCAAACCGTTCGAGGTCGAGGAGCTTGAAGCCCGGGTGAGGGCGCTGCTGCGCCGTCGTGGCACCCCCATCACCTCCAGCATCGAGTTCGGCCCCCTGAGCCTTGATCTGGGTGCCCGGCAATTCTCGCTGTCGGGTGCGCCACTGGGTCTGGCGCCGAAAGAGCATGCGATCCTCGAGGCGCTGATCCGCCGCGCCGGACTGACGGTCAGCAAGGAGGCGCTTCTGGATGCGGCCTACGGGTTCGAGGAAGAGGTGAGCCCCGCGGCGGTCGAGGTGGTCGTGCACCGGCTGCGGCGCAAGCTGGAAGGTTCGCGGGCGGTGATCGCCACCTTGCGCGGCTTTGGCTATCTCTTGCGCATTCAGGCGCCATGAGCCTTCTGCGCGGGCCCAGCCTGCGGCTGAACCTGATGATCTGGCTGGCCGGGCCGGTGGCGCTGGTGCTGGCGGCGAGCGTGTGGGTTTCCTGGCAAACCGCGACCAATCAGGCCCAACTGATCATGGAGCGCAACCTGACGGCCTCGGCGCGCATGATCGCCGAAGAGGTCCGCTATCGGGATGGGGCCATCGGGGTGATCGTGCCCCCCGCCGCCTTCGAATTGTTCGCGACCGGCGCACGGGACGAAGTTGCCTATGCGGTCACGAACCCGGCTGGCGTGCTGATTGCGGGCTTTCCGGGGCTGGCCCCACCCACCTTGCCGCCGGGGACGAACCTTACCCCCTTCGACACCACCTTCAGAACCGAGGTCATGCATGCCGTGACGCTGCGTCAGCCGGTGATCACGCCGGATGGGACTGCGGTCGCGCTGGTCACCGTGGGCGAGACTCTGGGCGCGCGGACGGCGCTGCAAAGGTCGCTCTGGCTGCGTGGCTTTGCCGAACAGGCGGCGCTGGTCCTTGCTGCCGCCATCTCGATATGGATCGGCATCTCGATCGAGCTTCTGCCGCTCTTGCAGCTTCGGCGGGCGGTCCTGGGGCGGGGGCCGCGGTCGCTCGAGCCGTTCGATGAAACCGCGGTGCAGCAGGAACTGCGCCCCCTCGTTCAGGCGCTGAACGCCCACATGGCCCGGCTGGGCGCCTATCTCGAGCGCCAGAAGCGGTTTCTGGACGGGGCCGCCCACCAGATGCGCACGTCGCTGGCCGTGCTGAAGACCGAGGTGGGGCTTGCACGGCGTGGGGCGGGCGATGCCGCCGCCACCCTTGCCCATATCGACGAGGGGCTGAGCCGGATCACCCGCGTTGCAAACCAGTTGCTGACGCTCGGGCGGGTCGAGCATGAGCGCGCGCGGATGGTGAACGAGACGGTGGACCTTTGCGTCATCGTCCGCGAGGTCGTGGCCGAGATCGCGCCGCGGGCGCTTGACCGCGGGGTCGACCTTGTGCTCGAAGCGCCGGAGCCCTGCCGGGTCGAGGCAAATCCGCTGCTGCTGCGCGAAGTGGTGCTGAACCTCGTCGACAATGCCATCGTTCACGGCGGCGCGGGCTGCGTGGCAACGGTCGGCGCATCGGTGGAGGACGGCAGAGGGATCATTACGGTCAGCGATACCGGCCCGGGCGTCGCGCCCGCAGACCGCGCGCTGCTGATGCGCCCCTTCGGCGGGGGACGGCGCCGGAGCGAGGGGGCGGGGCTTGGATTGTCGATCGTCGCAGAGATCGCGAGCCTTTTTGGCGGCACGGTCGAACTGCCAGAGCCGTCGGGCGGTGGGTTCTGCGTTCGGGTGGTCCTGCCTCTGTCCGGGGCTGCCGGTCAGGGTACGGCCGAGGCGAAGGCGTTGGTGTAGGTGCGCGACAGGTCGATCGCTGCCGGACGCACACCCGGCATGAACCGCGAAAGGACCTTCAGCACCGTCTCGGGCCCGCCCGCGGGCATCAGCCCATCCGGGGTGAACATGTGCTTGCCGGCTGCCAGGGCCGCCACATACATCGCCCGATTGCCCACATAGAAGGCGACGGGCACTGCTGCCGCGATCTGGTCTGCGTCATGGCTGTCGATGAAGTGCAGCGCGCGAACCAGCGCCGTGACAAGCCGCTGCACCGTGTCGGGATGGGCCGCAACCCAGCCGCTTTCCATGTAGAGACAGGCCGCCGGATAAAGCCCGCCAAGGGCCGCCCGCGTCCCGGCCTCGTTGCGCAGGTCGATCAACACCCGCGCGTCGCCGCCCGCGAGCAGGCGGGACGCCGTCGGTTCGGTCGTCATGGCCGCCTGGATCTGATCCTTCCGCATCGCGGCGATCAGCGTATCGCCCGCGCCGACGGGCACAGGGGTCACATCCGAAAGCTTCAACCCGGCACGCATCAGCAAGTACTTGCTGAGGAAATCGGTGGATGAGCCAAGGCCGGTCACGCCGACCAGATGGCCCTTGAGGTCGGCCATCGTGGCGATCTCGGGGTGACGCGCAGAGACCGCCACGACTTCGCCCGGCACCGTGGCCAGTTGAACGACGGACTGGGTATACTTGCCCAGGCTCTGCAGTTCGATCGTGTGGTCGTAAAAGCCGATGACCCCCTGCACGGCGCCGGCCAGCATCTCGTCGGCAGCTTCGACACCGGCGGGTTCGCTTTCCACCTCGACGTCTAGCCCCGCGTCGCGGAAATAGCCCAGCCGGTCGGCCAGGACGACCGGCAGGTAGATCTGCTTCTCGATCCAGCCGACCATCAGCGCGATCTGTTCGGCCCGTGCGGGGGCGGCAAAGCGCATCGCGGCGCTTACCCACAGGGCAAGGCCACCGCGCCAGAGCTTTCCGGTAATCGGCATGCGCTCCTCCCTCCCCAGTTAGGCCGCAAACCTCTGTCTTACATTACGATCCTCGGGCGCCCGATGTCGAGCGCCCGAGGTCGTGCCCTGCGTCCGCCGGGTCCTATTTCAGCCCTTCGGCCTTGATCGCAGCAGTAACGTACTGGTCCGTGAAGGTCTTCGACAGGTCTACGTTGCCCTTCACGTCGCCGGAGGCCTTGAGCACGTTGAACACCGTCTGGGGCCCGCTGGCAGGCATCACGCCCAACCCGGCGATGTTGAACTGCCCCCAGTCGGCCTGCAGGGCCGAGATGTATTCCTCCTTCGAGGTCAACTGATTGGACACGAAGTCCTTGGGCATCACGTTCGCCACGTCCGCGGCGGTGTGGGTCTTCATCCAGGCAAGCGTCGCCACAAGGGCGTTCACCACACCCTGCACTTCCTTCGGATGGGCCTTGGCCCAATCGGCATTGACCAGCACGTTGGCCGCCGGGAAGTCGCCGCCAAGCCACTTCTCGACACCCGCGCCGGTCGAGAGGTCGATGGCGGAATAGCCCACGCCCAGCTTCTCGATCGCGTTCACGGTCGGTTGGCTGGTGATGCCGCAGACGGCCTTGCCGAACTTCAGCGCGGCGATCATCGTCTGGCCGGCACCGGCGGCAATCTTCGTGTAGTCGGTCGGCGCCATCCCGGCATGGGCCGAGACGTAGGACACAAGCGCATCCGTCCCCGAACCCAGGTCGGTCACGCCGACGGACTTGCCTTTCCAGTCGGTCGGCGCCTTCACGTTCGATCCCTTGGCGCACATGATCCGTTCGCCCGGGGCCACCGAAAGCTGGATGACGCCGATGACGTTCTTGCCCTTTTCAAGGAACTCGATCGTATGGTTGTACCAGGCGCCAGCCATGTTGACCTGGCCCGACACCACCGCGTCTTCAGCGCCCACGCCGCCGGCCTGTTCGGTCGACAGTTGCATGTCGATGCCGTATTTCTTGAACATGCCCAAGCTTTGGGCAAGCTGGTAGGGCAGGTAGATCTGCTTGTCGATGCCGCCGACCATCAGCGTCACCTTGGGCATGTCCTCGCCGATCGCGGCGGTGGCAAGCATCGCCGCCGCTGGAACGGCGATCGCCGTGCATGTCGCGAGCATCGCGGCCATCTTTGTCAGGTTCATGGGAATCTCCTCCGTTGCTTCCCGGTTTTGGGTATCTTGTTCAGGTCAGAGCCCCTGAATGGTGCCATCGCGCGTATTGGCGGGCTGCCATGCCAGCAGGCGCTTTTCGAGCTTTGCCATCAGCCACTCTGCCGACAGGGCCAGAAGCCCGATCACCAGCATCGCGCCGAAGACGCCATTGGCGTCGAACGTGTTCTGGGCGGTGGCGATCACCAGCCCCAACCCCCGCTGCGAGCCGAGGAATTCGCCGACGATGGCGCCGATGATCGAGAAGCCCAGGGCGACGTGCAGGCTGGCGATGATCCAGGTCAGCGCCGAGGGGATCACGACATGGCGCACCACCTGCAGGCGGCTGGCACCCAGGATGCGGGCGTTGGCGGTCAGGTTGCGGTCGACGCTTCGCACACCCTGGAAGGCGTTGAAGAAGACCACGAAGAACACCAGTACCGCGGCCAGCATCACCTTGGACGGCAGCCCGAGGCCCAGCCACATCACGAAGATCGAACCAAGCACGATGCGCGGCAAGGCGTTGACGATCTTGATGTAGGGGCCGATCACCTCTGCCAGGTAGGGGATCTCGCCCAGCAGGACGCCGAAGATGACGCCGGTCGACACGCCGACGAGGAAGCCCAGGATGGATTCCTTGAGCGTCACCCAGATCTGGAGCCAGAACGAGCCATAGGCCGTGCCGTTCAGCGCCCAGTCCCACAGGCGCACCACGATGCCCCAGGGCGAGCCGAAGAAGAACGGATCGATCAGCCCGGTCAGCGTGCCGATCTGCCAGCCGCCGATGATGACCACGGCAATGGCCAATTGCCCCGTGATCACCCAGACCTTGCGGCGTGCGATGCGGGCGCGGGCGGCGGCGGCCAGGCTTGCCTCGTCCGAGGCGGTCTCTGCGAGAGAGGCGAGGGCTTCGGCGGTCATGCGCGGCCTCCTGCGGCACGGGCGGTCCGGGCGTAGGCCTCGTCGACCTCTTCCCGCAGCGCCTCCCAGATCTGCTGGTAAAGTTCGAGGAACCGCCGGTCGAAGCGGATGTCCTGTACGGCGCCGCGGGGCCGGGGCAGGTCGATCACGAACTCGGCCTTGACGGTGCCGGGGCCTGCCGTGATGACCACGACCTTGTCGGCAAGGCCGATGGCCTCTTCCAGGTCATGGGTGACGAAAATCACCGAGGGCCGTGTCTTCTCCCACAGGGTCAGAAGCTCGTTCGACATGATCGCGCGCGTCTGGACGTCCAGCGCCGAGAAGGGCTAGTCCATCAGAAGCATGGTGGGTTCGTTGATCAGCGCGGCTGCCAGCGCCACGCGCTTTTTCATCCCGCCGGACAGCTGATGGGGGTAATGGTTCTCGAAGCCCGCAAGGCCGACCGTGCGCAGCCAGTCGCGCGCTTTCGCATGCGCCTCGGCCTTGGCCATGCCGCGGAACATCGGCCCCAGCGCCACGTTGTCGATGACCGGCTTCCAGGGCATCAGCGCATCGGTCTGAAACACGAAACTGGCGCCGTGGGTGATCCCTTTCACCGGCTGCCCGTTGACCCTGACCGTTCCGGCAGATGGCATCTCGAGCCCCGCCGCTAGAGTCAGGGTGGTGGATTTGCCGCATCCCGTGGGGCCGACGACTGCGCAGAACTCACCGGGCCTGACCGTCAGCGTCACGTCGCGGATTGCCGTCATCGCGGCCCCCGTCGGCGTGACAAAGCGCTTGGTCACGCCGCGCAATTCGACACCGCCCGGCGCGTCCGACGACGCCGCCATTGCTGTTGCAGTCACTTGTATGATCCTCCCCTGTCGGCCTCCTTCCACTGGGCCGACACCGGACTCTTAGCGCGTCAATCTTTCAGCAACCTTTCAAGTTGAGAGTCGGCGCGGCCCCTGCGTGTCGGTCGCGCTCCGACAGGATCGGGTGGGCGGATGTCCCGCCGTCGGGGCCATCGAAGCGAAGGGTCGGCCCATCGGCCCGCCGATGCGGCCGCTTGGACGCCTGCTCCGCCCGCCCAACCGGATGGAGGCATGCTGAAAATCCCCGAAGATCGGCGTGCCGCCGCGGGGCCTTCACGCAGCGCAGTCTGGTGTTTGCCGCGTTCCTGATCTGGCGAAATTTTTTATGTATACACGACGATCTGCACATTGAACTGGCAAGTCCGGTACCTCATGCTCTCCCAAGCACAAGAATCGCCGAACCTGTCACCCGAGGGCACTGCAGATGTTGCGGCCGGTATCCGAGCGAAGCGCCGTTGATCCCGAGGGTGTTGACGCCGTGGCAGGGCCCTGCCGTCAGCCGGGCATGTCGCCGGTGGCGGGCTGCGATGCCGCACGTTCCCGCCCGATGTTCAGATGAAAATGAAATCACCGGATGTCATCGTTGTCGGCGCGGGTGTCATCGGCCTTTCGGTCGCGCTGGACCTGCTTGACGGCGGTCTCGCCGTGCGCGTGATCGATCGTGTCGGCCCCGCGGCCGGGGCCTCGGCCGGCAATGCGGGGGCGTTTGCCTTTACCGATATCCAGCCGCTGGCCTCGCCGCGCATCCTGCGCAAGGCGCCGATGTGGCTTCTGGACCCGTTGGGGCCGCTGAGCGTGCCGCCGACCTATGCGCTGCGGATCGCGCCCTGGATGCTGCGGTTCTGGCGGGCGAGCTGGCCCGCGCAGGTGTGGGCGTCAACCCTGGCGCAGGCGGCGCTGATGCGGGTGTCACAGGCGGCGCTTGATCCGTTCCTTCAGCGGTTCGGATTGCAGTCGATGGTGCGGCGTAACGGTCAGTTGCAGGTTTACGAGGGCGAGGCGCAATTTGCCGCGGCGTTGCCGGGCTGGTCCGTGAAGGCGGCAGAAGGCATACCGTTTCAGCACCTGAGGGGCCCGGAAATCGCCGAGGTTCAGCCCGGTCTGGCAGCCCGGTTCACCCATGCGACCTTCACGCCAAGCTGGTGTTCGGTCACCGATCCGCGCGATTACACGCTGGCCCTGGCCGATCGGGTGCGCGAACGGGGGGGCGAGATCGTCATCGCCGAGGCGCAGGCGCTTGTGCCGGGCGGGGTGCAGACCTCGGCCGGTGTGATGCCGGGGCGGGTGGTCTTGGCGGCGGGCGCGTTCTCGCACCGGCTGGCCCGGACGGCCGGGGTCCGCATCCCGCTGGAGACAGAGCGCGGCTACAACACGACCTTGCCCGGCGATGCCTTCGATCTGCGCCTTCAGGTCACCTTCGGCGAACATGGCTTCGTCGTCTCGCGGTTGGCCAACGGCATCCGGGTCGGTGGGGCGGTCGAACTGGGCGGGTTGGATCTGCCGCCGAATTTCGCGCGCGCGGACGCGATGCTGACGAAGGCCGCGCGCTTTCTGCCGGGGCTCAAGACCGGGAGCGGGATGCAGTGGATGGGCTTTCGCCCCTCGCTGCCCGACAGCCTTCCCGCCATCGGCCCCTTGCCGGGACGCCCGGACGTGTTCTGCGCCTTCGGGCACGGACATCTGGGCCTGACGCAATCGGCGGGGACCGCGCAGATCGTGGCCCGCATGATGACCGGGCAGCCGCCCGGTCTGGACGTGACCCCATTTTCCCCCGCACGCTTCACAAGGCAGCGCTGATGCAACATACATTTTCCTGTATCGACGGTCACACCTGCGGAAACCCGGTGCGGCTTGTGAGCGGCGGCGCACCGCCCTTGCGCGGCGACACCATGCTGGACCGGCGCGCGCATTTCCTGGCCGAGTTCGACTGGATCAGAACCGGGCTGATGTTCGAACCGAGCGGCCACGACCAGATGTCGGGGGCCATCCTCTACCCGCCGACGCGGCCCGATTGCGATGTGGCGGTGCTGTTCATCGAAACCTCGGGCTGCCTGCCCATGTGCGGGCATGGCACGATCGGAACCGTGACCATCGCGCTGGAAAACGGTCTGATCCGGCCCGCGGAGCCGGGCAGGATCGTGCTCGATACGCCCGCGGGCCGGGTCGATGTGGCCTATCGGCAAGAGGGCCGCTTCATCGAAGAGGTTCGCCTGACCAATGTGCCCGCCTTCCTTTACGCCGAGGGTCTGACGGCACAGGTCGAGGGGCTGGGCGAGATCGTCGTGGATGTCGCCTACGGCGGCAACTTCTATGCCATTGTCGATCCGCAGAAGAACTACCGCGACATGGCGGATTTCAGCGCCGGAGAGCTGGTGCTGCTGGGCCGCAGGCTTCGTGACGCGCTGAACGCGGGGCACGAGTTCATCCACCCCGAAAAGCCCGCGATCCGTGGGCTGTCCCATATCCTGTGGACCGGCGCCCCCCGCGATCCGCAGGCGCAGGGGCGCAACGCCGTTCTTTACGGGGACAAGGCGATCGACCGTTCGCCCTGCGGAACCGGCACCTCGTCGCGGATGGCGCAACTGGTGGCCAAGGGCAAGCTGCGCGTGGGCGACGACTACGTTCACGAATCCATCATCGGCTCGCTCTTCAAGGGCAGGGTCGAGGCGGCGGCGACTGTTGCAGACCGGCCCGCCATCGTCCCCTCGATCGCGGGATGGGCGCGGGTGACGGGGTTCAACACCATCTTCATCGACGACCGGGATCCCTTTGCCCACGGGTTTGTCGTCAAATGACCGCGCAGAGCATTCTTGCGGGGGCGGCGCGCGGGCAGGTTCTGGCGACGGACGAGGGGCTGAGTTTCTGGGGCGGCGTCGATCCGCTGAGCGGTCTTGTCATCGACGTGCATCATCCGCTTTGCGGGCAATCGCTGGCGGGCATGGTGCTGGTCATGCCCACCACGCGCGGGTCCTGCAGCGGCAGCGGGGTCATTCTTGACCTCGCCCTGAACGGCCTTGCGCCTGCGGCCTTCGTGTTCCGCGAGATGGAAGATATCGTGACGCTCGGGGCGATGATCGCCGGGCGGATGTTTGACCGGCCTGTGCCGATCGTTCGACTGGGGGCAGAAGAATTTGCCCGCGTCGCCCGCGCGCAGCAGGTCGATCTGACCGAAGATGCCCTGATGATCGACGGCCGCCGCGTGCCGCTTGACCCGGCCCCGGTCGCAGGCCTGACCCTGACGGCGGCGGATCGTGCCATGCTGGATGGCGCGAAGGGCCCTGCATGCCGCATCGCGATGGAGGTGATCTGCGCCATGGCGGCGTTGCAGGGGGCGACGGCGCTGGTCGATGTCACACAGGGGCACATCGACGGGTGCATCCTTGCCAACACGGCCAACCTGAGGTTTGCCGAAACGATGGCGCAGATGGGGGGGCGGGTCAGCGTGCCCACCACCATCAACGCGATTTCCGTCGATCATGGCAATTGGCGCAAGCAGGGGGTGCCGCCGCAGTTCGGCCTGCGCGCCGCCCGGCTTGCCGATGCCTATGTGCAGATGGGGGCCCGCCCGACCTTCACCTGCGCCCCCTATCTGCTCGAGACCGCGCCCGAGGCGGGCGAGATGATCGGCTGGTCTGAATCCAATGCCGTGATCTATGCCAATTCCGTCCTGGCCGCGCGCACGGTGAAACATCCGGATTACCTGGACCTGTTCATCGCCATGACCGGGCGGGCGCCGTTGTCGGGCGTGTATCTGGAGGCCAACCGTACCCCGCGCCTGCGCATCGACGTGACCTGCCCTGTCGGCCACGATGACGCGCTCTGGCCGATGCTGGGCTATCTGGCGGGGCAGCTTTCGCCCGACCGCATCCCGATCCTGACCGGGCTGGAGCAGACCGCCCCCTCGCGCGACGACCTCAAGGCGATGTGTGCCGCCTTCGGAACGACGTCGGCCGCGCCCATGCTGCATGTCGCGGGGATCACCCCCGAGGCAGAGGCCTTTCCCGACCCCGCCGACCGCGTCACCGTCACCAAGGCCGATCTGGCGCGTGTCTGGGCCGAACTGAACCCGGGCCCGGACGAGATCGACCTTGTGGCGCTGGGCAGCCCGCATTTCTCGCTGACGGAATGCCGCGCTCTTTCAGGGCTCGTGCAGGGGACGCGGGCAGAGGGTGTCGCGATGATCGTGACCGTCGGCCAGAATGTTCTGGCACAGGCCCGCGCCGAAGGCATTCTTGCGCGGCTGGAGGCGTTCGGCGCGCAGGTCATCCCCGATATCTGCTGGTGTTCCATCACCGAGCCGGTCTTTCCGGTCGAGGCACGCAATCTGATGACGAATTCCGGCAAATACGCCCATTACGCGCCGGGGCTCAGCGGGCGCAATGTGCGCTTTGGCAGTCTTGCCGATTGCGTCGCGGCCGCGCGTTCCGGTTCGGCGCCCAAGCGCCCGCCGGACTGGCTGGGCTGATCCACGGAGCCGCACATGCGCAGCAACCTGACCCTCCATGTCATTTCCGCCCATGCCGAGGGCGAGGTGGGCGATGTCATCGTGGGCGGCGTTCCGCCGCCGCCCGGCGACACGATCTGGGAACAGAGCCGCTGGATCGCCCGCGACGGCGCGCTGCGCAACTTCGTGCTGAACGAGCCGCGCGGCGGGGTCTTCCGGCATGTCAACCTGCTGGTGCCGCCCCGGCATCCAGACGCCGACGCCGCCTTCATCATCATGGAGCCCGAGGACACCCCGCCTATGTCGGGGTCGAACGCGATCTGTGTGGCTACCGTGCTTCTGGACGGTGGCATCCTGCCGATGACCGAGCCGGTCACGGAACTGCTGCTTGAGGCTCCGGGCGGGCTGGTCAAGGTGCGGGCCGAATGCCGGGGCGGCAAGGCCGAACGCATCTTCGTGCAAAACCTGCCCAGCTTTGCCGCAAGCCTCGGCGTGCCGCTCGAAGTGCCGGGACTGCCGACGCTGATGGTCGACACGGCCTATGGCGGCGACAGTTTCGTGATCGTCGATGCCGCGGCCATGGGCTTTTCCCTGGTCGAGAACGAGGCGCATGACATTGCCCGTTTGGGGGTCAGGATCACCAATGCCGCCAATGAGGTGCTTGGCTTCCACCACCCCCAGAACCCCGACTGGCGCCACATCTCGTTCTGCCTCTTTGCCGGGCCGCTGACGCGCGGCGCCGAGGGGCTGCGCGCCGGTGCCGCCGTGGCCATCCAGCCGGGCAAGGTGGATCGCTCGCCCACCGGAACGGCGCTTTGCGCGCGCATGGCGGTGCTGGCCGGGCGCGGGCAGATGGGGCCGGATGATCGGCTTACGGCGGTCTCGTTGATCGGCTCGACCTTCGTGGGGCGCATCCTTGGCCACACAACGGTCGGGGGAAAGCCTGCGATCCTGCCCGAACTGTCGGGGCGCGGCTGGATCACGGGCATCCATCAGCACATGCGCGACCCGTCAGACCCCTGGCCCACCGGCTACCGCCTGTCCGACACCTGGGGCGCGCGTTAGGCCACACGCGCGGGCCCGGCGCGCCAGCCGGGCCTAATCGCCAAGGTAGGCCTGAACGATCGACGTGTCGGCCCGCAGCCGTTCGGCCGGGCCCTGCATCCGGATCGTGCCGCCTTCCAGGACATAGCCATAATGCGCCAGCCGCAGCGCCAGACGGGCGTTCTGTTCCACCAGAAGGATCGTGGCGCCCTCCTGATTGAGCCGCTTGATGATGCGCATCGTGTCCAGCACGAGTTTGGGCGCCAGGCCCATTGACGGCTCATCCAGAAGAAGCACCTTGGGGCCTTGCATCAGCGCGCGCCCCATGGCCAGCATCTGCTGTTCGCCCCCCGACAGAAGCGAGCCGTCCTGGTTCTTGCGCCGGTCGAGGATCGGAAACAGGCGATAGACTTCCTGCATCCGTTCCCGGCGCAGCGCCGCATCGTGCACGGTAAAGCCGCCAAGCTCCAGATTTTCGCGCACGGTCAGGCCACGCAGGATGTGGCGGCCTTCGGGCACATGGGCCAGACCCAGCCGGGCGATGTCGCTGGCCCGCAGTTGCGTGATATCCCGGCCTTCGAAGGTGACGCTGCCCGCTGTCGGCCGCACCAGCCCCGAGATGGTCTTCAATGTGGTCGTCTTGCCCGCGCCATTGGCGCCCAGAAGCGTGACGATCTGGCCGCGGCGCACCTCGATGTCGATCCCGTTCAGCGCGCGGATCCGGCCATAGCCCGCCTCGACCCCCGACAGCCGCAAGACGACTTCGGCATTCCGTTCCGGCTGGTCAGAAGTCAAGTTCGGCCTCCGCGTCTTCCTGCCCCAGATAGGCTTCGATGACCTTCGGGTTCGCCTGGATTTCCCGGGCCGTCCCGTCAGCGATCATCGCTCCGTGGTCCAGCACGCTGATGCGTTCCGACACCTGCATGACCAGGCCCATGTCATGTTCGATCAGCAGCACCGAAATGCCCCGTTCGTCGCGAATCCGGCGGATCAGCGCGATCAGTTCCTGTTTTTCGCCGGCGTTAAGGCCGGCCGCCGGTTCATCCAGCAACAGAAGCTTGGGCTGCGTTGCAAGCGCGCGTGCAATCTCGACCCGGCGCTGGTGACCATAGGCCAGCGTCGTGGCGATGCGGTCGTATTCATCGGGCGTAACGCCGACAAACCGTAGGCAGTCGTCGCAGGCCTCGCGGATCGCGGCCTCTTCGGCCCGTTGCGACGGAAGGCCCAGGATTGCCGCGATCGCCCCGGATCTGGTGCGGCAGTGCATCCCGGACATGACGTTCTGCATCACGGTCATCTCGCGGAACAGCCGCACGTTCTGAAACGTTCGCGCGATTCCCGCGGCCGTCACCCGATGTGGCTTGAGCTTCAGCAGCGCCTGACCGTCGAAGGTGATGGTGCCCGTTTGCGGCTTGTAGAAGCCGGTGATGCAGTTGAACAGTGATGTCTTGCCGGCACCGTTCGGGCCGATCAGGCTGACCACGGCGCCCTCGGCCACCTGGAAATCGACGTTTTGCAGCACCGTGTTGCCGGCGAATGCGAGGCTTACGCCCGACAGGCTCAACAAGGCGGCGGTCATGACCGTGTCCCCCGCTTGGGCCAGATGCCGCTTGGGCGGAACAGCATGATCAGAAGCAGCATCACCGCGAAGACCATCAGGCGAAGTTCTCCAAGATTGCGCAGCAGTTCCGGCCCCAGGATGACGATGAAGGCGCCAAGGATCACGCCGGGGATCTTTCCCATCCCGCCCAGGATCACCGCCATCAGGATCAGCACGGACTGGGTGAAGGAAAAGCTTTCCGGCGAAATCGCCCCGAGGTTGGCGGCAAAGAACGCCCCGCCGATCGCGGCAAAGATCGCCCCGATCACATAGGCCGCAAGCTTGACCGCGACGCGGTTGATGCCCATCGCCTCGGCCACGTCCTCGTCATGGCGAACGTAGAGCCAGGCGCGGCCCAGCCGCGAATCCTCCAGCCGCAGCGAGACAATCACCGCCCCGATGGCAAGCCCGCAGAAGACATAGTAGAAATCGGTAGGCGTCGCGATGTGCCAGCCGAAAAGCCACGGCTGCCCGATGCCGGACAGCCCGCTTGCCTTGCCGGTGATCGCCAGATTGCGGGCCGAGAAGCGCACGATCTCGCCAAAGCCAAGCGTGACGATGGCCAGATAATCCGACCGCAGGCGCAGGGTCGGACCGCCGATGATGACCCCGGCGATCGCGGCGCCCACCACGGCACAGGGCAGCGCCAGCCAGAAATTGACGCCGAATTCCAGGGTCAGGATGCCGATCGTATAGGCGCCGACCGCAAAGAAGGCCGCGTAGCCCAGATCCAGCAACCCGGCAAAGCCGACCACCACGTTCAGCCCCAGCGCCAGCACCACATAAAGCAGCGCATTGGTCATGATGACGGTGGCATATTGCCCGAAAACCGCGGGAAGTACGGCCAGAAAGACCAGGATCAGAGCGATCCCGCCCCAGCGTACGGCCGGGGTCTGGAACTGCGCCGCGATCCTCGCGGAAAGACGGGTCGTCACGCTGTCATGCTGGCTCATCACATCCGTTCCTGTTCCGACTTGCCCAGAAGCCCGGTCGGCTTGAGCACCAGCACCAAGATCAGCACGGCGAAGGAGAACACGTCCTTCCACTCGCTGCCGATGAACGGGATCTGGGTGCCGAAGGCTTCCAGCAGCCCCAGGATCAACCCGCCCAGCATGGCGCCTGGGATGGACCCGATGCCGCCGATGACGGCCGCGGTAAAGGCCTTCAGGCCGATCAGAAAGCCCATGAAATACCAGATCGAGCCGTAATAGGCCCCGGCCATCGTGCCGGCCGCGGCCGCCAGCGCCGAGCCGATGAAGAAGGTCACCGCGATCACCGCCGAGACGTTGATGCCCAGAAGCTGGCTCATGTCCATGTCGATCGACACGGCGCGCATGGCGCGGCCGAATTGCGTGCGGTTGACGAAAAGGTGCAGCGCGATCATCAGTACGCCTGCCGTCGCCACCAGAACCATCTGGTTGTAGCTGATGAACAGCGACCCGAGGTTGAGGCCGCCAAAGCCGAGGTCGGTCTGGAAGGCGGTGTATTGCCCCCCGGTCAGCGCCAGAACAGTGTTCTGCAAGACCAGCGAGACGGCGAGCGCGGTGATGAGGATCGACAGTCTCGGGGCCGCAAGCATCGGGTGATAGGCCACCCGCTCGATCACGACGCCGATGAAGCCCACCGCAATCATCGACAGGAACATCGCCACGAAGATGCCCGGCCAATCGGCGCCGACGACGCTCGACACTGCCGACAGCGACAGAAATCCCAGGAAGCCGCCCACCATGTACAGGTCACCATGGGCGAAGTTCAGCAGTTTGATGACGCCGAAGATCATCGTGTAGCCAAGCGCCACCAGCGCGTAGAACGAGCCGAGAACCAGGCCGTTCACCAGTTGGTGGGAAATGATATCAAGGAGGCTCATCCCGACTCCTGTCGACGGGTGCACCTTCGGCAAGAGCGACCGCTCGGTCGCCCGCCAAGGCTGTAATCTTGGTGCGGAATTTCAGCGCTGCGGTGTGCGGATGCCGCCACTGGGCATCCGCACACCGGCATTGCGGCGTTATTGATCCGCGCGGGCCCAGGCGTTGCCCTTGCCGACCAGCACGATGAAATTCGACCGCGCGAGCGTGTTCTGGGCGGTGAACTTGATCGGACCTGCCAGCCAGCCCTTGGCATCGGTGGCCTTCAGTTCCTTGATCAGGGCGGCACTGTCGGTCGACTTGGCCTTGGCCATGGCGTCGGCGATCAGTTCCATGCCGTCATAGGTCAGCGGAGCGTAGGGGCCCGGAGCGTTGCCGAACTGGCTCTTGTAGGTCGCGGAAAAGTCTTTCGCCGCCGGCAGGAATTCCGCCGTCGGGTTCGAGAAGGCATAGACCCCCTCGGCCGCCTTTCCGGCGATGTCGAACAGTTTGGTCGAGTTGGAGCCGTCACCCACCGCGATGACGCCCTGATAGCCCGATTGCCGCAGCTGGCGGATCAGCAGGCCGCCGTCGGCGTAATAGGCTGTCCAGAACACGGCATCCGGGTTCGCGGCCTTGATCGCGGTGACAATGGCGGAATAGTCCTGCTCGCCCTTGTTCACCGTCTCGAAGGCCGCCACCTTCTTGCCGGCCGCTTCCCAGGCCTTCTTGGTCAGGTTGGCAAGGTCCTGCGAATAGGCGTCGCCTTCGTTCACGATGGCGATGGACTTGATGCCCTTGGACCCCAGAAACTCTACCGCCTTGGTCGCCTGGTCATCGCCGGTCGAGTTGATCATGAACGCATTGCCGGGGTTGGCCGGAATGAGCTTGGTCGAGTTCGCGGCGGTGATCACGAAGGGAACCTTCGCGTCACCGAAGATCTTCAGCGTTGGCAGCGTCGCACCCGAGCAGTAGCCCCCGACGACGGCGGCCACACCCTGCGAGACGAGCTTTGTCGCGGCATTGACCGACTGCTGGGGGTCGCATGCGTCATCGGCAACGACCATGGTCAGTTGCTTGCCCATGACGCCCCCGGCCTTGTTGATCTCGGCCTGTGCGATGCTCACGGCATTCGCCATGTCTTGCCCGTAGGTCGCTTCCGATCCCGTCGTCGGAACCAGAACGCCGATCTTGATGGTATCCTGCGCCAGCACGCTCGTGCCGCTCAAGATCGCCAGCAGGGCGCCCGTTGTGGCCGCCTTTGTCAAAGTCATCATTGCTTGACCTCCCGTTGTCAGGTTTCTTTGCGATCGGGGCGCCGCCCGGATCGGTCGATAGGGCTGGACGCAAACGCGACAAACCCTTCACAAGAAGCGCCACAACACTCAGTTTGATCCGAACCTAGGCCATGGGCCACAGCGGATCAACATACTCGTCCCTTCGCAGGTCCCTCTGGGCAAGTGCTGCGACCGTCGGTCCTGGCGCTGCCGCCGCCGAGTTTCCGTTTCAGGCCGCGTACCTGCTGACGGCGCCCGGCAGTTTCTTCCAGTCGGCGTACCAGTTCCGGAACAGGGCCAACTGCGCTTCGACAAAGCCGCGCTGACTGTCTGAAAGCGCATCGCTCGCGTTGAAGTGCGTCAGGTATTCCCTTTCGCCGTTCAGAACCATCATGTGCTTGAAATACAGCACCAAATCCGGCCCTTCGTCGAAGGACGACAGCACCTGCATCGCCGCATCCAGTTCCTGCGCGCGCACCCGCGCCTCTGCATCGCCCTTGGCGGCAGCATTGCACAGCGCCGTCAGATGCAGCACCTCGCGCGGCAGCACGTTGCCGATGCCGGTGATGGCGCCCGTCGCGCCGCAGTTCACGATGCCGTCAAACACGCCGGTATCCACCCCGATCATCAGGGCAATGCCATCGCCGCGGCTGGTGATGTGTTCGGCCGCATAGCGCATGTCCTGCGGGCCGCCGAATTCCTTGAAGCCCACCAGATTGCGATGTCGGCTGCGCAGGTCGAAGAACAGGTCGGCGCGTGTCGCAAAGCCATAATAGGGGCTGTTGTAGATCACCGCGGGCAGGTTTGGCGCGGCGGACAGCACCGCTTCGAAATGCGCGCGCTGGGCCGCAACGACCGGTCCGCGCGACAGCACGCGGGGGATCACCATCAGACCTTTGGCGCCCACCTTTGCGGCATGCGCGGCATGGGCCGTCGCCTTTGCCGTGTTCACCGCCCCGGTGCCGACGATGACCGGGACACCCGCCTTCACCAGACGTTCGACGCCTTCCATGCGTTGTTCGTCGGTGATCAGCGGCCAGTCGCCCATCGATCCGCAATAGACCACCGCGGACATGCCGAGGCCGATCAGTTCCTTGGCCTTGTCGACCAGTTTGGCAAAATCCGGGCTGCGGTCGGGTGTGCAGGGGGTCAACAGTGCGGGAACACAGCCGGAGAAAATCCCAGAGTCCATCTCGTTCTCCCTTGGGACAGAGAAGTGGAGCGGGAGAGGCGAGCGCGACTCCCTCAAAACCACGATAGCCTTTGTATTTTATTTGTCGACATAAAATTGAGCCGTCCGGCATGCGCGCGTCGATGTCCGGGCTGGTGTCACAGGGTCACATGCATCCGGTCATCGCGCGCGATCAGCGCCTTGATATGGCTGACGATCTGATTGGCATGGGCCGTCGCCAGCCGGTCCGCCTCTGCCGGGTCCTGCGTGACGATGGCCGCGATGATGTCTTCGTGCTCGAGAACATAGGGCTGGGGCAGGTGGTCCGCGAAGGACGAGTAATAGACGCGCATCAACCGCCGCCCCTCGTCCAGCAGCCGGTTGGACAGGGTGGCAAAGTAGGGATTGCGCGCCGCCGCCGCGATGGCCTTGTGAAACTCGGCGTTGGTGGCGATCATCTCCAGCGCGTCATGCTTTTCGACGGCGCGGGTGAAGCGCGCCTGTTCCGCCCGGATCAGATCCAGGTTCTGCTCGGTGCGATATTGCGCCGCCAGGCGGGCGGTGACCCTGTACATCAGCGTCAGCGCGTCGAAAAAGGCCTGCATGTTCAGAAAGTCGATCGGGGCCACCACGGTCGATCGGTTGGGCAATGTCGCCACAAGCCCCTCGCTGGCCAGCCGCACCAGCGCCTCGCGGATCGGTGTGCGGGACATCGACAGGCGTTCCGCCAGCTGGATTTCGTCGATCGGGCTGCCGGGTGCCAGAACCAGATCAAGGATGTCGTCGCGCAGCACGTCGTAGACGAACTTGACGCCCGATCCCCGCTTGCGCTCGTTGGTGGCTGGCCTGTGGTCTTCGGTCATGGCGGGCTATCCTGTCGGCATCCAAACCGCGCTGTCGCAAACGAACGCGGGCGTAGCCAGTGGGTAAGGGCGGCGCCGCCGCTGTCAAGCGATCCGATCGATCCTGGCGCGGCCGCATCAAGGGGCACCGATGGGCGCCAAGAACGTCGGCTTACCTGCCCGCGCGTATACGGTCGAGCACGCTGCGCAGGCCATTTTCCAGTGCGGCGTGGCCCCGGGCGTCGCAGAACCGGGCAAAGACCTGCTCGTTCAGCCCACCCCGCGTGGAATGGGCTACGCGCAAGTCATGGAGCGGCGCGGTGCTGTCGCGGAGCACATCGCCCAGGTTGCCGAACAGGCTTGCCAGGTAGGTGCGGGCATCCGCATGCGGCAGGCCTTCGGTGACGGCCCAGGCCTCGGCGGTTTCGAGGATGCCGAAATAGGTTCCCATCAGTGCACTGCTGGCCGAATAGACCTCGAAGGCCGCAAGATCCGCAACCGGCAGGGCCCGTCCGACGGCGTCGAACAGCGCCAGCGCCTCGGGTTCGGGCGGAAAGACCGGGACCACGTCGCGGCGGTGTTCGACGAAGGGCAGGGGAACGGCGCGGCACACCCGGCGCGCGCCGGTCCAGGCCGAGATCGCTTCGATCCGCAGGCCCGCGATCAGGCTGATCACAAGCGTGTCCGGACCGATCACCAGAGGCCGCAACACGGCCTCGGCGATCTGGGGCCGCACGGCAAGAATCACCCGTTCCGCCTCGTCGATGACCGCCTGATTGTCGCGGGCCACGCGCACCCCGGGCAGGCCGGTGGACAGGGCAGAAGCCAGATCGGCATTGCGCGGTGACAAGACGACCGGCGTGTCCGCCAGCGACGAAGCCTTGAGCCCGCGCACGAGGGCCGCCGTTATGGTTCCGGTTCCGATGAAGCCTAGCGAAGCGGTCAATCACGCATCCTGTCATGGTGTCGGTGGGGGCGCGGTCGGCGCCGTCGCGGCGAGGCCTGTCCGCCAGAGCGGTGGGCGCCACCCCGGTGTGATCCAACATCGCCCGCGCAACTGCAAGCTTGCCGAGCGGTTGATGTCATGGGCGCTTCAGCCTCGACCGGGGCATGTTCCATCCGGGCCGGACCGTATCGCGGGTCCTGCCGATGCTGCGCGGACATGGAAGGTGCGCGCCGAAGCGCGGCGACCGTGGAAACCGCGTCTTGATCATCGCGGTCGGCCGGAAGATCTCGGGGCCGGTCCTGACGTTGCGGACAGAATGGAAGGCGGCGTCATGGGCCACGACCCGCAGGGGCGTGTCTGACGGCGCAAGGTCCGCCTATACCGACCCCGATGACATATCACTGCGCGCATCGATCTTGTAGCTGGCGATCCCGTCCCAGACGGCTGCCTCGACGGGTGTTGGCTCGCCTAAAAGTCGCACGGCCGAGACCTCGAGGTTGCATTCGGGCAGGCGGTCGGAAAGATCGGCGAGCCTGCCGTCGGCAATCGACGGTTTGGCCAGCGACTCTGGCACCCAGGCCACACCGATGCCCATCTGGGCCATTTCGAGCGAGGCGAGCGTCAGGGCCGTTTCCGCGCGCGGCAGAATTTTTCCTGCATCGGCAAGCTTTGGCAATATCTGGCGGTCGAACACGTTGCCGAAGAAAACGTCTGATGGATAGGCGACATACGGCAGGGCGGCATCCGCGCCTCCGAAGTTCGATGCCGCCGCCGCGTCCGGCGCGATCACCGGGATGAAACGGTCGAAGCCCAGCGTCATGCTTTCGATATAGGTTTCCAGGATCGGGTGCTGGTGGCCGGGCAGGCGGTAGACAATCAGGATTGCCGCCTGCCGCGACAGAAGTTGAGAGAAGCAATCGGTCAGGTTGGCCGAACGCAGACGGATGAAGATGTCGCGGCGGTGGGTTCCGATCTCGCGGATGATCGCCGGCGTAAGGCTTGTGGTCAGCGAATGCTGGCTGGACAGGACCAGTTTGGTCTCGGCCATGCGACCGCTCCGGCGCAAGTCGGCCTGCAATTGCCGCAAGAGCCGCACGAGATGCGCGATCTGGTCGCGCTGTTCGGCGACGTGATCGTGCAGATGGACGGGCTTGCGGCTGCGGTCGAAAAGCTCTGCGCCGACCTGGTCCTCGATGTTCTGGATGCGGCGCGAAAAGGCCGATTGCGTAAGGTGCCGCCGCTGTGCTGCCTCGCCGAACGATCCCGTCTCGGCGACGGCCAGGATGTCTTCCAGCCACTCAAGTCGCATCAGAGGCTCCAACATGCAATATTTGCACATTATTTCAATAATTTCGAATTTGATAGCTTAAATGATAAGGAATAACGTCAAATCTTGCAAGTTATCGGAAGGAGACCCGATGCATCTCGCTCGTTTTCCGCGCGTCTTTCTAGCGCATCTGCCGACGCCTCTCGAACGGCTCGATCGCCTCTCGAGGGAGCTTGGCGGTCCCGAGATCTGGATCAAGCGGGATGATTGTACGGGCCTTTCGACGGGCGGCAACAAGACCCGCAAGCTCGAATTCCTGATGGCCGAGGCGATCGCCCAGGGCGCGGACACCGTGATGACCCAGGGTGCGACGCAATCCAACCATGCCCGCCAAACCGCGGCATTCGCGGCCAAGCTGGGGTTGAAGTGCCATATCCTGCTGGAGGATCGCACCGGCTCGAACGACGCCAACTACAACCGCAACGGCAACGTCCTGCTGGACCATCTTCACGGCGCGACCACCTCGAAGCGGCAGGGCGGCCTTGACATGCAGGCCGAGATGGAACTGGTCGCGAACCGGCTGCGTGCCGAGGGTCGCAAGGTCTATGTCATTCCGGGCGGGGGCTCCAATCCCACTGGCGCGCTGGGCTACGTCAACTGCGCGTTCGAGATCGTGTCGCAGGCGAATGACCGCGGACTTGCCATCGACCGGATCGTGACGGCAACCGGCAGCGCGGGCACGCAAGCGGGGCTGATCACCGGGCTGAAGGCCATGAACGCGGGCATTCCGCTGACGGGGATTGGCGTGCGCGCCCCGAAGGAGAAGCAGGAAGAGAACGTCTACAATCTCGCCGTGAAGACGGCCGAGAAGCTGGGTTGCCCCGGCGTGGTCCAGCGCAGCGACGTGGTGGCCGACAGCAGCTATGTGGGCAGTGGCTATGGCATTCCGCGCGAAGACACGCTCGAGGCGATCCGAATGTTCGCGCAACTCGAGGCGATCCTGCTCGATCCGGTCTATTCCGGCAAGGGCGCGGCGGGGCTGATCGACTATTGCCGGAAGGGTCGCTTCAAGAAGGGCGAGCGCGTGGTGTTTCTCCATACTGGCGGGTCTGCGGCGCTGTTCGGGTATGACAGCTACTTCGCCGACGATGCCAGGGCGCTGACGATCGAGTGACCTGATGCCCCTCCCCAGCTTCACCGGCAGTTTCACGCAACAGCCCCCGATCCCCGATGCGGGGATCGAGGCGGCCGTTGCGGTGATGCGGTCGGGGCGGCTGCACCGTTACAACATGGCCCCCGGCGAAGACAGCGAGGCGATGGCGCTGGAACGCGCCTATGCCTCATGGCAGGGGGCAAGGTATTGCCTGGCCGTCGCTTCCGGCGGGCAGGCAATGCAGATCGCGCTGCGGGCTGCTGGGGTGGCCCCGGGCGATGCGGTGCTGACGAATGCTTTCACGCTGGCCCCGGTGCCCGGTGCGGTTGCAGCCGTCGGCGGCCAGCCCGTCTTCGTCGAGATCACGGGCGATCTTGTCATCGACTTTGACGACCTGTTGCGAAAGGCAGAAGGCAGCGGGGCGCGGGTGCTGCTGCTGTCGCACATGCGCGGCCATCTGTGCGACATGGATCGACTGACCCGCCTGGCCGCCGACCTGCGGCTGACTGTCATCGAGGACTGTGCCCACACGATGGGGGCCCTGTGGAACGGGCGCAGGTCGGGGAATTTCGGGCTGGCGGGCTGTTTCAGCACGCAGACATACAAGCACATGAACTCTGGCGAAGGCGGGCTGCTGACCTCGGATGACGCGGACTTCATGGCCCGCGCCACCATCCTGTCGGGGTCCTACATGCTCTATGCCCGTCACGGTGCGGGGCCGGATCCCCGGATGTTCGACCAGATCCGGTTGGAAACCCCGAACACCTCGGCCCGCATGGACAACGTGCGCGCCGCGATGTTGCTGCCCCAACTGGCTGCGCTCGATACCAGCATTGCCGCGTGGAACGAACGGCATGACCTGATCGCGGCCAGCCTGGCCCGGTGCCCCGCGATCGTGTTGCCGAACCGGCCGGCTGCAGAGCGCTATGTCGGCTCGTCGCTTCAGTTCCGGGTGCCTGACTTCGACGAAAGCCAGGCCAGAGAGCTTCTGGCGCGGCTCGCCGCCGTCGGTGTCGAATTGAAATGGTTCGGGGCGGCCCAGCCGGTCGGATTTACCTCGACCCACAAGAGTTGGCGCTATGCCCGGGCACAGGGGCTGCCCCGGACCGATTCGATCCTGTCGACGCTTTTTGACATGCGCCTGCCGCTGACGTTCAGCCTCGACGATTGCGCCTTGATCGGCGAACACATCGTGGCGGAGGTCTCTGCGCTCGCACCGAGGCATGCCGCGTGAAGCGGCGGGTTGGCATCCTTGGGGGGATGGGGCCCCAGGCGACCGTGCTGGTCATGCAAAAGATCATTGCGGCAGTGCCGGCCATGGATGATGCAGACCACATCCCCTTGATCGTCGACCAGAATCCGCAGGTTCCGTCGCGCATCCGACATCTGATCGAGGGGGCGGGCGAGGATCCGACGCCCGTTCTTGAGGACATGGCTCGCCGCCTTGTCGCCGCGGGGGCGGAAGCGCTGGCCATGCCGTGCAATACCGCGCATCATTACGCGGCGGCCATAGGTGCGGCGGCGAGCCCCGTGCCCCTTCTCGACATGGTCGCGCTGTCGGTCGGGCATGCGGCACATCTGGCAGCAGGGGAGGGCACTGTCGGTATCCTTGCCTCTCCCGCCGTGCGCAAGGTCGGCCTGTTCGACGCCGCGCTGGCAGACCGCGGCCTGCGCGTGCTCTATCCTTCGGACGAGGGGTCTCTGCTGGCAGCAATTCGCCAGATCAAGTCCGAAGGCCCCGTGGCGTCGGCCCGGCGCAGCCTGCAGGCCGCCTCGGAGGAACTGCTTTCGCGCGGCGCGCGCGTGCAGATTGTTGCCTGCACGGAATTTTCGCTGATCGCTGAATCCGTGGCCGAGGGGGCTCAGTCCTTCGATACACTGGACCGGCTCGTTGAGGCGATCGTTGCATTCGCGACCTCGGGCACCAAAGCTGCGGGTTGATGAACACAGAAAACTGGCACTCGAAAGACCAGATAATATCCAGCGTCCAACAACGGAGATACGACAATGATGACGATGATACGAAAGGCGATGATTGCCGGAGCGACGGTCGTCGCGCTGTCCGCGACTGCGGCTGCGGCTGAAACCATGGTGATCGCCACCTTTGGCGATCCGATCCCGATGAACGCCGCGCGCGCAGAACATGCGTTCGAAAAGGCCACCGGATGGACCATCGAGTGGCGCAAGTTCGCCTCGGGCGCCGATGTGATCGCGGCGATGGCGTCGGGCGACGTCAAGGTTGCAGAACTCGGGTCGTCGCCCCTTGCCATCGCGGCGACGCAGGGCGTCGATCTTCAGATGTTCATGTTCGACTACGCGATTGGCCAGTCCGAAAGCCTGATCGCCCGCAACGGCGCTGGCATCACCTCGCTTGCCGATCTGAAGGGCAAGCGCGTCGCGGTTCCTGTCGGCTCGACCTCCCATTTCTCGCTGATGGGCGCCATCGCGCATGCGGGGCTGAAAGACAGCGACGTGACGATCATGAACATGAAGCCCGACCAGATCGCGGCTGCATGGCAGCAGGGGACGATCGACGCCGCCTTCATCTGGCCCCCGGTCCAGAGTGAAATCATCAAGACCGGCACCCGCATCGTTGGTGCCGACCAGACCGCGGACTGGGGCTATCCCACGTTCAACGCCTGGGTTGTGAACACCAAGTTCGCGGCGTCGCACATGGCCGAGATGGTGGCCTTCGCCAAGGCGATGGATGCGGCCAACATCGCCTATCTGGACCACAAGGCGGAATGGACGCCCGACAATCCGAGCGTGCAGGCGATCGCCAAGCTGACGGGCGCCACCCCGGCCGAGGTGCCCGACACGCTGACCGGCTACACCTTCCTGACGCTGAAGGACCAGATGAGCGACAAGTGGCTTGGCAAGGCGGCCGACTCGATCGCGGCCACGGCAGCCTTCCTCAAGTCCGCCGGCCGGATCGATACGGTGGCCAAGGACTACAAGCCCTTCGTCAACACCTCGATCGTCGCAGCGGCGCTGAAATAGCACGAATGACCTGCCCGGGGCCCATTCCGGGCAGGTCGTCACGTTGCCGGGGAAGAAACTCATGCGCCTGAAACTTGATAACCTGTCCGTCGTCTATCCCGCTTCGGACGGCCGCCCGCCGGTCGCGGCGCTCAGCGAGATCAATCTGGTGATCGAGGATGCCGAATTCGTCGTGGCCCTCGGCGCATCGGGCTGTGGAAAGTCGACGCTGCTCAACCTGATCGCGGGCTTCCTGTCGCCGACCTCGGGTCAGCTGACGCTGGACGGCAGGCCGGTGTCCGGGCCCGGTGCGGATCGTGCGGTCGTGTTTCAAAAACATGCCCTGCTGCCCTGGCTCAATGTGCTGGATAACGTGGCCTTCGGGCTTCAGATCCAGGGGGTCGCCAAGGCAGAGCGCTACGCGACGGCGAACCGGCTCGTGGGGCTTCTCGGGCTCGACGGCTTCCAGAAGTCGCCGGTCTACAAGCTGTCCGGTGGCATGCAGCAGCGCGTCGGCATCGCCCGCGCCCTGACATGCGACCCGAAGCTTCTGCTGATGGACGAACCCCTGGGCGCGCTGGACGCCCTGACGCGCGAAAAGGCGCAGGAGCTGATCCTCAACATCTGGCACGAGACCCACAAGTCGGTGTTCTTCATCACACACAGCGTCGAAGAGGCGCTGTTCATGGGCACGAAGCTGATCGTGATGTCGCCGCGCCCCGGCCGGATCACGCATTCGTTCGATTTGCCGTTTTCCCGGCAGTTTCTTGGCGGAATGCCCGCGCGTGCGGTCAAGGCATCGCCCGAATTCATCAAGCTGCGCGAGGATGTGCTGAAAATCATCTTCGCCGACGAGGAGGCCGCCGCATGACCGACAAGCCAACATCCGGCCCAGCTTCCCGCGTCGGCGCGGGCGAAAGCCGCCTTGGGCGTCTTGCGCGTGCCAGACCCACCAAGCCCGGTGAAATCTATGGCGTGCCCGGTCAGGGCAGCACGCTGTGGCTGTCGGCGGTGTCCATTCTGCTCTTCCTCTTCGTCTGGTGGCTTGTCACGGCGATGGGCTGGGTCAAGCCTCTGTTCGTTCCATCCCCCATGACGATTGTCACCAAGCTGATTTCCGTCTGGAACGTCGGATTTACCGGCACACCGTTTCTGGTGCATGTCGAGATATCGACGGTCCGGGTGTTCAGCGCCTTCCTGCTCGCCTGCGTGGTCGGGATACCGCTTGGACTTGCGATGGGCATGAGCCCGCTGATGCGGGGCCTGTTCGACCCGCCGATCGAGTTCTACCGCCCGATCCCGCCGCTTGCCTATCTGCCCCTGATGATCATCTGGTTCGGCATCGGCGAGACCTCGAAGATCCTGCTCATCTTTCTTTCGGTCTTCGCCCCGGTGGTTCTGGGCGCCCGCTCGGGTGTGAAGTCGGCCTCGATCGAGCAGATCCACGCCGCCTATTCCTTTGGTGCGACCCGCTGGCAGGTGCTGCGCCACGTCATCATGCCATCCGCCTTGCCGGAAATCCTGACCGCCATGCGGATCGGTATCGGCTTCGGCTGGACGACGCTGGTGGCGGCAGAGATGGTCGCGGCCACGCAGGGAATCGGCTACATGGTGCTGTCGGCCAGCCAGTTCCTGCAGACGCCCGTCGTCATCATGGGCATCTTCGTGATCGCCATCATCGCCTTCGCCTTCGATCTGCTGATGCGGTTCATCGAGCGGCGGCTCGTCCCGTGGAAGGGCAGAATGTGAACAGGGAACCTGCGTGATGATCTACCTCAAGAAAGCCCGCAAGACGGCAGAGAGTGACCACCAGGACGTGCGTGCCGCCGTCGAGAGGATTCTCGCCGACATCGATCAGGGCGGCGAGACGGCGGCCCGCAGATTTGCCGCCGATCTCGACAAGTGGACCGGCGACGTCATCGTGACCGAGGAACAGCGAGCCATCGCGGCAACGAAGGTTCCGGAACGCCTGAAGGCCGATATCCGGTTTGCACATGACAATGTGCGCCGCTTTGCCGAGGCGCAGCGGGCGACGCTGATGGATTTCGCCGCCGAGATCATTCCTGGCCTGATGGCCGGGCAGCGGCAGATCCCTGTCTCCTCTGCCGGCTGCTATGTTCCCGGCGGGCGCTACAGTCATGTCGCCAGCGCGATCATGACCATCACGACCGCGAAGGTCGCGGGCGTCCCCCATATCGCGGCATGCTCCCCCCCGCGGCCCGGGATCGGGATTCCGCCGGCGATCGTCTACACGATGGATCTGTGCGGGGCCGACGTCATCCTGAACATGGGTGGCGTTCAGGGTGTCGCCGCAATCGCCAACGGGCTTTTCGGCATCCCGAAGGCCGATATCCTTGTCGGGCCTGGCAACCAGTATGTCGCCGAAGCCAAGCGGATCCTGTACGGGCAGGTCGGCATCGACATGTTTGCCGGCCCGACCGACAGCATGGTGGTTGCCGACCACAGCGCCGACCCCGATCTGGTCGCGGCCGATCTGGTCGGGCAGGCGGAACATGGATACAATTCGCCCGTCTGGCTTGTGACCTCTGACCGGGCCTTGGCAACCCAGGTGATGGCCAAGGTCCCGCTTCTTATCGAGACGCTGCCCGATCTCAACCGCGACAATGCCCGTGCGGCCTGGGCGGATTTTGCCGAAGTCATCCTGTGCGAGACCGCCGAGGACATGGCCGCCGTGGCAGACAGCTTTGCGCCCGAGCATCTGCATGTGCAGGCAACCGATCTTGACTGGTGGCTGCAGCGGTTGCGGGCCTACGGGTCGCTGTTCCTGGGCGAAGAGACCACCGTCGCGTTCGGCGACAAGACGGCCGGGCCGAACCATGTCCTGCCGACGTCGGGCGCCGCGCGCTACACGGGCGGGCTGTCGGTGCACAAGTTCATGAAGACCGTGACCTGGCAGCGGGCGACGCGCGATGCCGCGCGGCCCCTTGCGGAAGCGACCGCGCGCATTTCCCGTCTTGAGGGGATGGAGGGCCATGCACGTTCGGCGGACATCCGGCTATCGAAGTTCTTCCCCGGCGAAGCCTTCGATCTGAACGCCGATGCCGTCGCCTGACCGGCATCGCCCGATGGAACATGGCTTGCGCTTTCGTCTGCGCAGGGGGGTATGACCGTGGCGGCGCTTGTCTATCGACGGCAGGGCGAAGGCCTGCCGCTTGTTCTCGTTCACGGCTTTCTTGGTGGCAGCGAGATGTGGGCTGGGCAGATGGCCGCCCTTGCCGCCACGCGCGATGTGATCTGCCCCGACCTCGCCGGCTTCGGCGACGGTGCCGATCAGGATGCGCCCGGGACGATCGGCGGCCATGCAGAGCGCGTGCTTGACCTGCTGGATGGGTTGGGCATCGCCCGCTTCGCGCTGCTTGGCCATTCGATGGGCGGGATGGTGGTGCAGGAAATGGTCCTCATGGCGCCAGCCCGGATCCCGGAACTGGTGCTTTACGGCACGGGGCCGCAAGGCGTGCTGCCCGGCCGGTTCGAGACGATCGACCAGACACGCGCGCGCTTTCTGCACGAGGATTTCGGGGCGACGGTCGAGCGGATCGCGGCAACCTGGTTCATCGAGCGCGAACGAGCCGCAGGGTTCGATCTCTGCCGTCGTCTCGCGCGGAAGGTGAACGTGCAGACAGCCCTTGCCAGCCTCTCTGCCTGGGAGCAATGGGACGGGCGGGCGGCCCTGCCGGACATACCGGCCCGCACGCTGGTGCTCTGGGGCAGCCATGACCGGTCCTATGTCTGGTCGCAGCCCGAAGCGCTCTGGCGCGGCATCCCCGGTGCCGACCTCGCGGTGGTGCCCGGCGCGTCGCACAATGTGCATCTCGAGAAGCCTGCCCTGTTCAACCTTCTGCTGCGGGATTTCCTGGCCTCTGGCGGTGATTGAGATCCAGTCGCAAGCTCCGTGTTCCGTCGATCTGGCAAGAGAACGTCCGGGGGGCAGGGTCACCCGGTAAAAACGTGGCTGTTGCCTGTTCTCCAGCCCCTTCGAAAGTCAACCAGCAGCCGCGAGGGAAGGTCGGCAAGCTGGTCGGCTGCCGCGAAGGCCACGGCCGAAGAAAGTGTGACCGTATCGGTGAAGACAGAGCTTCCATGGGCGATCTTCAACTCGGCGACCGCCTCTCGCGCAAACTCGCAGGTCTTTTCGATTGATCTTGTTCCAGAAGCGCGCGGCAGAACCACCATGAAGGCGCCACGCTCATAGGCGACAAGGATTGCGGCCAGTGGCGCGGGAGTGGCCGCGATCGCGCCTGCGACCTTGCGCACAAGGCGGTCCGCCTCGTCCTTGCCCTGTTCCCGCTCGAAGGCTGCAAATTCATCGATCTGCAGAAAGGCAAGGCAGGCGCCATCGCCTCTATCGATGCACGTCCGCAATGTCAGGTCCACGACCTGCGCCGAGGCCAGGCGCGTGAGAGGGTCGATCAGGGTGCTGTCCAGCGAGCCGCGCTGAAGATCAAGTCGCTGCTGTGCGAGCTGGGTCTCTCGCATCTCCCTGCGCTGCTGTTCGCGCCTCAACCGAAGGAGCGATCGGACACGGGCCAGGAGCGACACCTGATGGACTGGCTTGCTGACGAAATCGTTCGCACCGGCCATGAACGCCTCGTTGAGCAAGTCCACGTCATCGACGGCCGACAGCATCAGGATCGGAAGGCTGCGATAACGCGGATGGAGCCGAATGCGCGCGCATGCCTCGATGCCGTCGATCCTTGGAAGGACGATATCCATGATTACAAGGTCAATGTCTCCGTCCTTCGGTTCCGAGCCGCCGTCGAGCCCGAGGATTTCGTAAGCCTCTTCGGCGGAACGGGCGAAGGACACGTCTGTAAAGCCGCCGTCCTCAAGGTAGGCCGCAGTGATATCGGCCGAATCCTCGAAATCGTCGACGATCAGAAGCTTCACTTTGGGTGTCATTGCGTTTTCTCAGCGTCAGCCACGTAGATGCGCCAGTCGAGGCCGTCGAAGATCAGGTGATACCCGGCGGCACCATTCTGAAAGAGGCCGGGAAAGATGCGACCCAAAGCGTCGGCACCGTTCGCGGACTCGGCGCTTCGGACGACAAGGTAGGGCGCACTGAAGCGGCCGGTCAGGGACGCCAGGCGAAAGGCGTGGCTTTGGGCGCTGTGAATCCCGTCGGCCGAGTGACGGGCCGCAACAGCGACCGGCGCGGATGCGGCATCGAAGAGTATTCCCTGCTTGTCGCGCAAGGCGATGCCCAACTGGCGAAGCTCTGGGTCAAGCGGCGTCACCCGATGCGACAGCGCGGCCGCCAGCCAGCGCCGGGTTGGCGCCGTATGGTCGGCGAAGGTGACGATCAAACCGCCGACCAGCCCCGCGAAAAGTGCAGGCAGGATGACACTGCGAAGCCGTGGATAGCGGGCGCAGACGGCCCCGGTGGCTGCGGCCAGGCTGCAGGCCAGGCCCGCGGTTACCGCTGGTGCCGGCAGGTCGCCCGCGGCCCAGCCGATCAGAATGCTCGAGACCGCAAGCCCCAGGATTGCGAGCGTTCCTCTGTGAAGTGGCCCCACGCGGCGAAAGCGCGCGAGACTCCAGAGACCGAGCGGGTTTGCCAGAAGAATGCCTGCAACCGCCAGGGCCACGGATGGCGCGGATACCGGCCCGTACCGGGCCCTGAGATCGACACCCGCGGCACCCTGGCCGAATGTCGCGCTGAAGTGCATCGGGTCGCCGGTAAAGAGCCAGTTCACATAGAGGAACCCCGCCACCGAAAAGGCGAAGGGAAACAGCAAGACGATAAAGACGCCGACGGTCGACTTTGCGAGGAGATCAGGTGGAACAACCATCGAAAGAAAGGGGATCGCCGCACATGCGGCGACCAGGCCGAAGGGTTCCGAAAATCCGAGAAGGACCAGGGCGGCGGCGACCAGGATGATGTCGTTGGTCCGGGTTTCCTGACGCAGATTGAACATGCCGAATGCAAGAAGCCACAGCCCCCACAATGTCAGCATGACGCCCGCGCCCTCTGACACGGCGCGAAGGAAGGGTGGATTGATCCCCAGCAACACCGTGGCGATCAGGGATCTTCGGGTTCCCAACCCGGCGGCGCGCATCCCGTAGAACCACGATGTGAGCAGTGCCGAAGCCAGCGCCGCCGACAGTACAAGTGGTGTCAGGGTGCCAAGCTGCGGGGCCAGCCAATCGACGCAGATCATTGCGATGAGCGCGATGGGCGGGAAGGCAGTGACCACATCGGCAAAGCTCAGGCCGCCACTCCGCGCGAGGAGGCTGCGCCCCCATTGATCGAGGTTGGACGTCGACTCGTAGCCGTTGGCCTGGAGGTTCAGAAGGAACGCACACAGGGCCAGCATGGCGACGAGCGCCACCGCGACGGGGAGAAGCCTGTGTGCCGTCACGTTGCGCTCTCCTGCTTTGCCAGCGCAACTTCGGTCGCGGTATGTTTGGAAATGCCGTGGGTTGTCTTCTCCCAGTAGAACGGCTTTGTGACCAGCTGCCACGCGCCCTTCCATGCCGCAACCGACATGAGCGCCCAGTACCAGATCACGGTAACGCTATAGGGAACGAGTTCGAGCCATCTGCGCCTGAAGGGTGCAAGCATCATCAGGAAGATGAGGAGTCCGTTCCCCACCAACAGATTGAACAGGGCGATCGACAGGATGACCGGGGGGAACACCGCGTCGAAGCCAGCCGTTCCGGTCATCGCCCAGAATGCGAAAATGCCCCAGAACACGGGATTGAGCAGGCCCGACAGCATGGTGCCGCCGATGAAGAAGACAAAGCCAAGCACCCCCAGCGGCCCGATCGAGCGGTAAAGATGCAGCGGGCGGCGCGTATGCACCAGGAAGGTCTGCATGTAGCCCTTGATCCAGCGCGACCGTTGCCGGACCCAATTCCGCTGCGAAACATTCGCCTCTTCGTAGGTCGTCGAATCCACGAGCCGGACGCCATAGCCCTTCTGCGTCATCCGGATGCCAAGGTCGGCATCCTCGGTGACGTTGAACGGATCCCACGCCCGAAGTTCGCGCAGGACGTCCATCTTGAAATGGTTCGAGGTGCCGCCCAGGGGAATGGGGATTTTCAGCGCTTCGAGCCCGGGCAGCATCATGTCAAACCAGAGCGAGTAGTCGAGCGTGAAAAGGCGCGTCAGCCAGTTCTCGTTGCGGTTGTAGTAGTTCAGTCGGCACTGGATGCAGGCGATGTTTTCCGGCGCCTGCCGAAATGCAACGACGACCTTCTTCAACTGGTCGGGCTCGGGTTTGTCCTCGGCGTCGTAGATGACAAGATATTCGCCGCGGGCGAAGCGCAGGGCGTAGTTGCAGGCCTTCGGTTTGGTCTGAGGCTTGGACGGGGGCACGCGGATGATTTCGAAGATGCCTTCGAGCCCGAGGGCGAGGGCGGCCTCGATCGTGTCGGTGTCGCCCTCTTCCAGCACGATCTTGATGTCCAGACGCGCGGTCGGATAGTCCAGCTTGCGGAGCGCCGCCACGAGGATCGGCAGCACGTCAGGTTCCTTGAAC
>DAIEJF010000239.1 GCA_027351005.1 Paracoccaceae bacterium | reverse complement strand
GGTTACGGCGTGACATAGACGAAGAACCCGCCGGGTTCGCCCTTGCCGTTTACCGTCAGCGTGCCCGAGATCGCTTGCGCCGCGATGCCCTTGATCGGGTTGCCCTTGAAATCGCCTTGCAGCACGCCATTGGTGGTGATGGTGTTGCCCTCACCCGTCAAGGTGCCCGAGAAATCGGCGGCCATCTGATTGGGCCGGGTCACGTTGGCGCAGGTTGTCTTGCCGATACAGCCGTTCGTGATGTCGATGGTTCCGGCGTAATACTGTGCGGGCCCCGTCAGCGGGTACTTGTTCGTCGTGCTATCAAAGGGTCCGGTGCTGCCGCCGACAAGATTGGTGACCTGCCCGGTGATCGTGCTTTGGGCGAAGTCGGCGGTCAGGGATGCCGTTCCTTCCAACCCAAGGCGCGGTCCGGTCGCGTCGGTGCCGTCACGATTGACCCCAAGCAGGGCAAAGCCGGTGTAGGTTGCGCTGCCCTTGGTCGGCATCCGCGTGAAGGCCGTATTGCCCAGCCCGGGGTTCGCCGTGGTGCCATCGCCATCCAGCAGCAACCGGGTGGCGTCATAGCCGGGCCCGACCACCTGACTGAAGTAAGCGTCGGGGTCTGACTGCGGCGTGGGCAGCGTTGCCCCACCCCCGCCACACCCGGCCAGCAGCGCGACCAACCCGAATACGGACAGCGGAACGGCCGAAGCCTTGGTCATGTCAAATTCCCCTCGTTACACGAAATGCACAGGCCGCGGTCATTCAGCGGACGTTAACATACACTTAATCATCGCGCGACATCACGGCAACGTGATCATAAGTCTGTCATCTGCGTGGCGACAATGCGGCGGGATCTGGGCATCCCCCGACGACCGAACCCGCCGGACCTGCTGCCGCTTGCCGTGCGGGGGGGCTTTGGCTAGAAGCGCGCCATGCTGGACAATCGCCCCACCCTTCCGCCCGAAATCGCCCGCCGCCGGACCTTTGCGATCATTTCGCACCCCGACGCCGGGAAAACCACGCTGACCGAAAAGTTCCTGCTGTTTGGCGGCGCGATCCAGATGGCCGGGCAGGTGCGCGCCAAGGGCGAGGCGCGGCGCACCCGGTCGGACTTCATGAAGCTGGAACAGGAACGCGGCATCTCGGTCTCGGCCTCGGCGATGTCCTTCGACTTCGGGCCCTACCGCTTCAACCTTGTGGACACGCCCGGCCACAGCGACTTTTCCGAAGACACCTACCGCACGCTGACCGCGGTGGACGCGGCGATCATGGTGATCGACGGCGCCAAGGGGGTGGAAAGCCAGACGCGCAAACTTTTCGAGGTGTGCCGCCTGCGCGACCTGCCGATCCTGACCTTCTGCAACAAGATGGACCGCGAGGCGCGCGACACGTTCGAGATCATCGACGAGATCCAGCAGAACCTGGCCATCGACGTGACGCCCGCAAGCTGGCCGATCGGGATGGGGCGCGATTTCGTGGGCGCCTATGACCTGCTGCACGACCGGCTGGAGATCATGGACCGCGCCGACCGCAACCGGGTGGCGGAATCGATGCAGATCAGCGGGCTGGATGACCCGAAACTGGCCGAGCACATCCCCGCCGATCTTCTGAAGAAGCTGCGCGAAGAGCTTGAGATGGCACGCGAATTGCTGCCCGCGTTCAACCGGCAGTCGTTCCTTGAAGGGCACCTGACGCCGATCTGGTTCGGCTCTGCGATCAACTCGTTCGGGGTGAAGGAACTGATGGCGGGCATGGGCGAATACGGCCCCGAGCCGCAGGTGCAGCGCGCCGCCGAACGCGAGATCGCGCCCGAGGAGGGCAAGGTTGCGGGCTTCGTCTTCAAGGTGCAGGCCAACATGGACCCCAAGCACCGCGACCGGGTCGCCTTTGTCCGCCTGGCCTCGGGGCATTTCGAGCGGGGGATGAAGCTGTTCCACGTCCGCTCGAAAAAGCCGATGGCGGTGTCGAACCCGGTGCTGTTCCTGGCGGCCGACCGCGAGCTGGCGGAAGAGGCCTGGGCGGGCGACATCATCGGCATCCCGAACCACGGGCAGTTGCGTATCGGCGACGCGCTGACCGAGGGCGAGGCGCTGCGCTTCACCGGCATCCCGAGCTTCGCGCCCGAGCTTTTGCAGGCGATCCGGGCGACCGATCCGCTGAAGGCCAAGCATCTGGAAAAGGCGCTGATGCAGTTTGCCGAAGAAGGTGCGGCGAAGGTGTTCAAGCCGATGATCGGATCGGGCTTCATCGTGGGCGTCGTGGGCGCGCTGCAGTTCGACGTGCTGGCCAGCCGCATCCAGGAGGAATACCAGCTTCCGGTGCGCTACGAGACCACGCAGTTCACATCGGCGCGCTGGGTCTCGGGCGACAAGGCGGCGGTGGAGCGGTTCGTGAACGTCAACAAGGGCCATATCGCCACCGACAACGACGGCGACCTAGTCTATCTGACGCGGCTGCAATGGGACATCGATCGTGTCGCGCGCGACTATCCCGAGGTGCGCCTGACGGCGACCAAGGACATGATGGTTTGACCTGAACGTCGGCGCGCAAGGGCCTGATGCCCTTGCGTTATCCGAAAAGGAAGAGCGGGGGTTTCACACCCCCGCACCCCCTTTGCGGACCGAAAATGGGGCGCGCGCGCCGCGCCACCCCGCCGGTCAGCCCAGCTTCACCTCGAGCGTGATCTCGGCCTTCAGCAGCTTCGAGATCGGGCAGCCCTCTTTCGCCTGCGCGGCAAGATCCTGGACCTTGGCGGCGTCGGCGGGGGCCTTGATCGTGGTGACCAGATGCGCCTTCGTCACCGTCGGGCTGCCCGGCGTCGTCGGGTCGAGGGTGATGGTGGAGGTGGTCGTGATCTGCTCGGGCGTGATCCCGGCGCCGCCCATCAGGGCCGAGAGGAACATGGAATAGCAGGCCGCATGGGCCGCGCCGATCAGTTCCTCGGGGTTGGTGCCGCGCGCCTGTTCGAACCGGGTGGCGAAGGTGAAGGGCGCAGAGGCCATCACGCCGCTGCCGGTCGAGATGGTGCCGCCGCCGTCCTTCAGGCTGCCGGACCAGGTTGCGGATGCGGATTTCTGGATCATCTGGGTCTCCTTCGCGCGTTTCGGGACGGGGCCGGGCGGCCCCCGTGCCACAGCATAGCCCGCCCGCGCGATCCGGCCAGCCCCCGCGGTTGGCGGTGGTTGTCCTTGACCTTTGTGGCCTTTTGCGCTAACCCCTCAGCATCCCTTCGGGGAGACTCACCAGACGCCGGGGCGCCCGGACAATGCGTCCCTTCACATCGCGTGGCCCGATGCCGCGCCTACCAGGACGCAGATGACGAAGTTTTCCGACCTCGCGCTGGACCCGAGGGTCCTGCAAGCCGTTGCAGATGCCGGCTACGAAACCCCGACCCCCATTCAGGCTCAGGCCATTCCGCATGCCCTGCAGGGCAAGGACGTTCTGGGGATCGCCCAGACCGGCACCGGCAAGACCGCCAGCTTCACGCTGCCGATGATCACGATGCTGGCCAACGGGCGTGCCCGCGCGCGGATGCCGCGCAGCCTTGTGCTGTGCCCCACGCGCGAGCTTGCGGCGCAGGTGGCCGAGAATTTCGACACCTATACCAAGCACCTGAACCTGACCAAGGCGCTGCTGATCGGCGGCGTGGCCTTCGGGGAACAGGACAAGCTGATCGACCGCGGGGTCGACGTGCTGATCGCGACGCCGGGGCGGCTGCTGGACCATTTCGAGCGCGGCAAGCTGCTGCTGACCGGCGTGCAGATCATGGTGGTCGACGAGGCCGACCGGATGCTGGACATGGGGTTCATCCCCGATATCGAGCGGATCTTCCAGCTGACGCCCTTTACCCGCCAGACGCTGTTCTTCAGCGCCACCATGGCCCCCGAGATCGAGCGGATCACCAACGCCTTCCTGCACAATCCCGCCCGGATCGAGATTGCGCGCCAGGCGACCGCGTCGGAAACCATCGAACAGCGGCTGATCACGATCACGCCGGAATCGCGCGACCGCGCCTTTGCCGAGAAGCGCGCCGTGCTGCGCGAACTGATCCGGGCCGAGGGCGAGGGCTGCACCAATGCCATCATCTTCTGCAACCGCAAGATGGATGTCGATGTGGTGGCCAAGTCGTTGAAGGCGCATGGCTTTAACGCGGCGCCCATCCATGGCGATCTGGAACAATCGGTGCGGACCAAGACGCTGGACGGCTTCCGTGACGGCAGCGTGCAGCTTCTGGTGGCGTCGGACGTGGCCGCACGGGGGCTCGACATTCCCTCGGTCAGCCATGTCTTCAACTTCGACGTGCCGACCCACCCCGAGGATTATGTGCACCGCATCGGCCGCACCGGCCGGGCCGGGCGGTTGGGCAAGGCCTTCACCATCGCCACGCCGAACGATGCCAAATACGTCAGCGCGATCGAGAACCTGGTCAAGCGGCCGATTCCTGCGGGCGAGGCCCCGGCCTATGAGGCCAGCGCCGACCGCGGGGGCGACAGCCGTCGCCGCCGGGGGCCGGAGCGCGAGCGCACCGAGCGCGATCGCCGGACGCCGCGGGGCGAGCATCGGTCGCGCCCGATCGTGCCGCATGACCAGGTGGCCGCGATGGAGCCGCTGCCCGTGGCCGAACCCGTGGTGGTGGAAGAACTGCACAGCACCCCCGCGCCCGCCCCCGCGCGGGCCGAGCGCAGCGACCGGGCCGAGCCGCGCAAGGAACGCCGCGGCGAGGACCGCCGCCCCGACGACCGCCGCGACCGCCGCCGCCACGAGCCGCGCGATGACGAGCGTGTGGTGGGCATGGGCGACCACATGCCGGATTTCCTGACCCGCAGCTTCGCGCTGAGCCACAAGGACTGAGCGCGGCCGGGCCGGGCCCGATGCGAAACGAAACGGGCGGCGCCATTCCGGCGCCGCCCGTTTCCGTTTGCGGGGATGCGGGGCCTATTCGACCGCCAGCCGACTGACGACCACGGTCACCTCGGGCTTCTTGCCGATCTCTTCCATCGCGATCTGTCGCACGATGCGGCGGGCGGCCTCGTCCAGCTTGTCGTCATCGGTCAGAAGACGGCGGTCGGCGCGGCCCAGAACCTCGGTCAGCTCGGCCTCCATCTCTTCGGACAGCGACCGGCCGCTGCGGCCGCGTTCGGCCAGGCCGTTCAGTTCGACCCAGGCGTCGCCTAGCAGCGCGTCGTCTTCATCCATCAGCAGCGTCACCAGCACCTGGCCATTCAGCGCCAGCCGCAGGCGGTCGCGGATCACCCCGTCCATCGCGCCCACAAGCACGTTGCCGTCAAGATAGATCCGCCCGGTCTCGATATATTCCACCACCTCGGGCAGGTCGCCGGTCAGGTCCACCATCATCCCGTTCGTCACCACATCCGAGGCGATGCCCTTCGATTCCGCCAGCCGCGCATGTTCGCGCAGGTGGCGGTGCTCGCCATGGTTTGGGATCAGGATCTGCGGCTTCAGCGTGTCATGCACCCGTTCCAGATCCGGGCGGTTGGCGTGGCCCGACACATGGTAGCGCCCGCCCTGATCGTCGATGACGTTCACGCCCATCTCTGAAAAGTTGTTCATGATGCGGATCACGCCGCGCTCATTACCCGGGATGGTCTTGGAGGAAAAGAGGAAGGTATCGCCCTCTTTCATCTCGAGCCCCAGATACTTGCCCCGCGACAGTTGCGCGGTGGCGGCGCGGCGCTCGCCCTGACTGCCGGTGACGATCAGCATCAGGTTCCGGCGCGGCACCTCGGCGGCCATCTCGGGCGGCACGATGGGGGGGAAATCGGTCAGCACGCCCGCTTCCTGCGCGGCGGTCACCATCTTCTTCATCGCGCGGCCCATCAGGCAGACCGACCGGCCCGCCGCGCGCCCCGCATCGGCCAGCGTCTTCAGCCGGGCGACGTTCGAGGCGAAGGTGGTTGCCGCCACCAGACCCGGCGCGTTTTCCACCAGCTCGCGGATCGCAGGGCCCAGCGTGCTTTCGCTGCGGCCCGGGTGCGTGGTGAAGACGTTGGTGGAATCGCAGACCAGCACCTTGACCGGCGGCTCACCCTCGCCCATCCGGGCCTCGGGGTCCCAAGGTTCGCCCACCACCGGGTCGGGATCAAGCTTGAAATCGCCCGAATGCACGATGCGGCCCGCGGGCGTGTCGATGATCAGCGCCGAGCTTTCGGGGATGGAATGCGCGACAGGCATGAACTGGACCGAGAACGGCCCGGCCTTGACCGTCTCGCCCACCTCGACGGTCTGGATCTCGTTGCCGCTCTGGCCCTGATCCTCCATCTTCAGCCGCGCGATGATCGAGGTGAAGCGGCGGGCATGGATCGGCGCCTTCAGCCGCGGCCACAGATGCGCCAGCGCCCCGATATGGTCTTCGTGAGCGTGAGTGATGAAGATGCCCTCGATCCGGTCGGCGCGTTCGGCCAGCCAGGTGACATCGGGCAGGATCAGATCCACGCCCGGCGTGGTGTCCATGTCGGGGAAGGTCACGCCCAGGTCAACCACGATCAGGCGTTCGCGCCCCTCGGGGCCATAGCCGTAGACATAGCAGTTCATGCCGATCTCGCCGGCGCCGCCCAGAGGAAGATAGATCAGCCGGGGTGCTTTGCTCATGCGGGGGAAAGTTCCTTGTTGTAACGGTGGATGACGGTCAGGCCATGGACGGTCAGATCGTCGTCCACCTTGTCGAAAAGGGTGAAGGCCTGGTCGAAGAGCGGCGCTAGCCCGCCGGTGGCAATGACTTTCATGGGGCGCGGGCGTTCCAGCCGGATCTGGCGCACGATGCCCTCGCACAGGCCGATGTAGCCGAAGAAGATCCCCGACTGCATGCAGGCCACGGTATTGGTGCCGATGGCCGATTGCGGACGCGTCACGTCCACATGCGGCAGCGCCGCCGCCGCCATGTGCAGCGCCTCGAGGCTGAGGTTCACGCCGGGCGCGATGACCCCGCCGACATAGGCGCCATCCTGATCGACAACGTCGAACGTGGTCGCGGTGCCGAAATCCACCACGATCAGATCGCCGCCATAGCGATCAAATCCGCCCGCGGCATTCACCAGCCGGTCGGGGCCGACGGTCGTGCCCTGATCCACCCGCGGCGGATGCGGCAGCCGGCATTCGGGCTTGCCCACCACCAGCGGGCGGCAATCGTAGTAGCGGTTGCAAAGGACGCGCAGGTTGAACACCACCCGCGGCACGGTCGACGAGATGATCGCCTCGGTGATCGTTGCGGTCGTTCCGGTCAGCGTCATCAGCGACGAGAGCCAGACGAAATATTCATCGGCCGTGCGGCGGTGGTCGGTGGCGATGCGCCATTGCGACAGGAAGCTCGCGCCGTCCCAGATCGAGAAGACGGTATTGGTATTGCCGCAGTCGATGGCCAGAAGCATCCCGGGGCCCCTCAGAAGAACACCTCGGCCGCGGGAACCGCCCGGCGGCCGTCGGCCGTGGCCAGCACCAGCGCGCCGGTGTCGTCGATCGTCTCGAAGGTGCCCTGAAGCACCGCATTGCCCGTCCGCGCTGTCACCGGCTGGCCCAGCCGGGCCGCGCGCGCCAGCCAGGCGGCGCGGATCGGGGCAAAGCCTTCGGCGGCAAAGCGCGCCTCCCACCCTGCATAGGCGGGGGCAAGCACGTCAAGGAATTCGACCGGGCTGACCCGGATCCCGGTTTCCCCCAGAAGGCTGACGGGGGGCACGGCGCCCGGTTCCACCTCGGCGGCGGTGGGCGCGGCCACAAGGTTCACGCCGATGCCGATCGCCAGATGCGCGACGCGGGTGCCCTGCCCCAGGCTCTCCAGCAAGATCCCCGCAACCTTGCCGCCGTTCAGCAGCACGTCATTGGGCCATTTCAGCGCAAAGGGCGCGCTGCGGCCGGTGACGGCCACGAAGGCATCCTGCAAGGCAAGCGAGGCCACGAAACTGCGCAGCGCCACGACCTCGGGCGGCTCGGTCGGGTGCATCACCAGGGTTGCGGCAAAGTTGCCCTCGGCCATCGCCCAGGCGCGGCCGCGGCGCCCACGGGCCGCGGTCTGGCGCAGCGCCAGGATCCAGGCCGGAGACGTCAGAGACGGCGCAAGCCGCGCCGCCTCTGCATTGGTGGAATCGGTTACCGCCAGGACATGGCGCGCCACGCCCGCGGGCCAGCCCTCAGTGGACAAGCGCGCCCGCCGCGGCCTGCGCCAGCGCCTCGACCCCGAAAAGGTTCACGATGCCCACCACCATGACCGTGGCCGAACCCATCAGCGCGATCCAGCCGACCGGGCGCAGGGTGCCCGCGTCGATGCCTTCGCGGTCTTCACCGAAGTACATGAAGTAGACGATGCGCAGGTAGTAGAACGCACCGATCACCGAAGCGATGACGCCCAGGATCGCCAGCCAGCTCATGCCCGCGTTGACCGCCGCCATCAGCACATAGAACTTCCCGAAGAAGCCCACCATCGGCGGCACGCCCGCCAGGCTGAACATCAGCACCAGCAGCGCCAGCGCCTTCAGCGGCTCGCGGCGGGAATACATCCGAAGGCTGGCGATGTCGGTCACCGGCTGGCCGCCCTTTTCCATCGACAGGATGAAGGCGAAGGTGCCCACGTTCATGGTGACATAGATGACCATGTAGATCAGCATGGCCTGCACGCCGCCCGCCGTCCCGGCCGCCAGCCCCATCAGGGCAAAGCCCATGTGGCTGATCGACGAATAGGCCATCAGACGCTTGATGTCGGTCTGCCCGATCGCCGCCACGGCGCCCACGAACATCGAGGCGACCGACAGAAGCGCCAGGATCTGGCCCCAGTCGCCCGGCGCGGTGCCGAAGGCGCCCTCGGCCAGACGCGCGATCAGCGCCATTGCCGCCACCTTGGGGGCGGTGGCGAAGAAGGCGGTCACCGGCGTGGGCGAGCCTTCGTAGACATCGGGCGTCCACATGTGGAAGGGAACGGCCGAAACCTTGAAGGCAAGCCCCGACAGCAGGAACACCAGCCCGAACAACAGCCCCACCGGCATCTCGCCCGCCTTCACCGTGGTCACGATGCCGGAAAAGAGCGTGGTGCCCGCAAAGCCATAGGTCAGCGAGGCGCCGTACAGCAGCAGGCCGGAGCTGAGCGCGCCCAGCACGAAGTACTTCAGACCCGCCTCGGCCGACTTCGCGCTGTCGCGCCGCAGCGAGGCCACGACGTAAAGCGCCAGCGACTGAAGCTCCAGCCCCATGTAAAGCGACATCAGGTCGCCCGCCGAGACCATGACCATCATGCCCACGACCGCCAGCGCCACCAGCACCGGATATTCGAAGCGCAGAAGGCCGCGGCGGCTCATGTAATCCTGCCCGATCACCAGCACGGCGGCGGCGGACAGCAGAACGGTGCCCTTCGCGAAGCGGGCAAAGGCGTCGTCGATATACATGCCGCCAAAGGCCGTGCGGCTGCCCGACATGGTGCCGATCCAGAGCGCCAGCCCCACAAAGACCGCCGCGGTCGCCCAGAGGATCAGCGGGGCCGAACGGTCCTTGCCGGTGTAGACGCCGAACATCAGCGCCGCCATCGCGTAAAGCGCAAGCAGGGCCTCCGGCAGGACGGTGGAGAAATCACCAGGGTTCATGGAGGCGGTCCCCTCAGTTCTGCGCAAGCTGGGTGGGGGCCGCGGCCTGCGCCGCCTCCGCCACCTGCGTGTGGTAGGATTGCACCAGCGCCGCCACGGCAGGGCCGGTGATGTTGGTCACAAGGCTCGGGTAGACGCCAAGCAGCAGCGTCATGGCCACCAGCGGGGCGAAGATCACCTTTTCCCGCAGGTCCATGTCGGTGATGGATTTCAGCGCCTCTTTCACCAGCGCGCCCAGCGTGACCCGGCGGTACAGCCAGAGCGCATAGGAGGCCGAGAAGATCACGCCCGTGGTCGCCACCGCCGCCACCCAGGTATTGACCTGGAAGATCCCCATCAGGGTCAGGAATTCGCCCACGAAGCCCGAGGTGCCCGGAAGCCCGACGTTCGCCATCGTGAAGAACAGGAAGACCAGCGCATATTTCGGCATCCGATTGACCAGCCCGCCATAGGCGCTGATCTCGCGGGTGTGCATCCGGTCATAGACCACGCCCACGCAGAGGAAGAGCGCGCCCGACACGAAACCGTGGCTGAGCATCTGGAAGATCGCGCCGTCGATGCCCTGCTGGTTCGCGGCGAAAAGGCCCATGGTCACATAGCCCATGTGCGCGACCGACGAATAGGCGATCAGCTTCTTCATGTCCTCCTGCACCAGCGCCACCAGCGAGGTGTAGACGATGGCGATGGCCGACATCCAGAACACAAGCGGCCCGAGCAGATGGCTGGCCACCGGGAACATCGGCAGGCTGAAGCGCAGGAAGCCGTAGCCGCCCATCTTCAGCAGGATCGCCGCCAGCACGACCGACCCGGCAGTCGGCGCCTGAACGTGGGCATCGGGCAACCAGGTATGCACCGGCCACATCGGCATCTTCACCGCAAACGACGCGAAGAAGGCGAGGAACAGCAGCGTCTGCACCCCGCCGACGATGGAAATGCCCAGGATA
>DAIEJF010000307.1 GCA_027351005.1 Paracoccaceae bacterium | reverse complement strand
GTGTCGGCCAGCAGGGTCCGGCCATGCTGCAATCGCAGGTCGTTCATGTAGTTCAGCGGCGAGATGCCCAGATGGTCGGCGAACAGCCGTTCGATCTGGCGGCGGGTGATCCCCACATGCGCGGCACAGGCGGCCATGTCGAAGCCCTCCTCGATCCGCGTCTCCATATAGGCCACCGCCTTCAGCAGCCGCGCGTTCCGCGTGCCCAGCCGCGAGGCCAGCGACACCATCTGCTCCTCGTCGCCCTTCCTCCGGCGCGACAAGAGGCACATGTTCATCACTTCCTGTCCCAGCGCCGGGCCGAAGCGTTCGCCGATCAGCATCAGCATCAGGTCCGCCGCCGCGACCCCGCCCGCGCAGGTCAGGATGCGCTGTTCCACGCAGAAGATGCGCCGCACCGGCTCGAGGTCGGGAAATGTCTCGCGGAAGCCAGAGATGTTTTCCCAATGCAGCGTGAACCGCTTGCCCTTCAGGATCCCGGCATGGGCCAGCGCATAGGCCCCGGTGCAAAGCCCGCCCACGGTGCGCCCCATCCGCCATTGCGCGCGCAGGCAATCGGCGATGCCCGGGCGCAGCGCAAGTTCCGGCTCCACCCCGCCGCAGACCAGCAGGTAATCGGCCTCGGGTTCTTTCGGCAGCGCGCCGTCGGGCACCACCGGCAGTCCGCAGGAACTGGTGACCGGCGCCCCGTCATGGGAATAGACCGTCCAGCGAAACAGCGCCTGCGCGGCTAGCTGGTTGGCGACCCGCAGGGGTTCGATCGCCGAGGTGAAGGCCAGCAGGGTGAATTTCGGCAGCAGCACAAAGGCCACCGTCACCGGATCGCGCACCGCAGGCAGCGGCAGATGCGCGACGCCGCGCGCCACGAACTTGCTGTCTTCGCTCCGGTCAAGCCTCTGCATCCCCGATCCCTCCGGCCCGGCAGATGAGCGCGCGGCGCGGCCGCGGTCAAGCCTGTCGCGCGGCGGGCGCGGAACCGCAAATGGAAAACGCCGCCCCCGGACAGGGGCGGCGCCAGGGATCTGCGGGGCGGGCCTTGCCTCAGCCCGCCTTGCCCATGCGCAGCAGGTAATAGGCCGCGCCACCGATGCCCACGCCGAAAAACCAGCCGTAGACGCCCCACCAGGCGGGCAGGATCGTGGTGAACGTGGGCAGGATCGACGAGAACAGCATCCCCACCAGCAGCGCCACGAAAGCGGTGCCGTGCCAGCCGTTCTGGAACCGGAACTCGCCGTTCTCGCGGTAAAGGTCGGGCACGTTCAGCACCGCTTTGCGGATCAGGTAGTAATCCACCATCATGATCCCGAACACCGGCCCCATGATCGAGCCGATGAAGTTCACGAAATGCGCGGCCCCGGTTTCCCACGGCGCGAAGGGGTAAAGAACCAGCGCGATCAGCGCCGCGATGTAGCCGCCCTTCTTGAAGTCGATCTTCGACGGGAACACGTTCGAGAAGTCGAAGGCCGGCGACACGAAGTTCGCCACGACGTTGATCCCCAGCGTGGCGATCGCGAAGGTCGCCGCCGCCAGCGCCGCCAGGAACCAGCTGTCGAACTTGGCCGAGATGTCATCGGGATGGATCAGCACCTCGTGATAGACGGTGTAGGATGCCGTGGTGGTGATCCCGGCGACGAAGCAGAAGGCCAGAAGGTTGATCGGCAGGCCCCAGAGGTTGCCCTTGCGCAGCGCGCGTTCGTCGGTCGCATAGCGCGAGAAGTCGCAGAAGTTCAGGTAGAGCGCGGCGAAATAGGTGATCCAGGTCGCCGCCACCGCGCAAAGCGCGGCAAGCGATCCCGGCGCGCCCGGCACACCCGCATCGGCCGTGGCCTTCATCAGCACGTCTTCCGGGATCTCGGATCCGAACGAGAACGTGCCCGCCTTGACGATCAGGTAGATCGACAGCAGCAGCATCATGATCCAGACCGCGGGGCCTGCCCAGTCCTGGAATTTGCGCACCGTTTCCATGCCATGCTGGATGATCAGCAGTTGCGCGGCCCAGACGATCACATAGCAGATCACCTCAAGCGTGGAGTGGCCCAGCATGTGGCTGTTCTGGTGGAACGCCAGGATCCCCGGGCTGCGGATCAGCAGCGCCACGATCGCGCCCGAGGCGGCCGAGGTCTGCGCCCCGTACCAGAAGCAGGCGACCACCGCGCGGATCAGCGCGGGCACGTTGGCGCCGAACGTGCCGAACGAGGCCCGCGCCAGCACCGGATAGGGCACGCCCGTGCGCACACCCGCGTTGCCCACCAGTGACATCAGCACGAAGATGACAAGCGAGCCGATGCCGATGGCGATGATGAAGTTCAGGAAGCTCCCGCACAGCAGGAACAGGCTGGCCGCCAGGTAATACCCCCAGAGGCTGTGAACGTCGGATGTCCAGACGTTGAAGATGCTGAAGGCGCCCCACTTCCGCTCGGTCGCGGGTGCCAGGTCCTCGTTGTACAACGAGGGCGATGCATTGCTGATGGTCATCTGTCCCTTCCCATGTCGGTGCCGGGCGGCCTTTCCCCGCCTGCCCGGCCCTCGCCCGTTTTCGGGCCTTGCTACTGTTACCTCCTCACCCGAAGCCAGTCTGAACGCCAGACCGCCTTCGGCACAGCGCGGAACGTCCCCTTTGCGCTGGCCCCTGCACAATCGGACCAACGTGCCGCAAAAACAATCAGGCTGCCCCAAAAGGAGCTTTTCGTGATTTTTTGAAAAAGCTCCAATGAGAGACAGAGAAACTCCGGCCGCAGGCATGATTCGCGGGGCCTGCGGGCGCCCCGTCCGACGGGGTGCAAAGCGGCGTTGAATCAGCCGGTTGCACAGGTGCCTGCCGCCGGGCAGGGTAGGAACGGGCAGGGGGGGGACGGCGATGGACGAGGCGGGCGAACTGGCCGAAGGGCTGCGGCAGGCGGTGGCGGGGATCGCGGCGGCGGCGCCGTTTCTGGCGGACTGGCCCGAAGGCCCCGCGCGGCGCGCGCAGGTGCCGGGTCTGCTGCCCGTCTGCCGCTGGCTGCCCGATCTGGCGGGCGGCCCGCTGGTTGCGGCGCTGCGCCGGGCGGCGCCCCGGCTGGAATGGCGTCAGACCTATGGCGCGGCGGATTTCGGGACCGCGTTCCTTGAGCGTTACGGCTGGACCGAACTTGTGGGCCTGCGCGGCCCGATTCCGTCAGACCGGGTCGCGGCGGGGGTGCTGATGCTGGGCCCCGGCGTCACCTATCCCGCCCATTCGCACCAGGCGGCCGAGCTTTATCTGCCGCTGGCCGGGACCGCGCTCTGGCAGAAGGGCGACGCTCCGTTTGCCCCCGTCGCCCCCGGCACGCCGATCCTGCACGACCCCTGGGTGCCCCATGCGATGCAGACCGGGACCGAGCCGCTGCTGGCGCTTTATCTCTGGCGCGGCGGCGATCTGGCGGCCAAGTCGCGCATTCACTGACGCCGCCACCTTTGCGCCAGCAGACGGTCCAGCGACAGCGCGCCCGGCCCCTGCGCGAGGATCGCCAGCGCCAGCGCCGCCCAGTAGAGGTGAAAGTTCACCCAGCCGTCCGGCACGACAAGCTGGATGACCGCCGTCATGGCCAGCAACCCCAGCGCGGCGAACCGCGTGGCAAGCCCCGCGATCAGCAGGATCGGCAGGCCGATTTCGGCCATCGCGGTCAGATGCGCCGCCAGATCCGGCGCCGGGATCGGGTATTGCACGCCCAGGATGTGCAGCCGGAATTCGTCGCTGAACAGATACAGCGTCGCAGGCGAGAGATGCAGGAACCCGTCCCACCGCGTCAGACCCGAGCGCAGGAACGGCAGCGCCAGCGCCACCCGCAGGACCGGCGGGGCCAGCGTGGCCGCCGTCGAGGAAAGCCCGGCCAGCGCGGCGCGGATGAGGCGGAGGGCGGGGGGCTCAGCGGCGAACATCGGGGGTCTCCTCGGGGACGGGGGGATGGGCGGGCAGCGGGCCAAGGCAGGCCCGGCTGGCCATGAGCCCGGTCAGCATCTCTTGCAGGGCAAAGCGGGGCGTCCGCGCGAACCCTGCAAGGGCCGCCGCGCTGACGGTCTTGCCCGCCTGAAGCGCCGCGACAAAGGCGGCCCCGCCAGTCGGCAGGCGAAAGACCTCGACCTCGGCCTCGGGGCGGGCAAGCATCACCTCTTCGGGGCCTGCGTCGGGCGGCAGGGGGCCGGGTTCGGCGCCGGGCAGGTTCATTTGCAAGATCCGCAGCACCGGATGTTCCGAGGCCAGCACCCGCACCGAGGGGTGCAGCGCCAGCCGCAGCCCGGCCAGCCCGTCGGCAGGCAGACCCGCCCAGCCCGGCGCGGGGCCCGGTTCGGCGGCGTGATAGGCCTCGACCCAGGCACGTTCCAGCCGCGCCACATCGGGCAGATAGGCCAGCGCCAGAGCCGGCGGAAAGACCTCCAGAAACGCCGGGAACCCCGCGCCATAGTCCAGAAGGATCGGCGAGGCGGGCGGCTCCAGCCGGACGTAATGCCCGGCCATGGCCCGGAAGAACGCCTCGCCCACCAGCCGGTGCACCACCGGATAGGCCGCCTGCAACGCCTCGGTCAGGCCGACCACGACATTGTTGCGGTAGACCGCGAAGCGGCGGGCCGAGGGCTGGCCATCGGGCCCCAGAAGCCCCGGCGGCGCGGCCAGCCGGGCATCAAGGATCGCGGCGCCGAACCCCGCAAGACGCTCAGCGTGCGACCACATCGGCGCCCCCGGCGGCATGGGCCACCATCACCGCCTCGGCGCGGGCGGCCTCGGCGGCCAGATCGGGCCAGCCGGGCACATCGCTGTCCCACTCGATCAGCGTGGGCAGCGGGCCCGTCTGCGCCACCGTCGCCGCGTAAAGCTGCCAGACCGCGGCATCAACGGGCCGGTCGTGGCTGTCGATCAGCAGCGCACGACCCGCCTCGTCGGTTTCGGGCGCATGGCCCGCCAGATGGATTTCCTGCACATGGGCCAGCGGAAAGGCCGCAAGATAGGCCGCGGCATCCCCTGCCAGGTTCACCGCGGACAGATAGACGTTGTTCACATCCAGCAGCAGCCCGCAGCCGGTGCGGCGCACCACCTCGGCGATGAAGTCGACCTCGGGCCAGGTGCTTTCGGCAAAGGCCAGGTAGGTCGTGGGGTTTTCCAGCAGCATCTGCCGCCCGATCGCGGCCTGCACCTGGTCGATATGGGCGCAGACCCGGTCCAGCGTCGCGTCGGTATAGGGCAGGGGCAGCAGGTCGTTCAGGAAACCCGCATCATGCGTCGACCAGGCCAGGTGTTCGGAAAACATCCCCGGCTCATAGCGGGCGATCAGCGCGGCCAGCCGCGCAAGGTGGTCGCTGTCCAGATCGCGAGCGGCGCCGATCGACAGGCCGACCCCGTGCAGCGACAGCGGATAGCGTTCGCGGATCGCGGTCAGCACCCGGTGCGGCGGGCCGCCCGCGCCCATGTAGTTTTCGGCATGGACCTCGAAAAAGCCGATGTCCGGGCCGGTTTCCAGGATGGTGCGGTAATGTTCGGCCTTCAGCCCGACCCCGCCGCGGGCGGGCAGGGGCCGCGGGGCAAAGCCGGGGGCGGCGGGGGTGATCGGGGCGATCTGCATCGGGGCCTCCTGCGGGGGCGAACGGGCTGGGACGGGGCGCGGCACGCGGGCGCCGCGCGCCGGGGACGGAAGGTGGCGCGGGGCTCGGCACCCCGCGCCGGTGGCTCAGCCCGCCATCGCGGTGAGCGAGCCGTGGCCCGTCGGCGTCATAATCGTGGTGCAGCTGCCGGCCGGCACCAGCTTGAACGCGTTGCCTTGATAGTCGGTGGTGCTGGTGCCGGCGCAGGTGGTGCCCGCGCCCGCGAAACAGTCGTTCTGCCCCTTCAGCGCCACGCCGAAGCACTTCTCGAACTTGCCGCCGGCCAGTTGCTGCTTGGTCATCTCCTGCTTCTTCATCATCGCGTCCTGCGACGCGCCCATCGTGTCGGCCTGGGCCGAAAAGCCGGCGAGGCTGGCGGCAAAGGCGGTGGCCACCATCGCGGACAGGGTTCTGTTGGACATGGGTCATCTCCTGAAGGGCAAGCGGCAGGCGCGCGCCCGTTCTTAGGGGCCGCCGCCGCAACGGTCCGTCATGGCCCGTCATGGATCAGGAGTGCGATGGATGCGGTGCCGTTACGCCGCGGGCCGACACGGATGCGTGAGCCGATGTTTCAGCCCGCGTCGCGGCCCTCTGACGCCAGCCGCGCCAGCACGGCGGCCAGGGCCGCATCGTCGTCCGGGGTGGCCTGACCTGCGGCCAGCGTCAGGCTGCGGGTCACACGCATCTGGTGCACGAAGGCGGTGCAGCCCTTGCAGACAGCCATGTGCAGGCGCAACTGCAGGGCCTCCCAGAAGGGAAGCTCGCCGTCGATCAGCGCACTGCTGCGCGCGACGACCTGCTTGCAGTTCAGCCCCAGCATCTCGCCGTGTCCTTGCCTCTGCGTCCTCTGGAAGGACGCGCCGCGCCCTTTTCCGTTACGCCTGTCAAACCTAATCCTGCGCCAGCCCGGCGCAAGGCCGCCTATCGCTCCAGCCGGTCGATCGCGGCGCGCACCGCCAGCCGCGCCCGGTGCAGCATCACCCGCATGTTCCCCTCGTTGATGCCAAGGATGGCGCAGACCTCCTCGGCCTCCAGCCCCTGCTGGCCGCGCAGCACCATCACCGCCCGCTGTCCGGGCGGCAGCGCCTCGATTGCCGCCGTCACCACGTCCAGCATCCGCCGCCCGGCCACGATCCGGTCGGGGGTGATCTCTTCCCAGAGCGCGGGGGTATCCTTCCAGTGGCCGCGCCCGTCGAAGGCGGCGGCCAGGCTGTTGTCCTCGCCGCCCGCGTCGAACGAGACGCTGCGCCCCTCGACCCGGGCGCGGCTGCGGGCGCGGTTCACCAGGATGGTGAAGATCCAGCCCGCCAGCGACGAGCGTTCCTCGAACCCCGCGATGTGCTTCAGCACCGCGACCCAGGCATCCTGCGTCACCTCTTCGGCCACCGCGCGGCTGCCGGTGATGCCCGTGGCCACCCGCACCATCGCCGCGTTGTGCTGGCGGAACAGCTGCGCAAAGGCCGCCCGGTCCCCGGCGATCAGCGCGCGTACCTGTTCCCGATCCGATCCGATTCCCGGCACGCGCGTGTTTCCCCCCGTCGCGCCATCTAGGGCGAAGCCGCGCGGCCTTGTCCAGCCCGCACAGCGGCGGGCCGCGCGATCGGGCGCGCGGTCTTTCTTCGCGCGGGCATGGTCGCAAATGGCGCATCGGGGCTCCGGGCGGCGTGCTTGAATGACCGGGCAGAAGGTGCCGCCGGAAACGGTGGAGAATTGGGAAGCCGGTGAAAGGCCGGCGCTGCCCCCGCAACGGTCAGGAAGGCAAGGCGCGGCATCGCCACTGGGGGAGACCCTGGGAAGGCGCCGTGTCCGGGGCGAAGGCCCGCTTCCGCAGCCCGGAAACCAGCCTTTTGCCGAACGTCGAGCCGCGGGTGGTGGCTGCCGATGGGGTCCGGCCCTGCGCGGTCGGCCGCATCCCGGCTGTTGCCCGCATTTTCCAACCGGCCCGCGCGGGATGGCGCGGGCGATGCGAGGTGCGTGATGCTCTCTGCCCCCGAAACCCTGTCGCTTCTGACGGCGCGGCGTGCCAACTATTCGCTGGACCGCGCGCTGTACTGCGATGCCGGCGTGTTCCAGCTTGAGCTGGAAAACGTGTTCTACCGCGAATGGCTTTTCGCGCTGCCCGCGGCCGCGCTGCCCAGGGCGGGCAGCCATGCCACCCTTCAGGTGGGCGCCTATCCGGTGGTCGTGGTGCGCGGCACCGACGGCATGGTGCGCGCCTTCCACAACGTCTGCCGCCACCGTGGCCAGCGGCTCTGCGCGACAGAGACGGGCAGCACGCCCAAGCTCGTCTGCCCCTATCACCAGTGGACCTACGACCTGGATGGCCGCCTGCTCTATGCCCGTGACATGCAGGAGGGGTTCGACCCCGCGCAGCACGGGCTGAAGAAGGTGCACTGCGTCGACCTTGGCGGCGTGATCTACATCTGTCTGGCGCAGGTGCCGCCGCCGGTGGCAGAGCTTGCGAAGACCATGATGGCCTATCTTGCGCCCTCGGGGCTGGCCGATGCCAGGGTGGCCTTCACCTCGACCATCGTCGAGAAGGGCAACTGGAAGCTGGTGCTTGAGAACAACCGCGAATGCTACCATTGCGGCGGCAGCCACCCGTCGCTCTGCCGGACCTATTCCGACAACCCGAAGATGACGGCCATGTCAGGCCCCGACCGGGCAGATCCGACCATCCTTGACCACTGGGCGCGGTGCGAGGCCGCGGGCCTGCCCTCGCGCTTCGTGCACCAGCCGGACTTCCAGTGGCGGCTGGCGCGCGTTCCGCTGCTGAACAACGCCGAAAGCTTTACCCTGAACACCCGCGCGGCGGTGGCGCGGCGGATGGGGCGGATGCCCTTCGACGATGCGGGCAGCCTGCTGATGTATCACTACCCCAACACCTGGAACCACTTCCTGCCCGACCACGCGATCACCTTCCGCGTCCTGCCCGTCAGCGCGACGGAAACCGAGGTGACAACCACCTGGCTTGTGCACAAGGACGCGGTGGAGGGGGTCGATTACGACCTCAAGACGCTGACCGAAGTCTGGCTGGCCACCAATGACGAGGATCGCCGGGTCGTCGAGGAGAACCAGAAGGGCATCCTGTCGCCTGCCTACGAACCCGGGCCCTATTCCACCCTTCAGGAAGAAGGCGTGATCCAGTTCGTCGACTGGTATGCCGGGCGCATGGCCGACAGGCTGGCCCCGCGTCCCGCGCTGGCGGCGGAGTAGGCCATGCCCGCCCCCCGCCTCAACTGGGCCGCCGACCCCTGGCGCGACAGCGAGCCGCTGGAATGCGCCATGGTTGTGCCGGAAAACGCCGACACCGCCACCTTCACCTTCCGCGCGCCTTCGGGCGCGTGGTTCGACTATCAGCCGGGCCAGTTCGTCACGCTCGATCTTCCGGTGCCGGGCGGCAATGTGCAACGGACCTATACGATTAGCTCGTCCCCCTCGCGGCCGTTGTCGATCTCGGTCACGGTGAAGGCGCAGAAGGGATCGGTCGGCACCCGCTGGATGCTTGACCACCTGAAGCCGGGGATGCGGTTGCGCGCCTTCGGGCCTGCGGGCATCTTCAGCTTTCACCGGCACCCGGCGCGCAAGTACCTGTTCATCTCGGCAGGTTCGGGCATCACGCCGATGATGTCGATGACCACCTGGGCCTGGGATTCCGGCGAGATGCCCGACATCGTCTTCGTCCACGCCGCCCGCCGCCCGTCCGACATCATCTTCCGCGAGCGCCTGGAACAGTTCGCCAACCGCGTGCCGGGGTTGCAGTTGCATTTCACCGTGGAAGAGCCCGATCCGTTCCGCGCCTGGCCCGGCTATCGCGGGCGGCTCAGCCAGATCATGCTGGGGCTGATGGCCCCCGACTATCTGGACCGCGAGGTCTACTGCTGCGGCCCCGAACCCTTCATGCTCGCAGTGCGCGAGATGCTGATCTCGCTGGGCTTCGACATGGCCCGCTACCACCAGGAAAGCTTCGGCGCGCCGGTGGCCACCGAAGCCGAGGCGCCGGTGATCGCCGATGTCACACCGGCGGCGGACGCGCAGGCCGAAATCGCCTTTACCGCAAGCGGGGTGACCGCGGCCTGCGCCGAAACCGACACGGTGCTGGCGGTGGCCAGACGCGCGGGGCTGAACATCCCCTCGGGCTGTACCTTCGGGCTGTGCGGCACCTGCCGGGTGCGCAAGACCGCGGGCGAGGTGCACATGGTCCACAACGGTGGCATCAGCGACGACGACATCGCCGCGGGCTACATCCTGGCCTGCTGTGCGCACCCGATGGGGTCGGTGGCGGTGGAGGTCTAGAACAGCCGCTGGAACAGCCCCAGCGGAAGGTAGCGGCCGGTCTGGAAAAGCCAGGCGAAGGGCACGGGGAAACTGGTCGAGAACCGGCCCCCCCGCATCGCGCGCATAACGGCGCCGGCCGCCGCCTCGGGCGTCATCAGGAAGGGCATGCGGAAGTCGTTCTTGCGCGTCAGCCGGGTGTCGATGAAGCCGGGGTTAATGATCTGCACGCTGACGCCGGTGCCGCGCAGGTCGGCGCGCAGGTTTTCGGCCAGGTGCATCAGCGCGGCCTTGCTGGCGCCATAGCCGATGGCGCCGGGCAACCCGCGGAACCCGGCCAGCGAGCCGATCAGCACGACCCGCCCGTGGCCGCGGGCGATCATCGCGGGCAAGGCCGCGCCCAGAACCCGCAGCGCGCCCATGAAATTCGCCTCGGCCATGGCCAGCGCGGCGGGGCCGTTCCAGGCGGTCGCCGCCATCGGCTCGTAAAGGCCCACGCTGTAGATCAGCCCGTCCACCGCGCCCACCTGCAACCCGGCCGCGCTGACGGCGGTGTCATCGCTGACATCCATCGGCAGCGCCGTCGCGCGCGGCAGGGCGGCGGCCAGCTCGGCCAGCCGGTCGGCATTGCGGGCCGACAGCACAAGCTCGCGCCCCTCGGCGGCCATCGCGGTGGCCAGCGCCCGGCCCAAGCCTTCGCTGGCGCCCACGATCCACCAGCGCCCGCCCGCGGCCAATCCCTCAGCCATGGGCGGCCTCGGTCGGGCGCATCGTGGCCACAAGTTCGACCAGCGTCACCCCGAAGCGGCGCATCTGCGAGCGATTCATCAGCATCCCGTTCGGCATCAGGTAGAGCCAGTCCACCACGTCCAGCACATGCCCGCCCGCATCGGCGGGCAGCCGCAGCCGGTAGGTCAGCCGCAGCGTGGCGCCGCTGAGCACACCCTGCGCCTCGCCTACCACGTCATCGGCCTCGCCGGTGATGCGCCCGTCATTGTGCAGCGTCAGCCGCCATTCGCGCCGCTGCTCGCGCCCCGAGTCATACTGGAAATGTTCGGTCAGCGTGCCGGTAGACCCCGCCCAGCGCCCCTCCATCCGGGCCACGAAGCGCGAGATGGCGCGCCCGGTCGGGCCGAAGATCACGCCCTCGGATTCGATCCGTCCGTTCAGAACGCGATGGGGGTCGAACTGCGGTCCGGTGCCGGCATAGCTTTCCGGCGCCTGCGCGGCAAAGCTCAGGCGACGCGCGCGCCAGGCCAGCGCCGCCAGCACGACAAGGCAGAGGATCAGTACGATGGTCATCGGCTTTCCTTCCGCGGCTCAGGCCGCATGTCGCAGTTCGACCTGAAGCACGTCGCACCGGCCGGTGGCAAAGGCCGCGGCGCAGATGCCCAGGTAATAGCGCCAGTTCCGCAGGAACCCGTCGCCATGCCCAAGGCTGGCGATGCGCGGCGCGGCCTCTTCCAGACGCTGGCCCCAGAGGCGGCAGGTTTCGGCGTAATGGCTGCCGAAGCCGAAACTGTCGTGCAGGACCAGCCCCGCGCGGCGGGCCTGTTCGGCGATGATCGCCCGCGACAAGAGCATGCCGCCGGGAAAGGTGTGGTGGCGGATGTAGTCCGACCGGCGGCGATAGGCGGCAAAGGCCTCGTCGGGCACGGTGATCGCCTGCACGACCGCCCGCCCGCCGGGCACCAGCCTGTCGCGCAGCGTGGCGAAATAGGCCGGCCAGTAGCGTTCGCCCACCGCCTCAACCATCTCGATCGACACGATGGCATCGAACCGGCCGCGAGTGTCGCGATAGTCCTGAAGCCGGATCTCGGCGCGCCCGTCCAGCCGGGCATCGGCATAGCCCTTCTGGCTGGGCGAGATGGTGATGCCCGTCACCGTCCGGCCGTCCTCGGCCGCGCGCTCGGCGAACCCGCCCCAGCCGCAGCCGATCTCGAGCACCTGTTCCGCCCCGCCGATCCGGTCCAGGATGCGGTCATACTTGCGTCCCTGCGCCCGTTCCAGATCGTCGCCCGGCGCGAAGAGGGCCGAGGAATAGGTCATGCTGGGGTCCAGCCAGAGCTGGTAGAA
>DAIEJF010000293.1 GCA_027351005.1 Paracoccaceae bacterium | reverse complement strand
GGCGCGGTCTGGGTCTGGCTGCCGGGGCAGGGGCCGCGGCCTCTCTGGGCGCCCGACCCGGCGCTGCAGGTCGAGGCGCTTGGCTGGTCGGCGGATGGCGCGACGCTGGCGGTGCTGCTGGCCGATGACCGCCCGGTGCGGCGCATCCGCATCGCCTATGACGCGGGCGGCATCGCGCATGAGGACATGCGGGCGCGGGCCTTTCCGGGCGATGCGCTGATGCGGCGCAGTTTCGCGGTGCTGGGGCTGGACGGCGCCGCGCCGCGCCATCTGGCGCTGGACGACCCCGAAGACGCGATCTGGGACTGGGCGCTGTCATCCGACGGCCGTCGCCTGATGGTCTCGAGCAGCGACCTGGAGATCAAGCACCACCGGATTCAGGTGTTCGATCTGTCCAGCGGGCAGGCGCGCGTGGTCTGGCAGGTGGAGGACCGGGTGAAGATCCGGCCCGACTGGACGGTGCGCTGGGATGCCGGGGACCGTGCGCTGATCTTTACCACCGATGCGCTGTCGGGGTTCAACCACCTGCACCGGCTGCCGCTGGACGCGGCCGACCCCGCGCGGGCCGAGGTGCTGACCGCGGGTCCCTGGGAGGTGGAGGGCTTCGAGGTCTCGCCCGCGGGGGAGGTCTGGTTTGTGGCGAACCTTTCGCACCCGGCCGAGCGGCAGGTCTACCGCCTGCCCGCGGCGGAGGGGGCGCCGGTGCCCGTCACCCGGCGGCCGGGGACGCATCGGCCGGTCTTCGCCCCCGATTTCCGCGCCGCGGTCGATCTGTTCAGCGACGACGGCACGCCGCCCGAGCTGCATCTGCTGGATCTGGACCGCCCCGCGACCCCGCGGGTCATCGCCCGCCCGCCGCTGCCCGAGTTCGCGGAGCATGACTGGGCGCGGGTGGAATACCACGCCTTTGCCAGCACGGTGGACGGTGCCGCGCTGATGGCGCGGGTGCTGCTGCCGCCCGATCACGATCCGTCGCGGCGCTATCCGATGATCGTGGGGTCGGTCTATTCCGACGGGCTGGTGAACCGCTGGGGCGGGCGGGCGGCGCATCCCTGCTGGGGGGTGGACAACCTGCTGGTGTCGCGCGGCTTCATCGTGGTGCATCCCGAGATCCGCGGCAGCTTCGGCCGGGGCCGGGCGTGGAATCTGGCGATGCGGCATGGCTACGGGCGGCAGGATGTCGAGGACGTGGCCGATTGCGTGCGGGCGCTGGTGGGCCGCGGGCTGGCCGATCCGCGCCGGGTTGGGATCTGGTGGTCAAGCTATGGCGGGCTGGTCACGCTGATGTCGCTGTTCCGCAAGCCGGGGCTTTATGCGGCAGGGGTGGCGGGGGCGCCCGCGACCAACCTCTTTCATGCCTATCCCGAACAGGAATGGATCATCGGGCCGCATTCCGGCCCCGATTTCCCCGCCCGGTTCGGGGCGCAGTCGGCATTGTGGCACAGCGCGGGGCTGGCCGATCCGCTGATGATCATCCACGGCACCCGCGACGAGGTGGTTCTTTACGCCGACACGATCGCGCTGGTGGAACGGCTGATCGCGGCGAACAAGGCGTTCGAACTGGTCACCCTGCCCGGCGCGGGGCATGGCTGGGACAAGGAGGGGCTGGCCCAGACCCGGTTCGCCTATACGAAGCTGGTGGATTTCTTCGAGCGGCATGTCGCGGGGCGTGGCGCGGGGGGCGCGTGTGATCGCGCCCCCGATCCGGCCGCCGGTCAGAACGGATAGTGCTGGCCGGGGTCTTCGATGGTGACCCAGCGTGTCAGCGTGAAGGCATCGACCCCCGCCTTGCCGCCGAACCGGCCATAGCCCGAGTTCTTCACGCCGCCGAAGGGCATCTGCGCCTCGTCCGAGACGGTCGGGCCGTTGATGTGGCAGATGCCGCTTTCGATCCGTTCGGCCACCGCCATCGCGCGGCGAAGGTCGCGGCTGAAGACCGCCGCCGACAGGCCGTATTCGGTGTCGTTGGCGACCCGCACCGCCGCGTCGTCATCGGCGACGCGGATGATCGGCTTGACCGGGCCGAAGCTTTCCTCGCGGTAGATGGTCATGGCGTCGGTGACGTTGTCGATCAGCGTGGCGGCGACGACCGATCCGTCGCGCCCGCCGCCGGCGATGACCCGGCCGCCGTGGGAGGTGGCGTCGGCGATGATGCGATCCATCTTCGCGGCGGCCTCGGGGGTGATCAGCGCGCCCAGCACGACCTTGTCGCGCGGGTTGCCATGCGGCAGCGCGCGGGCCTTGGCGGCCAGGGCGGCGACAAAGGCGTCGGCGATGCCTTCGTGCACGATGATCCGTTCGGTCGACATGCAGATCTGGCCCTGGTTCATGAAGGCGCCGAAGGCCGCGGCGTTCACCGCGCCGTCAAGGTCGGCATCGTCCAGCACGATCAGCGGGGCCTTGCCGCCCAGTTCCAGCAGCACGGGTTTCAGATGCTGGGCCGCCGTCACGGCGATGATGCGCCCCACGCGGGTCGAGCCGGTGAAGTTCACATGCTTCACCTCGGGGGCGGCGATCAGGGCGGCGACGATGTCCGCGGCGTCTTCGGGGGCGTTGGTGACGATGTTGACGACCCCCGGCGGCAGGCCTGCCTCGGTCAGCGCGTCGCCGATGGCGCGGTGGATGAAGGGCGACAGTTCCGACGCCTTCAGCACGACAGTGTTGCCGCAGGCGATGGCCATGGCCACGGCCCGCACGCACAGGATGACCGGCGCGTTCCAGGGCGCGATGCCCAGGCAGACGCCCAGCGGGCGACGGATCGCCATCGCCATGCAGCCCGGCTTGTTCGAGGGGATGATGTCGCCCGCGATCTGGGTGGTCATCGCCGCGGCCTCGCGCAGGATGTTCGCCCCGAACATGCAGTTGAAGCCAAGCCAGGGCCCGGTCGTGCCGGTTTCGGGGATGCCGCCCGCGATGATGGCGGGGGTCATCGCATCCAGCCGGTCGGCGGCGGCGTTCAGGATCGCGCGGCGCTGGCCCGGCGGGGTGGCGGCCCAGCCGGGAAAGGCGGCCTGCGCGGCCGTGACCGCCTTCAGCGCATCGGCCACCGAGGCGGCGGGCGCCTCGGTCGCGACGGCGCCGGTGACGGGATCGTGGCGCAGATAGGTGCGCCCGCCTTCGGCCTCGACGGCCTGGCCGCCGATCAGCATGGTGATCTTCATCGGTCCTCCTCCCTCCGGGCTGTCTGCCCGCTCTGCCCTGATATAGGCCAGCGGTCGGGCGGGGCACAGCCCTTGCGGGGGGCGGCGCCTATGCCACCTGCGGCCAGGGCCCGGTGTAGCGCGACTGCGGACGGATCAGGCGGCCGGTGCGTTCCTGTTCCAGCACATGCGCCGTCCAGCCCGCCATGCGGCCCGCGGCAAAGACATTGGTGAAGCTGTCGCGCGGGAAGCCCACCGCCTCGAGCAGAAGGGCGGTGTAGAACTCGACATTGGTGCGGATCGGCCGCAGCGGGGTCTTTTCGGCCAGAAGCCGCAGCGCCTCGGCTTCCACGGCCTCGGCAAGCGCGATGCGGCCGCCTTCGCCCGACAGGCGGCCCACGGCGCGCTTGAGCACATCGGCGCGGGGGTCGCGGACGCGGTAGATGCGGTGGCCGAAGCCCATCAGCCGGTCGCCCCGGGCCAGGGCCGCGGCCAGCCAGGGCGCGATCCGGTCCTTGCTGCCGATGGCGTCAAGCATGTCCAGCACCGGGCCGGGCGCGCCGCCGTGCAGCGGCCCCTTCAGCGCGCAAAGCGCCCCGATGACGGCCGAGATCATGCCCGCCCGGGTCGAGGCGATCACCCGCGCCGCAAAGGTCGAGGCATTGAGCCCGTGATCGGCCACCGTCACCAGATAGGTTTCCAGCGCGCGCACCAGGTCGGCCGGGGCGGCGGTGCCGCGCAGCATCCGGGCGAAATCGGCCGCCTGCCCCAGCGCGGGATCGGGGGCCACCGGCGCCAGCCCGGCGCGGGCGCGGGCGATGGCGGCGGCAAAGACCGGGGTCGCGGCCACCGCCAGGATGTGCGGCGGCGTGGGGTCGGCATCGGCCAGCGCCGACAGCAGAAGCCGCAGCGCCTCGACCTGCGACAGCGCCGCGGTCGCGGGCAAGAGCGGCTGCATCCGCCCGAAGGCCCGCACCCGTGCCTGGCCCAGCGTCTGGCGCAGGCCGGTTTCCGACAGCGGCCCCGGCGCCAGGTCGCGCCAGAGCAGGGCCAGCACGGCCTCGAACGGGCGATCGGCCAGATCGGCCAGATCGAAGCCGCGCAGGATCAGCCGCCCGGCCGCGCCGTCGACGTGGCTCAGGACGGTTTCGGCGGCCACGATGTCATCGAGCCCGCCGGTGACGGTCCGCAGATGGGCAGTTTGTTCCATGGCAATCCCCTTGCTTGACAGGCCAAGGGAAACGCCGATGACTATATATCGTCAATCTTGATTCAGCTTATCAATATCACGCCATGCCCACACCGCCCCATCTGGACGCCGAGGCCGCCGCCGCCGCGCTGGGGATCAGCCGCGCGACGCTTTACGCCTATGTCAGCCGCGGGCTGGTGCGGGCCGTGGCGGCGCCCGACGACCCGCGGCGGCGGCTTTACAGCGCGCAGGACATCGCGCGGTTGCAAAAGCGCAAGACCGTGGGCCGCCGCCCGCGCGATATCGCGGCGGCAACGCTGGACTGGGGCGACCCGGTGCTGCCGTCGGCCATCACGCTGATCGAGGCGGGGCGGTTCTTCTACCGCGGGCAGGATGCCGTGGCCTGGGCCGAGCGCGCCACGCTGGAGGAGACCGCGCGGCTGCTGTGGGGCTGCGGCGCGGCCGATCCCTTTGCCGGGCTGGCTGCCGGGCCGGGCTGGCCCGCGCCGCTGGTGCAGGTTGCGGCGGGCCTGCCGCTGAGCGAACGCTGCCAGATGTTGCTGCCGCTGGTGCCCGAGGGGCGCGCGACCGCCTGGCAGCGGGCGGGGCGCACGCTGTGGCCC
>DAIEJF010000271.1 GCA_027351005.1 Paracoccaceae bacterium | reverse complement strand
TCCGCGCCACCGCCACCACATGCCAGCCCTGGCGCCCCAGCGTTTCGGCCAGCGCGAACCCCAGGCCCCGAGAGGCGCCGGTCACAAGGGCAATGCGGTCGGTCATGGCAACTCCAGCAATTCGCTTTCCCCGCGCAGGCTCCCGCGGGACGGTGGAAATCGGTGGGCTCAGGCCCCGGCCCCGGGGCAGGGCGGTCCGGCAGGCCGGGCGCAACGGCACCCATCGCGCAACCTGCGGCCTAGCTGCCAGATGCCACGCCCCGCGGCAAGCACGGAAAGCCTGATCGGCCGGGGAAATCGTGCCGCGACCGCGCGCCTCAGGCGTCCAGCTCGATCCAGACGGGCACATGGTCCGATGGCTTGGTGCCGCCGCGCACCTGGCTGTCGATCCCGCAATCGGTCATCAGGTCGGCGGCCTGCGGGCTCAAAAGCAGATGGTCGATGCGGATGCCGTTGTTACGCTCCCACGACAGGCCCTGGTAATCCCAGAAGGTGTAAAGGGCGGCCTCGGGGTGGCGCGCGCGGATCGCATCGGTCAGCCCCAGGGCACAGAGGCGGCGGAAGGCCGCGCGGGTCTCGGGGCGGTAGAGCGCGTCTTCGGCCCATTGCTCGGGATGGGCCGCATCGCGCTGGGTGGGGATCACGTTGTAGTCGCCCGCGAAGACCACCGGCTCTTCGGTCGCAAGCAAGGCCGCCGCGCGGCTCTGCATCCGCTCCATCCAGGCCAGCTTGTAGTCGAACTTCGGCCCCGGCGCGGGATTGCCGTTGGGCAGGTAGAGCCCGCACAGCCTGACCGCGCGCCGCCCCGTCACCGTCGCCTCGATCCAGCGCGCCTGCACATCCTCGGGATCGCCCGGCAGGCCGCGCGTCACATCCTCCAGCCGCAGCCGCGACAGGATCGCAACCCCGTTGAAGCCCTTCTGGCCATGGGTTTCCACCTGGTAGCCCAGATCCTCCAGCTCCGCGCGCGGAAACCCCTCGTCGACCGACTTGATTTCCTGCAACAGCGCGACATCGGGCTTCGCCGCGGCAAGCCAGACCGTCAGCGCCTCGATCCGGGCCTTCACGCCGTTGATGTTGAACGTGGCAATTTTCATCGGCGTCTCCCTTTGCGGCATCTAAGGCCGCGGGGCCGCCTTTTGCAACCGGGGCCTGGCCGGGCCGCCCGCCCGGCGTGTGCCGCGCTTCGGCCCGCGGAAGACGCGCGACGGACACGACCCGCCGCCCTGCATTTTCGGTCGTGAAATATCCCGGGGGTCCGGGGGCAGAGCCCCCGGCCTCAGCCGCCCGCGCGCCGCCTCAGACCGAGAACGAGGTGCCGCAGCCGCAGGACGAGGTGGCGTTGGGGTTCTCGATCACGAACCGGGCGCCGATCAGTTCCTCGGTATAGTCGATCACCGCATTGGCCAGGAACGGCAGCGAGACTTCGTCCACCACCACCGCCTGCCCATCCTTTTCCAGCACCAGATCGCCCGGTTGCGGGGCGTCAAGCCGGATGTCGTACTGAAAGCCGGAACAGCCGCCCCCCTCGACTGCGATGCGCAGCGGCAGCCGCTCGCCCGTGGCGGCGGCGATCTCGGCCAGACGCGCGAAGGCGCGATCTGTGACCTTTGGCGGCAGGGTCAGGTTCATGGGAAACACCGTATCCTTCGGAACGCTGATCCCATATAGGCTTCGCGGGACAGGACGACAAGAACAGGCAGACCCATGCGCGCGCCCTTTGCCTGCCACCCCGACCAGAGCCGGGGCCGGCGGGTCAGCGAACAGTATTCCACCTTCCGCACCGCGTTCCAGCGCGACCGCGACCGGATCATCCATTCCTCGGCCTTCCGGCGGCTGAAGCACAAGACGCAGGTCTTCGTCGAACACGAGGGCGACTATTACCGCACCCGGCTGACCCACACGATCGAGGTGGCGCAGGTGGCGCGCACCATCGCCGGGGTGCTCGGGCTCGATACCGATCTGGCCGAGGCGGTGGCGCTGGCGCATGACCTGGGCCACACGCCCTTCGGCCATACCGGCGAGGACGCGATGGAACGCCTGATGGCGCCCTATGGCGGCTTTGACCACAACGCGCAGGCGCTGCGCATCGTGACCAGCCTTGAACGCCATTACGCCGATTTCGACGGGTTGAACCTGACCTGGGAGACGCTGGAGGGCATCGCCAAGCACAACGGCCCGGTCGAGGCGCCCTATCCGCAGGCGCTGGCCGAGGTGAACGCGGGCTTTGATCTGGAACTCGCAACCCATGCCAGCGCCGAGGCGCAGGTGGCGGCGGTGGCCGATGACGTGGCCTACAACCATCACGATCTGCATGACGGGCTGCGGTCGGGGCTCTTTACCGAGGCCGACCTTATGGAACTGCCGCTGACCGGCCCGGCCTTTGCCGAGGTGGACCGCCTCTATCCCGGGCTCGACCGGATGCGGCGGCGCCACGAGGCGCTCCGGCGGGTGTTCGGGGTGATGGTGGAGGACGTGATCGCCGTGGCGCGCCAGCGGCTGGAGGCCGCGCAACCCAGAAGCGCCGAGGAGATCCGGGCGATGGGCACCACGATCATCCGGTTTTCCAAACCGCTTTATCAGGAGCTGAAGACGATCAAGAGCTTCCTCTTCACCCGGATGTATCGCGCGCCCTCGGTCGTCGCGGTGCGCGAGACCGTGACGCAGGTGGTGGACGATCTCTTTCCCTTGTTCCTGCGCAACCCCGCGCTCTTGCCGCCCGAATGGCAAAGCGACGTGGCGCGCGCCGATGGCGAGGCGGCGCTGGCGCGTGTGGTCTGCGACTATGTCGCGGGCATGACCGACCGCTTCGCCCTGCAGGAACATGCGCGGCTGATCGGCTAGGGCGCCCGCTGGGCAGGGCGGCGGGCAGGGCGGGGCGCGCTCAGCCCCGCCTGCGGCGTTCGCGCCGCGCGCCGCCCGCCTCGTCGCCGGTGCCGTCCGAGGCCGAGGAGAACGCGCCCAGCGTGGCCGCGATCTGTTCCAGCGTGGGCCGCGGGCCCTTTGGCCGCGACCCGAGCGCGGCCTTCATCGCCCGCAGGTGTTCGGGCATGGTGCCGCAGCAGCCGCCGATGATGCGCGCGCCCGCGTCGCGGGCCAGCACGGCATATTCGGCCATCAGTTCGGGCGTGCCGTCATAATGGATGTGGCCGTCGTGGTACTTGGGGATGCCCGCGTTGCCCTTGGCGATGATCGGCCGTTCCGTCCCCTGCGCGACAAAGCCCAGAAGCGTGCGCATCAGGTCCGAGGCGCCCACGCCGCAGTTGGCGCCGAAGGCGATGGGCGGGTTCGGCAGCTTTTCCACCAGATCGGCCAGGCTGGCCGAGGTGATGCCCATCATGGTGCGCCCCGCGGTGTCGAAGCTCATCGTGCCGCACCAGGGCATGCCCGCCAGCCGCGCGGCCTCGGCGGCGGCGCGAAACTCCTCGGCGGCCGAGATCGTCTCGACCCAGAGCACGTCGGCGCCTCCGGCCTTCAGCCCCTCGGCCTGTTCGTGGAAGATTTCCACCGCCAGCTCATGCGTCAGCGCCCCCATCGGCGCCATGATCTCGCCCGTGGGGCCCATCGAGCCCGCCACCACCACCGGCCGGCCGACCGCATCGGCGATCTCGCGTCCCAGTTCGGCCGCGACGCGGTTCAGCTCATGCGCGCGCGATTGCGCGCCGTGCAGCTTCAGCCGGGCGGCATTGGCACCAAAGGAATTGGTCAGGAAGATGTCGCTGCCCGCGTTGACCGCGCCGCGGTAGAGCGTGCGGATGTTGTCGGGCTGGTCGGTGTTCCACAGTTCCGGCGGCTCGCCCGAGGCAAGACCCATGTTGAACAGGTTGGTGCCGGTCGCGCCATCGGCCATAAGCCAGTCGCGGCTGGCGAGCAGGGTGGAAAGCAGGTCGCTCATCGGGGCCCCTTCAGGCTGGGAAAGGCGCGGGCCATGGACCCCGAGCGCGCCCCGTGGTCTCGCACGCGCGGGCCCGGCTGGCAATTGCGCAATCTGCATGAAGATCATGCGGCGCGGCACAAGTTCGCGCGGGCGGCAAAGCGGCGCCGCCGCGCGCGGGAACCGGGAGCCTCAGCCCTCGGTGGCCAGTTGGTGCTTTGCGGCGGTCAGGCATTCCGCGCGCTTGGCGCGGATCGCCGCGGCATCGGCCTTGCCTGCCAGATCGGCCGCGACATGGCGGATCACGTCCTCGTCTCCGGCCTCGGCGAAATCGGCCCGCACGACCCCCATCGCGTAGTCATCCGCCTCGGGCCCGGACTTGCCCAGAAGCCCGGCGGCCCAGAGCCCCAGAAGCTTGTTGGCGCGCGCCTCGGCCTTGAACCTGAGTTCGGCATCATGCGCGAATTTCGTCTCGAAGGCGTTCTCGCGGTCGTCGAAGGTACTCATCCTTGCCCTCTCGGTTTCGTGATCCTGTGACAGATGTGGGCCCGGCGGGCGCCTTGCGCAAGGTCCGGCTTCGCCTTGCGACAACCTGCGCGTTGGCCTATAGCGGGAACGAAGCGGGCGCCCTGCCGGGGCGCGCGCCACTTGGAGTTGACATGGCGCGGCGCAAGAAGATCTACGAGGGCAAGGCCAAGATCCTGTACGAGGGCCCCGAGCCGGGCACCCTTGTGCAGTACTTCAAGGACGATGCCGCCGCCGCCTACAGCACCGAGCGCAAGGACGTGGTCGAAGGCAAGGGCGTGCTGAACAACCGCCTGTCGGAATTCTTCATGACCGGCCTGAACGCGATCGGCGTTCCGACCCATTTCATCCGCCGCATCAACATGCGCGAACAGCTCATCCGCGCGGTCGAGATCGTGCCGCTGGAGGTGGTGGTGCGCAACTATTCGGCCGGGCCGCTGGCAAGCCGGCTGGGCATCCCCGAAGGCACCGCGCTGCCCCGCCCGATCGTCGAGTTCTACTTCAAGGACGAACGGCTGGGCGATCCGCTGGTGACCGAGGAACATATCATCGCCTTCGGCTGGGCCAGCCAGCAGGATCTGGATGACATGGTGGCGCTGGCGCTGCGGGTGAACGACTTCATGTCGGGCGTGATGATGGGGGTGGGCATCCGGCTGGCCGATTTCAGCATCGAGATCGGCCGGATCTGGGAAGGCGACTACCAGCGGCTGATCGTTGCCGACGAGATCAGCCCCGATAGCTGCCGCCTGTGGGATCTGCGCGGGCCCGGCGCCGACGACCAGCCGAAGGAACTGGCCGGGCAGACCGATGCCTATACCGAACTGGCCCGCCGCCTTGGCGTGCTGCCCGCCAATGTCTCTGTCACCGGCAAACCGACCCTGATCAACTGAAAGGCCCCGCGATGAAAGCCCGCGTCCATGTCATGCTGAAGGATGGCGTCCTCGATCCGCAGGGCGAGGCGGTACGCCACGCGCTCGGAACGCTGGGCTTTTCCGGGGTCGAGGCCGTGCGGCAGGGCAAGGTGATCGAACTGGATCTGACCGCCACCGACCGCGCCACCGCAGAAGCCGAGGTGCGCGCGATGTGCGAACGGCTGCTGGCCAATACCGTGATCGAGAAATACACCGTCGAGATCGCCTGAGATGCGCGCCGCGCGGCTGACCGGCTTTCGCGCCCCGCTGGAGATCGGCGCGGTCGCGGACCCGGACTGCCCGCCCGATGGCGTGGTGCTGAGGGTGCTGGCTTGCGGCATCTGCCGCAGCGACTGGCACGCCTGGTCCGGCGCGGACCCGGTGGATCTGCCGCATATCCCGGGCCATGAATATTGCGGCGTGGTCGAGGCGGTGGGGCCGCGGGTCACCGGCTGGCGGGTGGGCGACCGGGTGATCGCGCCCTTCATCCTGGCCTGCGGCGCCTGCCCCGATTGCCGGTCCGGCCACCAGACGATCTGCCGCACCCAGGTTCTGCCCGGCTTCAACGCACCCGGCGCCTTCGCGGAATTCGTGGCGGTGCCACACGCCGATGCCAATCTGGCCCGTCTGCCCGAAGGGATGGACCCAGCCGTGGCCGCCGCGATGGGTTGCCGCGTCACAACCGCCTGGCACGCGCTGACCGACCGCGCGGCGCTGGCGCCGGGCGAATGGCTGGTGGTGCATGGGGCAGGGGGCGTGGGCCTGTCGGCGCTGATCCTGGGCCGGGCGATGGGCGCGCGGGTGGCGATGGTGGATGTGGTGGCCGAAAAGCTTGCCTATGCCTCGGCGCTTGGCGCCGATGCGGTGGTGAATGCGGCCGAGTGTGACGCAGCCGAGGCGGTGCGCGCGCTGACCGGCGGCGGGGCCGATGTGGCGATCGAGGCGCTAGGGATCGAAGCCACCACCGTTGCGGCGCTGCGCAGCCTGCGCAAGCGGGGGCGGATGGTGCAGATCGGGATGCCCGCGGGGGCGCACACCACCATGCGGCTGCCGATGGATCTGGTCTATTCCGGCCAGCTTGCGCTTTACGGCACGCGCGGCATGCCCGGCTGGCGCTATCCCGGCCTCTTTTCGCTGCTGGCCGGCGGGCGGGTGGACCTGTCGCCGCTGATCGCGCGGCGGGTCGGGCTGTCTGACGCCTCGGCCGAGCTTGCGGCCTTTGACGGGCCGACCGCGCCGGGCGTGGCCGTCATCACCGACTTCGCCGCCTGACCGGGGGTCGGGCGCGGGCGGGGCGCACGAATTTTCGCAGAAAATTCGCGCGCGCGGCGGCGCGGCGCTGGAACGCGGGGCCGCTTTGCGCTAGGGGAACGCATCCCATGCCGAAGGAGCGCCGCGCCATGAAAGCTGCCGTCATCACCTTTCCGGGCTCGAACTGCGACCGCGACCTGGCCGATGGCTTTGCCGGCGCCGGGTTCGAGGTGGCACGGGTCTGGCACAAGGACACCGCGCTGCCCGCGGGCACCGATGTGGTGGGCATTCCTGGCGGCTTCAGCTTTGGCGACTATCTGCGCTGCGGCGCCATCGCCGCGCGTTCGCCCATCGCGGCGGCGGTGGTGGCCCATGCAGGTCGCGGCGGCTATGTGCTGGGCATCTGCAACGGCTTTCAGGTGCTGACCGAAATGGGCCTGCTGCCGGGCGCGCTGATGCGCAACGCGGGGCTGAAGTTCGTCTGCCGGACCGTGGGGCTGAGCGTGGCGACCGCCGACAGCGCCTATACTGCGGGCTGGGCGAAGGGGGCCGCCATCGCGGTGCCGATCGCGCATCATGACGGCAACTATACCGCCGATGCCGCGCTGGTTGCCCGGCTTGAGGCGGAAGACCGCGTGGCCTTCCGCTATCTGGACAACCCCAACGGCTCGGCGGGCGACATCGCGGGCGTTCTGTCGGAAAACCGCCGGGTGCTGGGGATGATGCCGCACCCGGAACGCTGCGTGTCGCCCGAACAGGGGGGTACCGACGGTTCGGTGCTTTTCCGCTCGCTCGCCGGGGCCTTTGTCGCGGCATGACCCGCGCGGCTTGAGGCGGGGGGGCGCGGGGCGTAGATTGACGAGATGACCGCAGCCTCCACCCTGGATGAACCGCCCCGTGATTCCACCCGCCGCGCGCGCTGGGTGGTGCGGATCGTGGTGTCGGCGCTGGTGCTTCTGGGCATCGCGGTGGTCTGGATGACCAACGACGTGCTGACCGCGCGCTTCACCGAGACGACGCGCAACCGGGCCATCCTGCGTCTTGCGCTCTATTCCGGCAACGTCATGAGCGAGTTGCAGCGCACCTCGGTGGTGCCGCTGCTGTTGTCGCGCGACCCCGAACTGATCGACGCGCTGAGCTCGACCGATTTCACCAACACCTCGGCGCGGCTGATCTCGCTGCAATCGGAAATCGGCGCGGCCTCGATCCTTCTGCTGGATGCCGACGGGCGCGTTGTGGCGGCGACCGACCGCAACCGGATCGGGGTCAACCTGAAGGGCTCGCCTGCCTTCCTCGAGGCGCAGCGGTCCAAGGATTCGGTCTTCACCGTGAACCCGCGCGATGCCGGCGGGTTCGAGTTCACCTATTCCCGCAGCATGGCGCAGAACAACGCGACCATCGGCGTCATCGTGGTCGAGGTGGACCTGAGCAAGTACGAACGCAGTTGGGCGGGCTTTTCCGACGCGGTGGTGGCCACCGACAGCGAGGGGCAGATCATCCTGTCCACCGAGCCGCGCTGGCGCGGCCTGCCGCTGAAAGAGGCGCTGGCCGTGCGCGATGCGCCTTCGGCCATCGAGCGGGCCTGGAACGTTACCTCGGATTGGGCACGCAACCGGCCCGACGCCTATCTGCGCGGCCTTGCGGTGATGAAGAACACCGCCGCCATCCCGTTCCGGGGCTGGAAGCTGACCTCGTTCACCCGCTACGATTCGATCCGCGAGCAGGTGAACGCGGTGCTCGCGCTCGAGATCATGGGCTTTGCCATCCTGCTGGCGCTGACCTTCTACATCCTGTCGCGCCGGGCGCTGTCGCAGTCGGCGCTGTTCCAGCGCGAGTCGGCGGAGCTTCGCCAGTTGAACGCCCGTTTGCAGCGGGAAATCGCCGAGCGCGAGAAGGTGCAAAAAGACCTTGCCGTGGCCGAACAGACGCTGGCGCAATCGTCCAAACTGGCCGCGCTGGGCGAGATGGCCGCCGCCGTCAGCCACGAACTGAACCAGCCGCTGGCGGCGATGAAGACCTATCTGGCGGGCGCGCGGCTTCTGTTGCAGCGCAAGCGCGTGGAAGAGGCGCTGTCGTCCTTCCAGCGGATCGACGACCTGATCGACCGCATGGGCGCGATCACCCGGCAGTTGAAGTCCTATGCCCGCAAGGGCGGCCAATCGTTCGAACCGGTGGACGCAAGGCATTGTGTTTCAACGGCTTTGTCGATGATGGAGCCGCAACTGAAGACCCGCGCGGTCAAGATCACCCGCGCCCTGCCGCGTGCGCCGGTGATGGTGACGGCCGACCGCATCCGGTTTGAACAGGTCATCATCAACCTGCTGCGCAATGCGCTTGATGCCACAAAGCAGGTCGCCCAGCCGCAGATCGACATCCTGCTGTCGGCGGGCGAGACAGCCACGCTGACGGTGCGCGACAACGGCCACGGGATCGAGAATCTCGAACAGCTTTTCGAGCCGTTCTACACCACCAAGAAGCCCGGCGAGGGCGTGGGGCTGGGGCTTGCCATCTCGTCCGGCATCGTCAAGGACTTGGGCGGGCGGCTGACGGCCCACAATGCCGAAGGCGGCGGCGCGGTGTTCGAGGTTCAGCTTCCCATCCTGACCAAGGAAGTCGAAGCAGCAGAATGAGGTTCTGAATGGCGCGGGCGATGAAGGTTGCGATCGTCGACGACGAACAGGACATGCGGCAGTCGATCAGCCAGTGGCTGGCCCTGTCGGGGTTCGACACCGAGGCTTTCGGCAGCGCCGAAGACGCATTTAAGGTGATCGGCCCGGAATATCCGGGCGTCGTGGTGTCCGACATCCGGATGCCGGGGATGGACGGCATGACCTTCCTCAAGCGGCTGATGAGCATGGATTCCACCCTGCCGGTCATCATGATCACCGGGCATGGTGACGTGCCGATGGCGGTCGAGGCGATGCGGCTTGGCGCCTATGACTTTCTGGAAAAGCCCTTCAATCCCGACCGGATGACCGAACTGGCCAAGCGCGCGACGCAGGCGCGGCGGCTGACGCTGGACAACCGCGCGCTGCGGCGCGAACTGAGCGACGGCACGGTGCTGATGCGCAAGCTGATCGGCACCTCGGCGGTGATGGAGCGGCTGCGCGAGGATATCCTCGATCTCGGGCAGGCGGACGGCCATGTGCTGATCGACGGCGAGACCGGCACCGGCAAGACGCTGGTGGCCCATGCGCTGCATGCGGTGGGCCCGCGCGCGGGGCGCAAGTTCGTGACGATCTCTTGCGCGGCCTTTTCCGAAGACACGCTGGCGCAGCGGCTGTTCGGCCCGGCGGAAGAGGGCGGCGGCCTGCCGCTGGTGGAAGAGGCGCGCGGCGGCACGCTTTGCCTTGAGGATATCGAGGCGCTGAGCCAGGGATTGCAGGCCCGCCTGCTGACCCAGATCAACGAGCAGGGCACCCCGCCCGAAACCCGTATCATCGCCATCTGCAACGAACACGCGCCCGACCGCACGCTGGAAGAGACGCTGCGGCCGGACCTCTACTACCGTCTTGCCGCGCTGAAGATCCAGTTGCCCCCCCTGCGCACCCGCGGCGAGGACATCCTGACGCTGTTCACCCGGATGACCGAGCAGTTCGCCGAGGAATACGGCTGCGAGGCGCCGCAACTGACCGCGCAGGAGGCCGCCCAGCTTTTGCAGGCGCCCTGGCCCGGCAACGTGCGCCAACTGGTGAACATCGCCGAACGCGCGGTGCTGCAGAACCGGCGGGGAACGGGCACGATCGCCTCGCTGCTGATGGCCGACAACGAGGCCGCGGCGCCTGCGCTGACCACCGAGGGCAAGCCGCTCAAGGACTATGTGGATGCCTTCGAGCGGATGCTGATCGACAACACGATGCGGCGCCACAAGGGCTCGATCGTCGCGGTGATGGAGGAGTTGTGCCTGCCGCGGCGGACGCTGAACGAGAAGATGGCAAAGTACGGGCTGAGCCGGGCGGATTACGTCTGAGGCGCGCCGCGCGACCGCCCGGTGACAGCGGCGGCACGGGGCGCGTGCGCGCGGGAATGCAACCTGCGCGCGAATCGTCCGGTGCCGATGATGAACGGTGGTGGTGGACATCGGCGCGAAACCCCCTATCCTACAGGCGGTATTCGTAATCAGTTCCGACAGTTCCGACCGTTTCGATGACCTATCGTATTGATCCGGGGCGCTTGAATGATCCAACTTTGGGATTTGCGCGGCGTCCGGTGCCGCAATTGCGGGCACGACACGCGCCTGTTTTCGCCGATTTGCGGCAAATGCTTCCGGCGCAAGGGCTTTCTTCAGCGGTTGCCGATCTACCTGTTGCCGGTGGCAACCTTGCTGGGTGTGGCCGCCCTGGTTGCGGCGGCCGAACTTGTGTTGCCCGGCGGATGACGGGGCGCAGAGGGGCGCCGACGAATCCCCATTGTCTTTTGCACAACCCAACCGCTAATGTCGCAGGACGGGGGTCTGTGTTGCCGAACTGGGCCCGCCGCGTCAGTTTCGCCGTGGACCCGGGCGGGGGGCATGTTGCCCCGGTAGCCGCGTCCATCGGTCGAGAGGCCGCAAGGCCAGAGATTGCCCGACCGGTCGGTAACGGTGCGGGCTGATAGGACGGGTGTCGCCTGCGGCGCCCTGGAACAACCGCGATGGACTGCACTGATTTGCCGGAGCCGCGTGTGGGACGCCCGAATGGGCAGCCCGGCGTCGCTGCGTGCCTCTCATCCGCGCAGCACCACGCCCGAACAAGCCGCCTTTCATCCGTCAGCCGCCCGCCCGGATCCGTCCGCGCGGGCCTGCCGCCGGGCAGGCGCAATGGAATCCCATGTCAACCAAGATGCTTATCGATGCCACCCACCCGGAGGAAACCCGGGTCGTGGTCGTGGACGGAAACAAGGTCGAGGAGTTCGACTTTGAAACGGTCAACAAGCGGCAACTCGCCGGCAACATCTACCTTGCCAAGGTCACGCGGGTAGAACCCTCGCTTCAGGCGGCCTTCGTCGATTACGGCGGGAACCGCCACGGTTTCCTTGCCTTCTCGGAAATCCATCCCGACTACTACCAGATCCCGGTCGCCGACCGCCGCGCGCTGCTGGAAGAAGAGCGCGCCTATGCCCGCGCCATGGAAGATGACGAGGGCCGCGAGCGTCCGCGCCGCGACGGCGGGCGCGGCAAGTCGCGGGCGCAGGCCGAAGAGTCCGCCGACAGCGATGCCGTGCTGACGCAGGACGTCGACAGCATGGAGGTTGTCGATCTGGGCGAGGATCGCGGCGCGGATGCGCTGTACGATGCCTCCCCGGCAGCCGTTGAAGCCGCCGCGGCCAACGCCGCGCCGGACGCAGCCGAGCCGGGCCACGATCACGCCCATGACCATGACACGGCCGCGGACGATGCGGGCGAGGAACGCCGCGAGCGGCGCTACCGCGCGGTGGATCACGCATCGGACACCGACGACGAGATCGAATCGATCGCCGAAGAGGACGTGGCCGAAGAAATCCGCCAGCCGCGCAAGCCCCGCCCGCGCCGCTACAAGATCCAGGAAGTCATCAAGGTCCGGCAGATCATGCTGGTCCAGGTGGTGAAGGAAGAACGCGGCAACAAGGGTGCCGCGCTGACAACCTATCTGTCGCTGGCGGGCCGCTACTGCGTGCTGATGCCCAACACCGCGCGCGGCGGCGGGATCAGCCGCAAGATCACCCAGGCCGCCGACCGCAAGAAGCTGAAGGAAATCGCCAGCGAGATCGAGGTGCCGGAAGGCGCGGGTCTCATCATCCGCACCGCGGGCGCCAAGCGCACCAAGGCCGAGATCAAGCGCGACTACGAATATCTGATGCGGCTGTGGGAACAGATCCGCGACCTGACGCTGAAATCCATCGCGCCGGCCCCGATCTACGAGGAAGGCAACCTGATCAAGCGTTCGATCCGCGACCTTTACAGCCGCGAGATCGAGGAAATCCTGGTGGAAGGTGATGCGGGCTACCGCACCGCCAAGGATTTCATGAAGATGATCATGCCAAGCCACGCCAAGGTGGTGCAGCCCTACACCGACCAGATGCCGCTCTTCGCGCGCTATCAGGTTGAAAGCTACCTGTCGGCCATGTTCAACCCGGTCGTGCAACTGAAATCGGGTGGCTACATCGTGATCGGCGTCACCGAGGCGCTGGTGGCGATCGACGTGAACTCGGGCCGGGCCACCAAGGAAGGCTCGATCGAGGAGACCGCGCTCAAGACCAACATCGAAGCGGCCGAAGAGATCGCCCGCCAGTTGCGCCTGCGCGACCTGGCCGGGCTGATCGTCATCGACTTCATCGACATGGAAGAGCGGCGCAACAACCTGGCGGTTGAAAAGCGCCTGAAGGACAAGCTCAAGACCGACCGCGCCCGCATCCAGGTGGGCCGGATCTCGGGCTTTGGCCTGCTGGAGATGAGCCGCCAGCGCCTGCGTCCGGGCATGCTGGAAGCGACGACCGCGCCCTGCCCGCATTGCCATGGCACGGGCCTCATCCGGTCGGATGACAGCCTTGCGCTGTCGATCCTGCGCCAGCTCGAGGAAGAGGGCACGCGCAAACGCTCGCGCGAGGTGCTGCTGAAGGCGCCGGTCGCGATCGTGAACTTCCTGATGAACCAGAAGCGCGAGCATGTGGCCCAGATCGAGCAGCGCTACGGCATGTCGATCCGCATCGAGGCCGACCCGAGCCTGATCTCGCCCGATTTCGTGATCGAGAAGTTCAAGACCGCCACCCGCGTGGTGCCCGAGCCGCCGCAGGTGGTGTCGATCGACACGTCGGTGATGGACGATCTGGTCGAGGACGAAGAGATCGAGATCGAAGAGGACGAGGTGGAAGAGGTGGCCGAGGTTCAGGCCCCGGCCGAGCCGTCCGCCGAGGCCCCGAACGGCCCGAAGAAGAAGCGTCGCCGCCGGCGGCGGCGGAAGGGCAACGGGGCGCAGGGCGCCGCCGGGGCCGAGGCGCAGGGCGGTGACGACGCGGGCGACGAGGGCGAGGGTGATGACGAGGCCGACGAGGCGGCGCCCGCCCCGGCCGAGCCCGCATCCGACGCCGCGGTGGCAGAGGCCGTGACAGGCGAGGCCGCGCCCGAAGCCGAGGCCGAGGCCGCTGCGAAGCCGACCCGCCGCCGCACCCGCAGCCGCAAGCCCAAGGCCGCAGCCGAGGGCAGTGATGCCCCCGCCGAGGCCGCCGTGGCAGCACCCGAAGCGGTGGTGGAAGCTGCGCCAGAGGCCGCGCCCGAGGCCGAGGCGAAACCCGCCCGCAAGCCGCGCAGCCGCCGCAAGCCCAAGGCCGAGGCCGAGGCCCCCGACGCCACGGCCGCAGAGCCGGTTGCAGAGCCGGTCGTCGAAGCGGCCCCGGTTCAGGCCGAACCGGCGCCCGCACCGGCACCGGTGGCAGACGCCGCGGCCCCCCTGGCGGTGGCCATGGCCGATGACGCCGTGACGGTGGGCGACGCGCTGCAACCCGCGCCCAGCCCCGAGGTGCCGCAGGCCCCCGCGGCCGCGCCCGAGCCCGAGGCTGAATCCAAGAGCAAGAAGCGGGGCTGGTGGTCGCTCGGCCGCTGAGCGCGATCCCCCTGAAACCGAACCGCCGGGACCGCAAGGCCCCGGCGGTTTGCGTTTCAGCCCCGGCGGATGCGGAAGATGTGGCGCGGCCCTTCCTCGGCCTGCTCCAGCAGGGCGTGCCCGGACTGGGCGCAGAAATGCGGCACGTCGACGATGCTGGCCGGATCGGTCGCGATCAGCCGCAGCACCGCGACGGGCGGCAGCGCCAGCAGCCGCTTGCGGGCCTTCAAAACGGGCAGGGGGCAGATCAGCCCCGAGGCATCCACTTCGTCATCCCAGTCTGCGTGATCCCGGTCCATGCCGCCTGATAGGACGGGCGCGCGCCCGCGTCCACGTCGATGTGACGCGGCAGCGGGTGACGGGGGCCGGAAAATCCGCTATGCGGCGTCAGAGAGGTGCCCATGTTCGGATTGAACCTGATCGACGCGGGGCTGCTGCCCGCGATGTTCATCGCGCTGGTGGCGGGGGTCTTGTCATTCCTCAGCCCCTGCGTCCTGCCCATCGTGCCGCCCTATCTGGCCTTCATGTCGGGGATCAGCATGGCCGAACTGTCGGGCACGGGCGGGCAGCGCCGCTCGCCCCTGGTGCCGGCACTGGGGTTCGTGCTGGGGCTGTCGACGGTGTTCCTGTTCCTGGGCTTCACCGCCTCGGCCTTCGGGGCGTTCTTCCTGAAGAATTCGCAGGTCTTCGCCACCGCCTCAGGGGTCATCGTGATGGTGTTCGGCGCGCATTTCCTGGGCGTCATCACCATCCCCTTCCTGAACCGCGAGGCGCGGCTGGACGCGGGTGACCGCGGCGGCTCGGTCTTTGGCGCCTATGTGCTGGGGCTGGCCTTCGCCTTCGGCTGGACCCCCTGCATCGGCCCGCAACTGGGCGCCATCCTGTCGCTGGCGGCCAATCAGGCCAGCCTGACGCGCGGCACGCTGCTGCTGGCGGTCTATGCGCTGGGGCTGGGGTTGCCCTTCCTGGCGGTGGCGGCCTTCTTCCCGCGGCTGGCGGGGCTTTTGCGCTGGATGAAGGCGCGGATGGACCGGATCGAGCGGATCATGGGCCTGCTTCTGTGGACCATCGGGCTTTTGATGCTGACGGGGGGCTTCTCGAGCTTCTCCTACTGGCTGCTGGAACATTTCCCCGGCCTCTCGTCGCTGGGGTAAGCCTGTATTTTCGGCCGATTTCCTGCCAAGGTTGCGCCCATGGACGACACGCGGACAACGGCAGCGGGGCGGGTGGTGCGGCGGCGGGTGTTCTACATCCCCGGCTATGATCCCGTGCCCCCCCGCCGCTACCGCGAGATGTACCGCCGCGAGGGGGCCCGGCAGGCGGCGATTTCGGGCTATGCGCTGGCCCTGTCGCCGCTGGACGAGGCCGGGCGC
>DAIEJF010000264.1 GCA_027351005.1 Paracoccaceae bacterium | reverse complement strand
CGCGCGCGGCGTCGCGGCGGGCGTGGCGGTCCATGCTCTGCTCGAGCCGGTCGGCGAAGGCGGCGCGCTCGGTCGGGGTCATCGCGGCGATGCGCTCCATCAGCAGCCGCTGGCCCAGGCCCAGCCAGATGTCGGTGCGCGCCTTCTGCCGCACCATCACATCGGCAAAGACCTGCGGGTCGTAGACTGGCGCCCGGAGTGCCGCCAGTAGCGCCTGCAGGTCCGACCGCATCTCGGCCCTCTGGGCGCGCAAGCCCTTGGCCTGCTCGACGAACGCATGTTGCAGCGCCGTGCGATCCTCGGGTGAGAGCGCCTCGGTGAAGGGGCCGAAGGCAAGGTTGCGCACCGGCGGCGGCGGTGGCCGCAACTCGTGCCGCAGCGCAAGCCCGCCCAGCGTGCCAAGGATCACCAGATTCAGCCCCAGCGACACGATCAGCGCGATGCGCAGGCCGCTGCGCGGGGGGGCGGTGGGGGGGGTGGTCTCGGTCATCTCTCAGCCCTGGGTCAGCACGGTGTCGATGGCGGGGATCAGATCCAGCCCGTCGAGCATGGTGGCGGCGTTGTCGCCCAGCACGGTCTGCGACACCGTGCGGGTCAGCGGCGCGATCTGGTCGGGCGGGCTGAACCCCAGCCAGAGCCCGGCGAGCGTCGCGCTGAGCAGCCCCGCCAGTGCGCCGCGCCCGCCCAGCGTCTCGCTCAGCCGCCGCCACAGCCCCGGCCGCCTCGCCGTCGCGGGTCGCGCCACCGGGCGCGCCGCCGCCTGCGTCGTCGCCGCCTGCACCCCCGTCGCATCGGCCAGTATCCGGGCCATCAGCGCATCGGGCACCGTGGCGGGCGCCTGGGCCCGCCCCGCCGCGAAGAAGGCCTCGAGCCCGTCAACGTCCTTGCTGTTCTCAGCCATGACCATACCCCAGTTCCTCGCGCCGACCGGACAATGCCGCCGCCAGCGCCCGTTTCCCGCGGGCGGTCAGACTTTCGACCGCCTCCACGCCGATGTCCATCACCTCGGCGATCTCGGGGTTGGACAGCCCCTCGAGATGCCGCAGGATCACCGCCTGCCGCTGCCGCTCGGGCAGTTGGGCCAGCGCGTCCTGCAAGGCGCGGGCCCGGTCGGCGTCCAGCAGGTCGTCCTCGGGGGCCGCGCGCCCGTCGGGCATCTCCGGCACCGAGGCGATGTCGACCGGCCGCTTGCGCCGCAGCCGGTCGGTGCAAAGATTGCTGGCCACCCGGTAAAGCCAGGTTCCCACCTGCGCCTCGCCCGGCCGCCAGTCCGCCGCGATCCGCCACAGCCGCAGCATCGCCTCCTGCGTCACGTCCTCGGCCTCGGCCGCGTCGCCCAGCATCCGGGTCGCCAGCCGCAGGACCCGCGGCGCCAGCCGCAGCGTCAGCATCCGCGCGGCCTCGCCGTCGCCGTTGGCGAACATCACCAGCAGCGCATCGTCCGAGACCGCAGAGATGGCGTCGTAGGGCATCGTCATCGTGCCTCTGGCCTAGCCCGAATCTCCATCACCGGCAATCAGCCGCGCCCGGCAGACATGCCGGGCGCGGCGCGAAGCGTCAGTTCCCGGACCCGTCCGCCGGGGCTTGCTCTGCCCCGTCGGCCGCAGCCGGGGGCGGCATCATCCCGCCCGCGTCGCCGCGGCCGCGGTGGTGCCAGCCGCCGGGGCCGTGATCGTCCATCGCCCGCAGGAAGGCCTTCTGGGTGACATTGCCATCCTTGTCGGCCGGCATGCGGGTCAGGATCATCCCGAGCGGGGCCGCCGCCAGTTCCTCGATGCTGATCTTGCCGTCGCCGTTCAGGTCCATCCGCTTGACCATCTCGGCGGCATGGGTGGCGATGCGGGGCGCGATGCGGGTCATCGCGACGGCGGTCAGTTCGTCAGGGCCGATGACCCCGTCGCCGTTGGTATCCAGCGCCTTGACCCGTGCAAGCTTCCAGGCGGCATAGCTGTCGGAGGTGACGACGCCCTGATGCGTGGGGTCAAGGTCGGCAAAGCTCGGCCCGCCCTCGGGCAGGAACACCCAGGTGCCGACCGGCTTCATGCCCCCGCCCATCAGGCCCATCATCCCGCCGTGGGCGGGCTCCATCATGCCGCGCGGGCCACCGTCGCCCCGCCGCTCCATGCCGCCCCGGTCGGCCCCGTGCCCGTCCATCCCCTTGCCGGGGCCCTTGCCCCCGGGGCCGTCCATCGCCTTGCGGTCCTGCAGCGCCTTCACCGTGTCGAAGGTCGCCTCGGTGATCTTGCCGCCGCCCGCCTTCAGCATCCGGTCCACCATCCGGTCCATCGGCCAGGGCATCGCCGCCAGCGCCGCGACCGTCACCTTGCCGTCGCCCGCCGTGTCGGCGCGCTTGAGCATCTCGGTCGCGCGGCTCGCTACCTGTTCCTGCGCCATCTGGGTCATCTTGGCGGCGATCTCGTCGGCGGTCAGGTAGCCGTCGTGGTTGGCGTCCAGCCCCGCGATCTGCCCGGCCACATAGGCGCGCATCTCGTCCGGGCTCAGAACCTTGTCGCCATTCGTGTCGATCCGGGCAAAGAGCGCGGCGGCAGGCGGTGCGGACGGCGTGGGCGGCGTCTGCGCCCATGCGACGGTCCCGATGGCGCCTGCCATCACCGCGGTCAGCGTCAGGGCGGTCACGGTTGCCTTGAAGGTCATGCCTCTTCTCCTCTTTCGCTCGCGGTCGTTCCCGCGATCCTCAGGCCAAACGGGGCAGCCCGCGAATTCCGTCGCGGGGGCGGCGAAACCCCGCCCTGCGCGACATCGGGCCGCAATCCGCCGCGAGCACTGGCGCCCGCCCCCGCATGCGTTAGGATGCGCCCGACCTTCGGAAGGCACGACATGACCGATACCAGCGATGAAGACGGTGAAGACCGTCCGATGTGGCCCGCGATTCGCAAGGGCTGGCGCCGCCGCTGCCCCTGCTGCGGCTCGGGTCCGCTGCTGCGCGGCTACCTGAAGGTGCGCGACAGTTGCCCGGTCTGCGGGCAGGAACTGTTCCACCAGCGCGCCGATGACGGCCCGGCCTACCTGACGATCCTGATCGTCGGGCACCTGATGGCGCCGATCCTGATGGCGGTGTTCCTGGAATACCGGCCCGATCCGCTGGTGCTGGCCTCGGCCTTCGTGGTGGGGACGGTCGCGCTGTCGCTGTTCCTGCTGCCCCGGCTGAAGGGCGTGGTCATTGCGATCCAGTGGGCCAAGCGCATGCATGGCTTCGGTTCGGGCGACGTCGAGGTCGCATGACGGACGCGCCCGCGATCCGCGATGCGGCGACGGTGGTGCTTGTCCGCGGCGGGCCCGCGGCGCCCGAGGTGCTGATGGGCCAGCGCGGGGCTGGGGCGGCCTTCATGCCATCGAAATTCGTCTTTCCAGGCGGGGCGGTGGATCCGGGCGATGCTGCCGTGCCGCTGGCCGCCCCGCTGCCCGCGGCCTGCGCGGCCCGTCTGGGGCCCGCGCCCGACCGGCTGGCCGCCGCCGCGATCCGCGAGCTGTGGGAGGAAACCGGGCTGACGCTTGGCGCACCCGGGGTCTGGTCCGATCCGCCCGCGGGCTGGGAAGGCTTTGCCGCCCGGGGGCTGCGCCCGGCGGCGCAGGGCCTGCGTTTCGTCTTTCGCGCCATCACGCCCCCGGGCCGCACCCGCCGCTTCGATGCCCGCTTCTTTCTGACGCGCGCCGAGGATCTGTGGGGCGACGCGGCCGACCTGTCGGGCGCCTCGGACGAGTTGCAGCACCTTCAATGGGTGCCATTGGCCGAGGCGCGCCGGTTCGACCTGCCTTTCATCACCGCGATCGTGCTGGCCGAGGTGGGCGATATCCTGCGCAGCCCCGCGCCGCCGGGGCCGGTGCCCTTCTTCGACAACGCGGGCCCGGTGCCCGCGTTCCGCCGGATCGGCTGAGCCTGTCCGGGGGGGCCGCCCCCGCTACGCGGCGTCGTCCACCTCGACCGTGACCTTGTTGCGCCCGGCGGCCTTGGCGGCGAAAAGCGCGCGGTCCGCCCGGGCGAGAAGGCGCGCCGCGCCCGCCTCTCCGGTCTGGGGGCCGGACGGGGCGCCTGTTCCGCCGCCCCCCTGCGCAAGGCCGATCGAGATCGTGACCGGCACCCGGCCCGCGCCCTGCGGCAAGAGCACCGGCGCCTCGTCGACCCGGCGGCAGAGCCGTTCCGCCAGCGCGCGGGCGCGCTCGAGCGGGGTTGAGGGCAGCAGCACCAGGAATTCCTCGCCGCCGATCCGGGCCAGCAGGTCAGAGGGGCGCAGCCCGTCGGCCAGCCGCTGCGCCACCTCGACCAGCACGGCATCGCCCGCCGCATGGCCCCAGCGGTCGTTGACCGCCTTGAAGCGGTCAAGATCCAGCGCCAGCACCGCGAAGGGCTGGCCGCTGGCGGCGGCGCGGTCGGTCAGCCGCATGAGCTGGGGCAGGGCGTAACGGCGGTTGAAAAGCCCCGTCAGAGGATCGCGGACCGAGGCGCGCATGCCGTCGCGTACCGAGGCGCGCAGCCGGTCGGCCCGGCGCTTGCGGCGCAGCATCGGCGCCAGCCGCAGCGCCAGATCGGACGCATCGAGCGGCAGGGTCAGCACGTCGTCCGCGCCAAGATCGAAGGCGGTCGCGGCAATCCCGGCCGCCGATGGGGGCAGCCCCAGGCAGAGGGCGGCATGGCGCGATGCGGGGCGGCTGCGCAGTTCGGCCAGCAGACGCAGCGCCGCCCCGGGATCGGCGGGGTCGGCGCCGATCACGAACACCTCGGGCACCGGCCCAGTGTCGTCGGCCAGCGCCTCGGCCCGGCTCAGCACGGCCAGCCGGTGCGGTGTCAGTGGCCCGAGCGCCGCCCGCCAGCGCGGCGCCTCGTCCGGCCGGTGCGACAAGAGCGCGACAAGGGCGGGCAGATTGTCGGCATCGCCGCCGCCGCCGTCATCCTCGCGCAGCGCGAATTCGGACTCGGCCCCCACGCGCAGAAGGTTGCGCAGGCGGGCATGCAGCAAGAGCCCGTCGACCGGTTTTGCCAGCACGGCATCCGCCCCCGCGGCCAGGCCCCGTTGCAGCGCGGCGGGGTCGTCTGGCTCGACCGTGATCAGCACCGGGATGGCGCGCGTTGCCGGGTCCGCGCGCAGCGCGCGGCACAGCGTGGTGCCCGGTGCGTCGGGCAGCCATTCGTCCAGCAGGATCACATCGGGCCGCAGGCTGCGCGCAAGGGACAGCGCGCCGCGTGCATCCGCCGCCTGCGCCACCGTGTGGCAGGCCTCTGCCAATTTCACTTTCATCAGGATACGGTTGGTCGCGACCGCATCCACGATCAGGATCCGCCCAGCCATGCCTCTCACTCCTCGCCCCGTCACGGGGTCTTGCCGCTGCGACCGAATGTTGGTCCAAAAGATTAACGAATCCTTACCAACGGCGATCCGGAGTGGTGACTTGTGGCGGAGGCATGATGATCGGGCAGGATAAGGCGATCGTGGTGGCGCTGCAGGCGCTGGGCTGGCTGGTGGCCCGCGACGACCTGTTGCCGGTGTTCCTTGCGGCAACGGGGGCGAGTCCGGGCGACCTTCGCCAGCAGGCGAACGAGCCCGCCTTTCTCGGCGCGGTGCTGGATTTCATCCTGCAGGACGACGCGGCGGTGATGGGCTTCTGCACGGACGCGGGCCTTGCCTACACGGTGCCGCTGGAGGCCCGGCAGGCGCTGCCCGGCGGTGGCGCGGTGCACTGGACCTGAGCCGACCCGGTTCGACCCGGGGGGCGCCGTGGCGAGGGTGCGTCCGGCAGAAGACCCGGTGGCCAGGCGCTTCGGGGGCGTCGGGGGCGGGCTCACCCGTGGGAGGAGCCTCGCCATAAAGCGCAGACCGTCAGTGTGGCAGCGCCCACCCGCGGTCGGGCGCTGGCCCTCTGTGGTGGAAGCCGGTGTGGACGGGCGCCGCGCGGTCCGCGTCCGGCGCCTAGAAATGCTGGAGGTTATGCGCCTCGCCCGCGCGCAGCAGCGCCAGCAGGCGTTGCAGGGTCTCGGGGCCGTCGCCGGGCAGTTTATCGAGGAAATGCCGCGCGTTGTCGGCCGCGATCGGGGCCGCCCGGGCCAGCAGCCCGCTGCCCAGGGGCGTCAGCGCCACGCGGGTGGTGCGGCGGTCGCCTTCGCCGGTCTGGCGGGCGACCCAGCCGCGCTCTTCCATCTGGCGCAGCGCGCGTGAGGTGGCGGTACGGTCGATGCCGATGAACTGCGCGATCTCGGACGGTTGCGACAACCCCTCGATCTCGACCGCCAGAAGGATGCACCAGGTCACCCGCGTCAGGCCGAGGCGGCGCAAACCTTCCTCCAGCCGCCGCTCCTGCAGCCGCGAGGTCAGCGTCAACTGGTACATGATCGAGGCGTGAAGCCGGTAGGGTGTCGACATGCGGCCGGTGTCCGCCATTCCGCTGCGCAAGTCAATCGGCGGCCCTCTGGGCGGGCTGGCGCCGAGGGTGACAGAGGCGGTTGCAATGTCGTGTCCCCTCGCCCAAGGTGCGCGCGCCAAGCGGAGGAGAGGCGCATGATTTCCGGCATCCTGTTCGACAAGGACGGCACGC
>DAIEJF010000261.1 GCA_027351005.1 Paracoccaceae bacterium | reverse complement strand
CACCGAACAGCTTTTGCAGCTTGCCGGCGCACCGCTGCACCTGCAGATGCGCGCGGCGCCCGAAACCGCCTTTCGCGGCGTCGTGGTGCCGCTTGGCGCGGGGCAGGGGGCGCTGCTGAACCTGTCCTTCGGGATCGACGTGCCCGATGCCGTGCGGGTGCATGACCTGACGGATGCCGATTTCGCGCCGACCGACCTGACGGTCGAGATGCTCTATCTTGCCGAGGCGAAGACCGCCGTGGTCGCCGAACTGCACGACCTGAACCGCCGCCTGCGCGAGGCCAAGGCCGCCGCCGAAGAGCAGGCAATGACCGATACGCTGACCGGCCTTGCCAACCGCCGGGCGATGGACCAGTTGCTCGACCGCCTGATCGGTGCCGGCACGCCCTTCGGGGTGATGCACATCGACCTCGATTTCTTCAAGCAGGTGAACGACAGCCTTGGCCATGCCGCGGGCGACACGGTGCTGCGGGCGGTGGCGCGCGTGCTGCGTGACGAGACCCGCGCGGGTGACCTTGTGGCCCGGGTCGGCGGCGACGAATTCGTGCTGATCCTGCCCGGGATCGCCCAGCCCGAGCCATTGGGCCCGATCGCCCGCCGCATCATCGCCAGGCTGTGCGAGCCGGTCGCGTTCCAGGGCCAGACCTGCCAGATCTCGGCCAGCATCGGGATGACCGTCTCGTCCTTCTACAGCGCGCCCGCGCCGGGGCGGATGCTGTCGGACACTGACCGGGCGCTTTACGCGTCGAAGTCGCAGGGGCGGGCGCAGGCGACGCTCTACTCCGCCGCGCTCGACAGCGAACCGTCGCGCGGCGCCTCTCCGCCGGCCACCTGGGGCCGCGGCGGCGCCTCTCAGGCAGGGGCCAGCGCGGGGGGCGCGCCCTCGGGGCTGGCGAAGAAGCCGTAGCCGCAGGGCGCAAGCGTCAGCCGGTCACCCGCCCGCGTGCAGCCTTCGGCGGGGCCGACCGGCGTGGCTGCGCCGCCGATGCTCAGCGTGACCGGCCGCGGCGAAAGGTTGTAGACGCAGGTCACCGCCCGCCCGTCCCAGACCCGGCGGAAGGCCAGAACCGGCGCGGGCAGCTCGAGGAACCGGGTCGCGCCCTCGCGCAGCGCGGGCTCGGCCCGCCGGAACGCCAGCGCCGCGCGATAGGCCGACAGCACCGACCCCGGCGCCGCGGCCTGCGCATCGACCGCGCGGGCAAGCTGCGGCTGCTTCACCGGCAGCCAGGGGTTCGCGGCGGAAAAGCCTCCGTTGGGCGCCCCGCGTTCCCACACCATCGGGGTGCGGCAGCCGTCGCGGCCCTTGTTTTCCGGCCAGAACTTCAGCCCCGGCGGATCGGTGATCTCTGCATAGGTCAGCTCGGTTTCGGTCTGGCCCAGCTCTTCGCCCTGATAGAGCCCGATGGTGCCCTGAAACCCCACCAGCATCGCGATTGCCAGCCGGGCCACGGCGTCGGTGTTGGTCCCGTGCCCGGCCCATCGGGTGGCGTGGCGCGTCACGTCGTGGTTGGAAAAGCTCCACCACGGCCAGCCATCCGGCGCCCCGGCAAAGAAACCCTCGATCTGCTTGCGGAAATGCGCGGGGGTGAACTGCGGCCCCAGCATGTCGAAGGAATAGGCCATGTGCAGCCGGTCGCTGCCGCGGGTGTATTCCTCCATCACCGCAAGCGCCCGCTGGCTTTCGCCCACCTCGCCCACCATCGCCCGTGCGCCATACTGGTCGGTCAGCGCCCGCATCCGCTTGAGAAACGCGATGTTTTCCGGCTGCGTCTTGGAAAACAGGTGGTCCTGCATCTCGTAGGGGTTCACCGCGGGGCGGCCGTCGGGCTGCGGAAAGGGCGGGTTGGGGCGCAGCCTGGCGTCGTGGAAATAGTAGTTGACCGTATCCAGCCGAAAGCCGTCCACCCCGCGGTCCAGCCAGAAGCGCATCGTGTCCAGCAGCGCATCCTGCACCGCGGGGCAGTGAAAGTTCAGGTCGGGCTGGCTGGTCAGGAAGTTGTGCAGGTAATACTGCCGCCGCCGCGTGTCCCATTCCCAGGCCGGGCCGCCGAAGACCGAAGGCCAGTTGTTCGGCGGCGTTCCATCGGGCTGCGGGTCGGCCCAGACATACCAGTCGGCCTTCGGGTTCGCCCGGTCCTGGCGGCTTTCGGCAAACCACGGGTGGCGGTCGGAGGTATGGCTCAGCACCTGGTCGATGATGACCTTCAGCCCCAGCCCATGCGCGCAGGCCACAAGCGCATCGAAATCCGCCAAAGTGCCGAACAGCGGGTCAATGTCGGTGTAATCCGACACGTCATAGCCCATGTCGGCCATGGGCGATGTGAAGATGGGCGACAGCCAGATCGCATCGCAACCCAGATCGGCCACATGCGCCAGCCGCCGGGTGATGCCCGCCAGATCACCGATCCCGTCGCCCGAGTCATCCTGAAACGACCGCGGATAGATCTGGTAGACAACCGCGCCCCGCCACCACTCGCCCATGCCCTGCCACCCCTGCCACACCTGTCGCCGAAGGGTTGCACGGGCGGCGCGGGGAAGTCAAAGCGCATGAGCTTCGTACGCCAAGGCGTTCGAGAGATTGCACAAATCTTGGGATAACTGGCAGCCCGTAGGGGAGTCGAACCCCTCTTCCCAGGTTGAAAACCTGGTGTCCTAACCGATAGACGAACGGGCCGCGGTTGGCGTGGGGCGGTGTTTAGGGGGTGGCGCGGTGACTCGCAAGAGGAAAAATGCGATTTCTGCGAAGAGGCTTGGCCCCCCCGTGCCTCAGGCCCGCGCGGCGTCTTCCAGCCGCAGTTGCGCCCGCGTGCGGCCGCCCCAGCTGTTCAGCTCCAGCCGCCCGGCCAGGTGAAAGCGGTTGGCCCCGGCCTGCTCCAGAAGCGGGCCCAGCGGACCGTCGAAGGCGCCGAAGGCCACCGCCTCCAGCTTGGGCCCGGTGCCGTCGCCAAAGCTCAGCCGAAGGTGCGATTCGCCGATCCGGCGGGCGCTGACGGCCTGGGCCGCGAAGGCGAAGCGGGGGGCGGGGGCAGCGGCGCCGAAGGGGCCCGCGGCCTCGATCTGCTCGATCAGCGCGGGGGTCACTGCGCCGGGCATCAGCAAGCCGTCCAACCGCAGGTCGGCCGGGCCGCCCTGGCCCGCGCCCTGCCGCGTAAGAAGGTCCGCCAGCCGTTCCATCGCGGCCTCGATCCGGGTGCGGTCCACCGTCAGGCCCGCGGCCATCTTGTGCCCGCCGCCCTTCACCAGCAGCCCCTCGGCCGCGATCCGATGCACGGCGGCACCCAGATCGACGCCCGAGACAGAGCGGCCCGAGCCCTTGCCCAGATCGCCGTCAAGCCCGATGACCACCGCGGGGCGGTTCGTGGCCTCTTTCAGCCGGGCGGCAACGATGCCGACCACGCCGGGGTGCCAGCCCTCGCCCGCGGCCCAGACCAGCGGGCCGTCAAGCCCGCGCGCCTCGGCCTGGGCCAGCGCGGCCAGACGCACCTGCATCTCGATCTCGCGGCGTTCGGTGTTCAACTGGTCCAGCCGTTCGGCCAGCGCCGCGGCCTCTTGCGCGTCGGCGGTCGCCAGCAGCCGCGCGCCCAGATCGGCCTGCCCGATCCGGCCGCCCGCGTTCACCCGCGGGCCCAGCAGGAAGCCCAGCGCATGGGTGTTCGGCGCCTCGGTCATCCGCGCCACATCGGCAAGGGCCACCAGCCCCGGGCGTTCGCGCCGCGCCATCACCTTCAGCCCCTGCCGCACCAGCGCCCGGTTCACCCCGGTCAGCGGCGCCACATCGGCCACTGTGGCCAGCGCCACCAGATCAAGCATCGCCATCAGGTCTGGGCCGGGCATGCCTTCGGCCCGCAGAAGCCGGTTCGCCTCGACCAGCATCAGGAACACGACCGAGGCCGCGCAGAGGTGGCCCAGTTCTCCGGTTTCGTCCTGCCGGTTGGGGTTCACAACGGCCAGCGCGGGCGGCAGCGTCTCGGCGCCAAGGTGGTGGTCCAGCACGATCACGTCGGCCCCCTTCGCCGCCGCGATGGGCTCATGCGACAGCGTTCCGCAATCGACGCAGACGATCAGGTCATGCGTGGCGGCAAGCTCCTGCATGGCGGGCACGTTCGGGCCATAGCCCTCGTCGATGCGGTCGGGGATGTAAAGCGTGGCGGGTCGCCCCAGAGCCCGCAGCCAGGTCAGGAGCAGCGCCGCCGAGGCGCCGCCGTCCACGTCGTAATCCGCGAAGACCGCGATACGCTCGCGCGCCTTCACCGCACGCAGGAAGCGGGCGGCGGCCGTGGCCATGTCCTTCAGGCCCAGCGGGTCGGGCAAGAGGTCGCGCAACGTGGGTTCCAGAAAGCGCGCGGCCTCGTCGGGCGCCACGCCGCGGCGCACCAGCGTGCGGCAAAGCGGGGCGGGCAGGCGGGTCGCCTGCGCCATCGCCTCGGCCAGCCGGTCTTCCTCGGCCCCGGGGCCGATCCAGCGCCGGCCGGTGGCCGACGCCTCGACGCCCAGGAAGGCGCGGGTCACTTCACCGGGGTGCGGTAGCTCATCCGGCGGACAGAGCCGGTCTTGGACCGCATCAGGATGGTTTCGGTGGTGACCCAGCCGGGCTCGCGCTTGATGCCCGAGACGATGGAGCCGTTGGTGACGCCGGTCGCCGCAAAGATCACGTCGGCTGTCACCAGCTCGTCGCGGGTATAGATGCGGTTCAGGTCGGTGATCCCGGCGCGGGCGGCGCGGGCGCGTTCGTCATCGTTGCGGAACAGAAGCTTGCCGTACATCTGCCCGCCCATGCATTTCAGCGCGGCGGCCGCCAGCACGCCCTCGGGCGCCCCGCCCGACCCCATGTACATGTCGATGCCGGTGATCTCGGCCTCGGCGCAGTGGATCACGCCCGCCACGTCGCCATCGGTGATCAGCCGGATCGAGGCCCCGGTCGAACGCACCTCGGCGATCATCGCCTCGTGCCGGGGGCGTTCGAGGATGCAGACCGTGATGTCACCCGGCGCGCAGCCCTTGGCGGCGGCCAGCGCCCGCACCCGATCGGCGGGCGGCATGGCCAGCGTCACGGTGTCCTTGGCATAACCCGGCCCGATGGCCAGCTTTTCCATGTAGACATCGGGCGCATGCAGCAGCGTGCCGCGCGGCGCCATGGCGATCACGGTCAGCGCGTTCGGCATGTCCTTGGCGGTCAGCGTGGTGCCTTCCAGCGGGTCAAGCGCGATGTCCACCGCCGGGCCGTTGCCGGTGCCGACCTTCTCGCCGATGTAGAGCATCGGCGCCTCGTCCCGCTCGCCTTCGCCGATCACCACCACGCCGTTGATGTCCAGCAGGTTCAACTGGTCGCGCATGGCGTTCACGGCGGCCTGGTCGGCGGCCTTCTCGTCGCCGCGCCCGATCAGCCGGGCCGAGGCCAGCGCCGCAGCTTCAGAGACGCGGGCAAGGCCCAGAGACAGCAGGCGGTCGTGGAATTCGACGGCATCGGCCATAGGATGTTCCTTCGGGTGCAAACTCTCGCGCTTCTCCTAGCCCGAAGCGCGGGCGCGGAACAAGCCGCGGTTGCGCTAACGGTGTCAGACGGGCTCGATCCTGAGCGCAACGGGGTGGCCCACCATCACGCCGGTGGCCGCAAAGCCCGCCAGCGCGTGGTCGATGGCGTCGCGAGTGGTCGTGTGGGTGACGATCAGCACCGGCGCGGTGGCGTCGTCATGGCCATACTGACGCATCCGGTCGATCGACACGCCCGCCTCGCCCAGGACGGTGGCGATCTTGGCCAGCGCGCCGGGCTTGTCCTGCAGGGTCATGCGCAGGTAATGCGCCGCGGGTGCGCTGGCCTTGGCCGCCACCGGCGCCACCAGCGAGGCCGCAGGCCGCCCGAAGGTGGAAAGCCGGGTGCCGCGGGCGATGTCGATCACGTCGGCCATCACGGCGCTGGCGGTCGGGCCTTCGCCCGCGCCCGCCCCCCGCAGCACGATCTGGCCGACCGAGTCGCCTTCCAGCACCACCATGTTGGTGCCGCCGGGCAACTGCCCCAGCGGGCTGTCGGCGGGCACCAGGCAGGGCGACATCCGCTGTTCCAGCCCGCGCCCCGTCATCTGCGCCACGCCCAGCAGCTTGATGCGCAGCCCCATGTCGGCCGCCTGCCGGATATCCTCGATCGAGACCCGGTCGATCCCTTCCAGATCCACCGCATCGAAGCTGACGCGGGTGCCGAAGGCGATGGCCGCCAGCAGGCTCAGCTTGTGGCCGGCGTCGATGCCCCCCACGTCCAGGTTCGGATCCGCCTCCAGATAGCCAAGCTGGCGCGCCTCCTCGAACACCGTCTCGTAGGGCAGGCCCGCCGTCTCCATCCGGGTCAGGATGTAGTTGCAGGTGCCGTTCATCACGCCCATCACACGGGTGATCGCGTTGCCCGCGAGCCCCTCTGTCAGCGCCTTGACGACCGGGATGCCGCCTGCCACCGCCGCCTCGAAGCGGATCACATGGCCCCGGGCCTCGGCCGCCTCGGCCAGCCGCTGGCCGTGATGGGCCAGCAGCGCCTTGTTGGCGCTGACCACATCCTTGCC
>DAIEJF010000208.1 GCA_027351005.1 Paracoccaceae bacterium | reverse complement strand
CTGGTCGAACAGCATGCCGACATGGCGCTGGGCTTTGCCGACCGCGGCGTGATCCTGGAGGCGGGGCGCCTGGTGCACGAGGCCCCGGCCGCCGCGCTGCGCCGCGATGCGGCGGTGCTGGAGCGGTATCTGGGCGTCGGGTTGGCCTAGTGTATACATAGCCATAGCGCGATCTGCGAAATATCAAGAACAGCAGCGGAATAACGCCGGTTCTTTGGCGTCTTATTGATTTTTCCGAACCATGATGTATACATCCCTGGCATCATCTGTCGGGGAGGGCAGCATGAGCGGGCCGGATCGCGATACACAGGCCAACCGTGCGCTGCGGGCGCTGCGAGATCGCATCTTTGACGGAACGATCACGGGCGGGGCGCGGCTTTACGAGGTCGCGCTGTCGGAAACGCTGGGCCTGTCGCGCACCCCTCTGCGCGAGGCGCTGGGGCGGCTGGAGCAGGAGGGGCTGGTGGATCGCGCCGAGGGCGGTGGCTTCATGGTCCGCAGGTTCAGCTTTGCCGATGTGGTCGACGCAATCGAACTGCGCGGGGTTCTGGAAGGGACCGCGGCGCGGCTGGCGGCCGAACGCGGGGCCGATAGCGCCACCTTCGCCCGCATGCGTGCGGTCGTGACAGAACTGGATTCGGCCGTGCCGGGCGACCCGCGCGCGCTGCGCTTTGACCGCTATGTCGCGTTGAACGACGAGTTTCACGCCCTGCTTGCCGTGCTCTGCGGCAGCACGGTGATCCGGCGTGAACTGGAACGGGCGACGGGGCTGCCCTTCGCCTCGCCCTCGGCCTTCCTTGCGGTGCAGGAAGAGGTGCCCGCCTTTCGCCGCAGCCTGGGCCTTGCGCAGGCCCAGCACCGCGCCGCGGTCGAGGCGATCGGTCGGCGCGAGGGGGCGCGGGCCGAGGCGATCCTGCGCGAGCACGCGCAGATCGCGCGCGCCAATCTTGAATATGTGCTGGCCGAGGACCGCCGCCTGATCCCGCAGGTGCCGGGGCTGGCGCTGGTGAAACACTGAAAGAGGAGGAGCCCGATGCCGAAATCCCTGCAAGACGTGCTGAACGCCGCCGGCAACCCGGTGCAGATGCTGCGCAATTCGCAGATCGGCGCCTATGTCTATCCGGTCGTGGCGCCCGAGTTTTCCAACTGGCGTGACGAGCAGCGCGCCTGGCGCGAAACGGCGGTGCTGTTCGATCAGAGCCACCACATGGCCGAGATCCTGGTGACGGGCCCGGATGCCTTTGCCATGCTGGAACATCTGGCGATCAACTCGTTTGCCAATTTCTCGGTCGGCAAAGCCAAGCATTTCGTGCCCTGTTCCCATTCCGGCCATGTCATCGGCGACGTGATCTGCTTTCGCCTGGCCGAGCAGGAATTCCTGCTGGTGGGCCGGGCGCCGACCATCACCTGGGTGCAGTTCAACGCCGAAACCGGCGGCTGGGCGGTGAAGGTCGAGCGCGACGACCGGTCGCCCTCGCGCCCGATGGGCAAGCCCGTGGTGCGCAAGCGCTACCGCTTCCAGGTGCAGGGGCCGAAGGCCGAAGCGGTGCTGACCAAGCTGAACGGCGGGCCGCTGCCGCAGATCCGGTTCTTCAACATGGACTGGATCACCATCGACGGGCTGAAGGTGCGCGCGCTGCGGCACGGGATGGCGGGCGAGCCGGGGCTGGAGGTTTTCGGGCCCTACGAGGACTATGACCGCGTGCGCGACGCCATCGTGGCGGCGGGGGCAGAGTTCGGGCTGCGCCAGGTCGGCAGCCGGGCCTATGCCACGAACACGCTGGAATCGGGCTGGATCCCGTCGCCCTTGCCGGCCGTCTACACCCAGCCCGAGATGGCCGCCTATCGCGCCTGGCTGCCGGCCGACAGCTATGAGGCGACGGGCTCGATCGGGGGCAGCTTCGTGTCGGAGCGTATCGAGGATTACTACCTGACGCCCTATGATCTGGGCTATGGCCCGTTCGTGAAGTTCGACCACGACTTCATCGGCCGCGCAGCGCTGGAGGCGATGCAGGGCCGCGCGCACCGGCGCAAGGTGACCTTCGAATGGAACGCCGAGGACGTGATGAAGGTGCACGCCTCGTTCCTGAA
>DAIEJF010000233.1 GCA_027351005.1 Paracoccaceae bacterium | reverse complement strand
CACCGCCACCATCGCGCGCGGCCGCGTCACCCATCTGGATGTGGCCGCGGCCCGCGCGCATCCCGGCGTGGTCGAGGTGCTGACGCCTGCGAACCGCCCGCCCTTGGCGCGCGACCCCGATGAAAAGCTGCTGCCCTTCGGCTTCCGCATCGAAGTGTTGCAGGATGACCGCGTGCGCTATGCGGGCCAGCCGATCGCGTTGGTCGTGGCCGAAACGCTCGAGGCCGCGACCGAGGGTGCGGCCCTGCTGGCCCCGCGCTATGCGGCCGAACCCGCGCGGGTGACGATGGAAACGGGCGCGCCCTATGCGCCGCAGGCCGTCGGCATCGGCGGCCCCCCCCGCGTGGCCCATGGCGACGTCGAGGCCGGCCTTGCCGCAGCCGCGCAGCGCATCACGGCCGAGATCGAGACGCCGCCGCAATATCACAACGCGATGGAACCTCACGCGCTGGTCGCCGAGTGGCAGGGCGACCGGCTGACGCTCGACATGCCGAACCAGGCGCTGGTGATGGCGCGGGGCACCATTGCGGCCTTCTTCGGCGTCCCGCCGGAAAACGTGCTGCTGCGGTCGCCGTTCCTGGGCGGGGGGTTCGGGTCGAAGGCCATCGTGAACGGCCCGCAGATCCTGGGCATCCTTGCCGCGCGGATGCTGGGGCGGCCGGTGAAACTGGCGCTGACCCGGGCGCAGATGTTCGGCCCCGTGGGGCACCGCGGCCAGACCCGGCAGACCCTGCGGATGGGGATGGATGCCGAAGGCCGGTTGACGGCGCTGCACCACCATGCGGTTGCGGCCACCTCGAGCTTCGATGACTTCATCGAACCCGCGGCGGCCGCCTCGCGCCCGCTTTACGAAAGCCCGGCGATCCTGACCACCCATTCTGCCGTGCGGATGGACATCGGCACCCCGGGGCCGATGCGCGCCCCCGGCGAGGCCGCGGGGTCAGCCGCGCTGGAGGTTGCGCTGGACGTGGCGGCCGAAGCCTGCGGGATGGACCCGCTGGCGTTCCGGCTGGCCAATTATGCCGAAACAGAGCCGATTACGGGCAAGCCGTTCTCGTCGAAGGCTCTGCGGGAATGCTATGCCGAAGGCGCGAAGCGCTTCGGCTGGGCGGGCCGCCCGCTGGCGCCGCGGCAGATGCGCGACGCGGGCGGGTTGCTGACCGGCTGGGGCATGGGCACCGCGGTGTTCCACTGCCCGATGTTCGCCGCCGATGCCCGCGCCACGATCCGCGCCGATGGCAGCGCGCTGGTGGAAACCGCGGGGGCCGACATGGGGCAGGGCGCCTGGACCGCGCTGGCCCAGATCGCTGCCGAGGCGCTGGGGATCGATGCCGACCGGGTCGAGTTCCGCTCTGGGTCGTCCGACCTGCCCGACGGCGGGGTGGCGGGCGGCTCTGGCCATACCGCCACCGCGGGGCTGGCCCTGCACAGCGCGGGCGAGGATGCGGTGGCCCAGCTTGCCGCGCTGGCCCTGGCCGACCCGGAGTCGCCGCTGTTCGGCGCCGACAATGCCGGGGTCTTTGGCCGCGGCGGCAGGCTTTACCGGCGCGACGACGACAGCCGCAGCGTGGCATATGCCGACATCCTCGCCCGCGCCGGGGTGGCGCAGTTGCAGGGCCGCGGCCGGGGCGTGCGCAACCCCAAGGCGGCCGAGGGGCACGCCCTGATGTCGCATGGCGCCGTCTTCGCCGAGGTGAAGGTGGACCCCGATCTGGGCCAGATGCGGGTGACCCGGCTGGTCGGCGCCTTTGCCGCGGGCCGGATCATCAACCCCAAACTGGCCCGCAGCCAGCTTCTGGGCGGGATGATCTGGGGCATCTCCTTCGCGCTGCACGAAGAGGCGCGGCACGATCCGCGCAACGGGCGGCTGATGAACGCCGACCTGGCGGGCTATCATGTGCCGGTGCAGGCCGATGTGCCCGCGCTGGATGACATGGTGGCGCTGATGATCCACGAGGATGACGCCGTGGTGAACCCGCTGGGCGTGAAGGGCGTGGGCGAGATCGGGATCACCGGCACGGTGGGCGCGATCGCCAATGCCATCTGGCACGCCACCGGCTATCGGCCCAGCCGGTTCCCCGTTCATATCGCCGACGTCCTGCCCGCGCTGCGCTAGGCCCGCGGGCCCCTGCCGGGCGGGCCTACCGCCCGGCAGATTTCAGCGCCGCCACCGCAACTTCGGTTTCGTGGATGAAATCATGCGCGTCGGGCTGGCGCTGCACGATCATCAGGAACAGCAGATCGGTCAGCGCCAGTTGCGCATCTCGCGCCGTGATCGACGACGAGCGGACGTGATCTTCGTCCGCGACCGTGTGCAGCAGAATGTCCGACAGCCGGGCCAGCGGGTTGTCCTGCATGCCCGTGATCGCGATCACCCGCGCGCCGCGACCCTTGGCGCATTCGGCGATCTTCAGCGTCTCCATGCTGGTGCCGGAATACGAGATCGCCACCAGAAGATCCTGCGGCCCCCCCGCGGCCACGTTGGCCATCTGCACATGGCTGTCGCCGTTCTGGATCGCCACGCGGCCCAGTTTCAGCAGCTTGTAGCTGAGATCGCTTGCCACCAGCGACGAGGCGCCCACCCCCGCCAGATAGATCCGCCGGGCCGCGTCCAGCGCCTCGACCGCCCGGCCAACCTCGCGCGCGCCGTTCGCGGCCACGGTTTCCCGCATCGCCCGGTACTTCGACGACACAAGCTTTTCCAGCACGGTGGCAAAGCCGTCCTCTTGCGCGATCGACCCGTGGATCGGCCCGGCCGGCAGCCGCCAGTCCTGCGCGCGGTGGGTGCTGACGGCAAGCTTCAGATCCTGATAGCTGGCAAAGCCCAGCCGCTGTGCGAACTTCACCACGCTTGACTGGCTGCGCCCGGTTTCTGCTGCCAGCGCAGCCGACGACAGGCCCAGCATCTTGTCGGGGTTCTCGGCGATGAAGCGGCCGATCTCGCGGTCGGCGGGTGACATTCGGTCAAGGTTCGCCTGGATTTTCCGGATGACCGACATTTCCCCTCCGCACCACATCGCACCGTTCCGGTCTGATGAATAAATTATTCCGCCCTGACTTGACAGCAGAGAATGCACGATGAAGGCTTTGCCGACGGAAAGCGGGGCATCATGGACAGGCTGAGGATCGAGGGCGGCCATGCGCTGCGGGGGGCGGTCGCCATCGCCGGGGCGAAGAACGCGGCCCTGCCCCAGATCGCCGCCAGCCTGCTGAGCCCGTATTGCCTGACCCTGCAGAACCTGCCCGAGGTGGCCGACGTGGCCAACATGCTGGCCCTGATGGCGCAGCATGGCGCCGCGGTCACCCGCGATGCGGGGTCCGCCACCCTCGACACCGCCGCTGCCAGCCCTGCCGACACCGGATATGACACGGTGCGCCGGATGCGTGCCACGGTGCTGGTTCTGGCGCCGCTGCTGGCGCGGTTCGGGCAGGCGCGGGTGTCGCTGCCCGGTGGCTGCGCCATCGGCGCGCGCCCGGTGGACATGCATGTGGCGGCCCTGACCGCGCTGGGCGCCGAGATCGCGATCGAAGGCGGCTTGATCCACGCCCGCGCGCCCGGCGGCCTGCGCGGCAACCGGCTGGTGCTTCCGTCACCCTCGGTCGGGGCCACGGAAACCGCGATGATGGCCGCCACGGCGGCGCGGGGGGAAACCGAGATCCTGAACGCCGCGCGCGAACCCGAGGTGGTGGATCTGGCCGCCTGCCTCGCCGCGATGGGCGCCCGGATCGAGGGCGCGGGCACCCATCGCATCCTGATTTCCGGCGGCACCGTCTGGCGCCCGGCCATCCATCGCCTGATCCCCGACCGGATCGAGGCCGGCACCTATGCCATCGCCGCGGCGATCACGGGCGGCCAGATCGAGCTGTCGGGCGCCCGGCTGGAACACATGGCCGCCGTGGTGCAGGCGCTGGAGGCCGCGGGCGTCCGCGTCTGGCCGGGCGACCGCGGGCTGATCGTGGCGGGCGGCGGGCCGCTTCGCGCGACCGACATCACGACCGAGCCCTACCCCGGCTTTCCCACCGACCTTCAGGCGCAGTTCATGGCGCTGATGACCCAGGCCGAGGGCGCCGCGATGATCCGCGAAACGATCTTCGAAAGCCGGTTCATGCATGTGCCGGAACTGTCGCGGCTGGGCGCCAACATCCGGCTGCAGGGCACCACCGCGGTGGTGCGCGGCGCCACGCGGCTGAAGGGCGCGCCGGTCATGGCCACCGACCTGCGCGCCTCGGTCTGCCTGGTGCTGGCGGGGCTTGCGGCCGAGGGCGAGACGGTGCTGAACCGGCTTTACCACCTTGACCGGGGGTATGAGCAGCTTGACGTGAAGCTTCGCCGCTGCGGCGCGCGGATCGAACGGATCGGGCCATGAGCCCGCTGTTTCTGGGGATCGATGGCGGCGGCACCGGCTGCCGGGCGCGGGTCGAGACCGCCGACGGCCGGGTG
>DAIEJF010000219.1 GCA_027351005.1 Paracoccaceae bacterium | reverse complement strand
CAGCTTGCCATCGGCCGCGGCCACGTCGCAGGCCAGCGCATAGGCCGTTTCATGCAGCCGTTCGGGCAGCGCGTCGCGCACGAGGCCGAACAGCGCGTCCAGTCCGTCTTCCTCTTCGAACAGGTCGAAGACCACCTGGGCGATGCGATTGAGCCGGTCGGGGTCGTAGCCGCCGAAGACCGGCAGGTGGTTCACGATGCCCTGGATCATCATCAGTTCGGCAGTGCGGATCGTTTCATCCGACGCGGAAACGGCAATCATCAGCGCCACGAGGCTGTCCTGAGGGGTCATCGAGGCGGTGTCGAAACTCATCTGCGTGCGTCCTTTGTGCTTGTCGTCACAATAGGAAAGGCCGCGCGGTCGGGCAAGGGGAGGCGGGGTCGCGCCCCCGGTGCCGCAGGGTCTGCGCGGGCCGGGAAAAGCGGGGCTTGAAAACTTGACCTTGGGGGGCGGGTTCACTAAGCGGGCTGGGCCGGGCACGGGGCCCGGCCTGCGTTCCCGAGGATGATCCCATGTCCGCGTTCCGCGATGCCGCGATGACTTCGAAAGCCTGGCCCTTCGAAGAGGCGCGCCGGATCCTCAAACGCTACGAAGACGCGCCGCCCGCGAAAGGCTATGTGCTGTTCGAGACCGGCTACGGCCCCAGCGGGCTGCCGCATATCGGCACCTTCGGGGAAGTTGCGCGCACCACGATGATCCGCCGGGCGTTCCAGGAAATCTCGGACATCCCCACCAAGCTTCTGGTGTTCTCGGACGACATGGACGGCATGCGCAAGGTGCCCGAAAACGTGCCGAACATGCCCATGCTGAAGCAGAACCTGCAAAAGCCGCTGACCTCGGTGCCTGATCCGTTCGAGCAGTTCGAAAGCTTTGGCCACCACAACAACGCGATGCTGCGTCGGTTCCTCGATACCTTCGGGTTCGAGTACGAATTCGCCAGCGCGACGGAGTATTACAAGTCCGGCAAGATGGACGCGATCCTGCTGAAGGCGGCCGAGAGATACGACGAGATCATGGCGGTCATGCTGGCAAGCCTGCGCGAGGAGCGCCAGCAGACCTATTCCTGCTTCCTGCCGATCCACCCCGACACCGGCCGCGTCCTGTATGTGCCGATCAAGCATGTGGATGCGAAGGCGGGCACCGTGACCTTCGACGACGAGACGGGGCAGGAATTCACCCTGCCGGTCACGGGCGGCCATGTGAAGCTGCAATGGAAACCCGACTTCGGCGCCCGCTGGGCCGCGCTGGGGGTGGATTTCGAGATGTACGGCAAGGACCATTCCACCAACACGCCGATCTACGACGGGATCTGCGAGATTCTGGGCGGGGTGAAGCCCGAGCATTTCACCTACGAGCTGTTCCTGGACGAAAACGGGCAGAAGATCTCGAAGTCGAAGGGCAACGGGCTGACCATCGACGAATGGCTGACCTATGCCTCGACCGAGAGCCTGAGCTATTACATGTTCCTCAAGCCCAAGACCGCCAAGCGGCTGAGCTGGGATGTGATCCCCAAGGCGGTGGACGAATATCACCAGCAGTTGCGCGCCTTCCCGACGCAGGACGCGGCGGGGCAGCTTGCAAACCCGGTGTGGCACATCCACGGCGGCACGCCCCCCGAAAGCCGGATGGTGGTGCCCTTTGCGATGCTGCTGAACCTGGCCAGCGTGGCCGGGGCCACCGACAAGTCCGGGCTCTGGGGCTTCATCCGCAGCTATGCCCCGGACGCCAGCCCCGAGGGCAACCCCGATCTGGATCAGGCGGCGGAATTCGCGGTGCGCTACTTCCGCGACTTCGTGGCGCCCACGCGCAAGTTCCGTGCGCCCGATGGCAAGGAACGGGTGGCGATGGCGGATCTTGTCGCGCGGCTCCGGGCGGCGGGCGATACGCATGACCCCGAAGCCCTGCAGAACATCGTCTATGCGGTGGGCAACGAGCACGGCTTCGACCCGCTGCGCACCTGGTTCAAGGCGCTCTACGAGGTCTGCCTGGGCGCCAGCGAGGGGCCGCGCTTTGGCGGGTTCATCGCGCTTTACGGTGTCGAAAGGACCATTGCCCTGATCGAGAAGGGGCTGGCGGGCGATCTGGCCTGAGGCCTAAGCCTCGGCCATCCAGATCGCCCAGAGGGCACACCAGCGGTCGGCCAGATCCTCGGGCCGACCGGCAAAGAGGCGGGCGCCCAGCGGCAGGGCGGTCAGCGCAAGCCGGTCGTGGCGCAGATGCGCCAGGGTCAGCGCCGCCGCGCGTTCGTCGTCGGGCAGGTGCAGCGGGGCCAGCGCCTCGACGAAAACGGCAATGTCGTTCATCTTGCCCAGAGTCTCCGACAGCAGTTCGGCCGCCTCGGCATGCGGGTGCATCAGTTCGGGCCAGAGCGGGGTCAGCAGCCGCGCGTGGTAAAGGTGGTCCTTCACCCGCTTGCGGAAATCGTGCAACGCCACCGCGCTGTCGGCCCGCAATGCGATGCGGTTGGCCGACTGCGCGCGCCGCAGCGTGACGGACAGCCCCGCGTGCAGCACATCATCGCTGCTGCCGGTCAGCGACAGGCCACGCAGCATCGGCGCCGCCTCGGTCAGCGTGGCGCGGCAGGCGGCCAGCGCGGCGTCCGTATCGGCGCCGCCCGCGTCGCGGCGGGCATGCAGCGCGGCGCGCAGCGCGGGCAGGCCGCCGGGCGACAGGGTTTCCAGGGTGTGCAGCAGCACATCGGCATCGCGCAGTGCCGCGACATGGCGGGCGGCATCGCGCAGCAGCATGTCCAGCGAGGCATGGTCGGACAGGCCGGGGCGCAAGAGCCGCAAGAGTGCGCGCAGCCGCTTCACCGCCTTGCGCACCTCATGCACGGCGACGGGGGGCGGAACGGCGGGCGCGTCGATCTGCGACAGCGCCCGCCCGACCTGTTCCCTGCCGATGCGGCGGGCGCCGCGTTCCAGGCTGCGGTCGCTGCGTGCGAAGGTGAAGGCCACGATGGTCTCCTTTGGGGCAAATCTAGTCTCTCGGGCCGCGGAAAGATATGCCTCCGAAGACGCCCTTGCCGCGGCATATGTGCGCCCTAGCTGTGCAATGGGGACATGACAGGAGGACGACGATGCAGCGTGCATTGCAGGTTCTGCCATTCCTTTTCCTTGCGCCGATGGCAGCGCTGGCCGACGAGGCGCCGAATCCCGCGATCCAGGCGGTCATCGGCGACCAGATCGCGGCCTTCCAGAAGGACGACTTTGCCACCGCCTTCACCTTTGCCTCGCCGACGATCCAGGGTCTGTTCCAGACCCCCGACAACTTCGGAACCATGGTCAGAACCGGGTATCCGATGGTCTGGCATCCCAGCGCGGTCAAATACCTGCAACTGCGCGATGTGGCAGGCGGACTGTGGCAGCGGGTGATGGTGACCGATCCGGCCGGGCGGCTCTGGATGCTGGATTACCGCATGGTGCAGGTGGGCGGTGCCTGGCGGATCGACGCGGTTCAGGTCCTTCCGCAGCAGGGGCTTGGCGCCTGACGCGCGCGCCCGGTTAACCGCGGGTTAATGGCGGGCTGCTAGCTCTGATCCCCGGGCGGTCCGTCCGGCAGCACGAGCCATGCGCGATGCGGCGGGCGGGGGCTGGCTGTCGTGTCCCGCGGGCCCGGCCGGGCGTATAGGCCCGAGGTCAACGACGCAGGGGCAATTCATGGATATCACCATCACCGACGGCGTGGCGCTGATGCCGCCGCCGTTTTCGGCCGGGCTTTCGTCCTGGTCCTACGAGGACGGCACGCCCGGTTCGGGAAGCTATGCGGGCCAGCCGAATGCCGCCTATGTGCCTGCCGATCAGGATTTCGGCGGCTGTCTGGAACTGCAGAAGACATCGGCCACGCAGAAGCTGCGCCATATGGTGCAGACCCCGATCCTGCCCGGCGTCTATCTGCGCATCTCGGCCCGGGTAAAGGCGATGTCGGGCAACCTGCCCACGCTGCGGGTGGGCGCCTGGGCCGGGAATGCCGCCGGGGCGGTCACGGAGGTGGCCCTGTCCGGGCCGCAGGTCACGCTGAGCGCCTATGGCACGGTCGCCACGATCAGCGCCATCGTGGGCGTGGGCAACCGGCGCGGCGTCGACATGGTGTGGGGGGCTGCGCCCAACTACGGCCATTTCGGGCTGGATCTGACGGGGCCGAACGGCGGCGTGGTGCGGATCGACGATCTGCGCATCGAGGATGTGACCGACATCTTCGCCCGGACGCTGATGGACTGGGTGGACGTGCGCGACTATGGCGCGAAGGGCGACGGGATCACCGACGACCGCGCGGCCTTCGCAGCGGCCGACAGCGCCGCGGTTGCCCAGCGGTGCAGCCTGCTGGTATCGACGGGGCGCTATTACCTGCCGGGTAACATGACCCTGAACGCCCCCGTCCGGTTCGAGGGGCAACTTGCCATGCCCGACAGCATGCGGCTGTCGCTGCGGCAAAGCTATGACCTGCCCAGCTACGAGGCGGCCTTCGGCGGCGAAGAGGCCGGGTTCCGCCGGATGCTGCAGGCGCTGTTCAACTACACCGACCATTCCGTGCTGGACCTCGGCGGCCGCCAGGTGCAACTGAGCGCGCCGGTCGATGTGGCCGCGGTGGCCGGGCTCGACAGTTTCCAGACCCGGCGGGTGCTGACCAACGGCCAGCTCGCGCCGCAGCCGGGCGCAGCCTGGGCCGATGTGGTGGTGACCGCACAGGCCACCTACACCGCGGCCCAGCCCTTCACGCTGAGCGGGATCACCAACGTCGCGCAGATCCCGGTTGGCGCGCTGGTCACCGGCAACGGCGTGGGCCGCGAGGTCTATGTGACCGCGACCAGCGTCGGCGCGGGCACGGTGACGCTCAGCCAGCCGCTCTGGAACGCCGCTGGCACCCAGGGCTACAGCTTCCGCCGGTTCCGCTATGCGCTGGATTTCAGCGGCATGGCACGGCTGGACAAGTTCGAGGTGACGAACCTGGAATTCTACTGCGCCGGCGTCTGCTCGGCGGTGATGCTGGCCTCGGCGGGCACGGTCTGCCGGTTTTCGGATTGCGTGTTCAACGCGCCCAAGGACCGCGGCATCACCTCGATCGGCACCGGCTGCCTGGGGCTCTTGCTGGATCAGTGCCAGTTCCTGTCGAAAGACAGCGACCAGGGCGGCCGCGCGCAGGACCGCACCTCGATCGCCTTCAACGTCAATGCCAACGACACCAAGATCCGCAGCAACCGCGCCAGCCGGTTCCGCCATACGGCGGTGATGAACGGGCTTGGCCATGTCATCAGCGGCAACCACTTCTTCCAGGGCGACGACGAGACGCTGGGGGTGCGGTTGGGCGGGATCGTGCTGACGGCAACCAACCCCAAGTCCACGATCATCGGCAACTACATCGACAACCAGTTCATCGAATGGTCGAACGAGCATGACCAGGCGCCGGGGTTTCTGGGCGAATACAGCTACGGCGGCCTGACGGTGACGGGCAACATCTTCACGGTGAAGGGGGTCGGCACCGGGTTCCGCTGGATCGTGGTGGCGCCCAAGGGTCCGGGGCATTTCATCTGGGGGCTGGCGGTGACGGGCAACGTCTTCCGCACCATCAGCGCCACGGTGGACCGGGTCGAGGCGGTGGATGCCACGGTTGCGGGGCTCGATTACGGGCGGTTCCGCAACGTGGTGTTCCAGAACAACGCCTTCAACGGGGTGACGCAGGCCGCGGTCAGCCCTGTCTCGCTGGAATTCCAGCAGAACACCGCCGCGAAGACCTGGACGCTCGACCCCTCGGCCTATCTGCCGTTCGGGGGCTGGGCGCGCTTTGTCACCGGCATCGCCGCGTCGGGGGCGATCACCGACGCGGGCGGCGTGGCGCGCTACGACATGCCCGCGGCCACGGCGCAGCAGGGCAGCGGCCGGGGGCAGGTGACGCTGGGCTGGCCTGTGCCGGTTGCGGGCAAGGTGATGGTGACCACGCGGGTCGACAACCCGAACTGACCTCCTTGAACGGGCCGGACGGGGCGCCTAGGCTGCGCCCCGTCTGGGCAGGAGGGCGTGATGGCGGATCGGTTGGCGGGGAAGGTGGCGCTGGTCTCGGGCGGCGCCTCGGGCTGCGGGGCGGCGGCAGTGCGGCTTTTCGCGGCCGAAGGGGCCGCGGTGGGGATCGTCGATCGCAACGCCGCGCTGGGCGAGGCGCTGGCCGCCGAGTTGCGCGCGGCGGGCCATCGGGTGGTGTTTGCCGCGGCCGATGTCGCCCGCAAGACCGAGGTCGAGGCCGCCGTCGCCACCGTCACGGCCGCGCTGGGGCCGGTCAACGTGCTGTTCAACCATGCGGGCACCATCGTCATCAAGCCATTCCTTGATACCGAGGAAGCGGACTGGGACGGTCTTTTCGCCGTGAACGTGAAAAGCATGTACCTGATGACCCGCGCCGTGCTGCCGCAGATGATCGCGGCGGGAGGCGGGTCGATCGTCTGCACCTCGTCGATCTCGGCCGTCTACGCCACGCCGATGGAGGTGCTTTACGACGCCACCAAGGGCGCCTGCCACATGTTCGCCCGCGCCATCGCGGTAGAGTTCCGCGACCGCGGCATCCGCTGTAACGCGGTCTGCCCCGGCTTCATCGACACCCCGCACGGCCGCCGCGAGGTGGCAGAGTTGCAGGCGCTGGGGGTCGATGCCTCGGAAGAGGCGATCCGCGCAAGCCAGGGGCGGATGGGCCGACCCGACGACATCGCCCGCGCGGCGCTTTACCTTGCGTCCGACGACAGCGCCTTTGTCACGGGGGCGCAACTGTTCGTGGATGGCGGGTTCAGCGCGGTCTGAGCGCCTCAGCCCCCGAGCAGGTCTGCCGCGGTCAGCACATAGGCCTTGCCAAATCCGCCGTTCAGCGACGCGCCCTGAACGTTCAGCGCCACAAAGCCGAAATCGGCGAAATCGACGTAAAGCTTCGCCTTGGGGTGGCGGGTGAGCCAGGCCGCGCGCAGCGCGCCATGCTCGGGCCCCGCGCGGTCGATGAAGCGGGCGCGCACATCGACCGACAGGCGGGGGTGGGTCAGCGGGTCGCCCTTTGGTCCGGGTTCACCCACCAGCAGCGCGGCGCGGGGGTCGGCCTGCAGCGCGCCGGTGTGGAACGCCAGGGTCGAGATCAGCGTGACCGGCGTGCCCCCCGGGTCCTGTCCCAGTGCGATGCGGCTGACCGACGGGGCGCCGGTCGCGGGATGCAGCACCGCCAGCGCGGCAAAGCGGGCCTCGGCCAGAAGGCGGCGGGCCAGGTGGCGGGCCTCGTCATCGGTGGCGCGGATCGGGTTCACGGGTTCGGGCATCGCGGGCTCCTCTCAGCGTCCTAGCTAGGCCCGCGGCCCGGCCTCGGCAACGGGGCGAATCGCGCACGCACGATTCCTTCGCCATCGACAGGCAGCACGTCACGATCGTTCGTCCCGCGCGGCCCTGTTCGGGGCGCGCGCGGCCGGGGTTGGCAGGGCGAAACCCGGCTTCGGGATGGATTTGCCGGTTTTCCGTGCCAGTCGACCGGGCAGGTCGTTGAAATTTCGGCGCAAATTCGAGGCGGTATGTAAATAATTTACCCTGCGCTGCGGCATCTTGTGAAGTGATTTACAGAAAAATCCATGATTCAAAAAGGTTTACGATAAGATTGACCATGCGATAGATTGCCCCGCGGAGGATGAGCCGGCTTTCCGTCCGCGGGTGCGCCGGGCTATGACATCGCAGGGATGGCAGCAAGCCAGAGGAGGAGTTTCCATGACCGATCATCCGAAGGTGGCGCCGCATCCGGTGCCGGCCGCGTTCGCCGCGCAGGCGCATGTGACCGCCGCGGCGTATCGGGCGATGTATGACGCCTCGCTGGCCGACCCCGATGCGTTCTGGGGCGAGCACGGGCGTCGACTGGACTGGATGCAGGTCTACAGCAAGGTGAAGAATACCACCTTCGACTATGGCCGCGTCAGCATCAAATGGTTCGAGGACGGCGTTCTGAACGTCGCGGTGAACTGCATCGACCGGCACCTGCCGACTCGCGCCGATCAGACCGCCATCATCTGGGAGCCCGACGATCCGGCGACGCCCGCGCAGCACATCACCTATCGGGTGCTGCACGAGAAGGTGAACCGGATGGCCAACGTCCTGCTGAGCCAGGGCGTGATGCGGGGCGACCGGGTGGTGATCTACCTGCCGATGATCCCCGAGGCCGCCTATGCGATGCTGGCCTGCGCGCGCATCGGCGCGGTGCATTCGGTCGTGTTCGCGGGCTTTTCGCCCGACGCGCTGGCCAACCGGATCAACGACTGCGGCGCCAAGCTGGTCATCACCGCCGACAGCGCCCCGCGGGGGGGCAAGCGGACGCCGCTGAAGGCCAACACCGATGCCGCCCTTCTGCATTGTTCCGACAAGGTGCGCTGCCTCGTGGTCAAGCACACCGGCGATCAGACCAGCTGGATCCCGGGCCGCGATGTCGACGTGAAGGCGATGATGGATCAGGTTGCGCCGGATTGCCCGGCCCGGCCGATGGGGGCGGAAGATCCGCTGTTCATCCTTTACACCTCGGGGTCCACGGGCAAGCCGAAGGGGGTGGTGCATACCTCGGGCGGCTATCTGGTCTATGCCTCGATGACGCATCAGTACACCTTCGATTACCACGATGGCGACGTGTTCTGGTGCACGGCGGACGTGGGCTGGGTGACGGGCCACAGCTACATCATCTACGGCCCGCTGGCGAATGGCGGGACCACGCTGATGTTCGAGGGCGTGCCGACCTATCCCGACGCGGGCCGGTTCTGGGCCGTGATCGAGAAGCACAAGGTGGCGCAGTTCTACACCGCCCCGACCGCGATCCGGTCGCTGATGGGCCTGGGGCCGGAATGGCCCGCCAGGCACGACCTGTCCAGCCTGAAGCTGCTGGGCTCTGTCGGCGAGCCGATCAACCCCGAGGCCTGGAACTGGTACAACGAGCATGTGGGCAAGGGAAAATGCCCGATCGTCGACACCTTCTGGCAGACCGAGACCGGCGGCCACATGATTACCCCGCTGCCGGGCGCCATCGGGACCAAGCCGGGCGCGGCCACGCTGCCCTTCTTCGGGGTGAAACCGGTGGTGCTTGATGCCGCCACGGGCGCGATCAAGCCCGAGACCGAGACCGAAGGCGTCCTGTGCATCGCCGACAGCTGGCCGGGGCAGATGCGCACGCTCTGGGGCGATCACGAGCGGTTCCAGTCCGCCTATTTCGAACAGTACAAGGGCTACTATTTCACCGGCGACGGCTGCCGCCGGGACGAGGACGGCTACTACTGGATCACCGGGCGGGTGGATGACGTCATCAACGTGTCGGGTCACCGGATGGGCACGGCCGAGGTGGAATCGGCGCTGGTCGCGCATGCCAAGGTGGCCGAGGCCGCGGTGGTGGGCTATCCGCACCCGATCAAGGGGCAGGGCATCTATGCCTATGTCACCCTGATGAACGGCGAGGCGCCCAGCGAGGACCTGCGCAAGGAACTGGTGAAATGGGTGCGCACCGAAATCGGCCCGATCGCCAGCCCCGACCTGATCCAGTGGGCGCCGGGCCTGCCCAAGACCCGTTCCGGCAAGATCATGCGCCGCATCCTGCGCAAGATCGCCGAAAACGACTTCGGCGCGCTGGGTGACACCTCGACGCTGGCCGATCCTTCCGTGGTGGACGAGTTGATCAACAACCGCATGAACCGGGGGTAAGCCCATGACCCAACCTGCGCCCGCTGTCATCATCCTGTTGGGCCCGCCGGGCGCAGGCAAGGGAACCCAGGCCCGTATTCTGGAAGAGGACTTCGGCCTGATCCAGCTGTCCACCGGCGACCTGCTGCGCGCGGCGGTGGCCCGGGGCACCCCCGCGGGCCTTGCCGCCAAGGCGGTGATGGAGGCGGGGGCGCTGGTGTCGGACGACATCGTGCTGGCCATCCTGAAGGACCGGATGGCCGAACCCGACGTGGCGCGCGGCGTGACCCTTGACGGCTTTCCCCGCACCCGCGGCCAGGCCGAGGCGCTGGACGCACTGCTGGCGGCCAACGGCCAGCGGGTGACGGCGGCCGTGTCGCTGGAGGTCGATGACGCCGCGATGGTGGACCGTATCGCCGGGCGCCATACCTGCGCCACCTGCGGCGAAGGCTATCACGACAGCTTCAAGCAGCCCGCGGTGGCGGGCGTCTGCGACAAGTGCGGCGGCACCGCCTTCAAGCGGCGGGCCGATGACAAGGCCGAAACGGTGGCGGCGCGGCTGGCGGCCTATCACGCCGAAACGGCGCCGCTGATCGCCTATTACGCGGCCAAGGGTGTGCTGGACCGAGTGGACGCCATGGGCCCCATCCCCGACATCCGCGCCGCGCTGGCGCGGATCGTGGGGGGCGTGGCGGCCTGAGCCGCTATCGCGCCGGTCCGGTGATGCGGTTCACATGCCCCATCTTGCGGCCGGGCCGGGCCTCGGCCTTGCCGTAAAGGTGCAGGGCGGCGTTCGGCTCGCGCGCGATCTGCGGCACCTGCGCGATGTCGTCGCCGATCAGGTTCAGCATCGTCACGTCGCTGTGCCGCTTGCCGTCACCCAGGGGCCAGCCCGCCACGGCGCGGATGTGCTGTTCGAACTGGTCCACCGCGCAGCCGGTCTGCGTCCAGTGGCCCGAGTTGTGGACGCGCGGCGCGATCTCGTTCACCAGAAGGCCCCGCGGGGTCACGAACAGTTCCACCCCCAGCACCCCGACGTAATCCAGCGCATTCAGGATGCGCGCGGCGATCAGCACCGCGTCGGTGCGTTGCGCCGGGGTCAGGCGTGCGGGCAGGGTGGTGGTGTGCAGGATGCCCGCGCGGTGCACGTTCTCGCCGGGGTCATAGGCCGAGACCTCGCCCGAAAGACCGCGCGCCGCGATCACCGACACCTCGCGCTCGAAGCTGACAAAGCCCTCCAAGACGGCGGGCGCGCCCTTCATCGCGGCCAGTGCCGCGGCGGCGTCCTCGGGCGCGGACAGCCGCGCCTGCCCCTTTCCGTCATAGCCAAGCCGCGTGGTCTTCAGGATCGCGGGCGTGCCGATCGCGGCAATCGCGGCCTCAAGGTCGCGCGCATCGTTCACCGCGTGATAGGGCGCGGTCTGCAGGCCAAGGCCGCTGAGGAAATCCTTTTCCGCGATGCGGTCCTGGCTGACGGCCAGCGCGCGCCGGTTGGGCCGGATCGGCCGCAGCGATTCGATCAGGTCGAGCGCGGCGGTGGGCACGTTCTCGAATTCGTAGGTCACCACGTCGACGGCCTCGGCAAAGGCGCGCAGGGCCGCTTCATCCTCGTAGGGGGCGGTCGTCACCCGGTGGGCCACGTCGCCCGCGGGCGGGTTGGCGCCGGGTTCGTAGATGTGGCAGCGATAGCCCAGCCGCGATGCCGCGACCGACAGCATCCGGCCAAGCTGGCCGCCGCCAAGGATACCGATGGTCGCACCGGGGGGAAGCGGGTCACTCATCCTGCGGCTCCTCGGGGATCGAGGCAGAAAGCGCCTCGCGCCAGCCATCCAGCCGCGCGGCCAGCGCAGGATCGCCCAGCGCCAGGATCGCCGCCGCCATCAGCCCCGCATTGGCCGCGCCGCCGATGGCCATCGTGGCCACCGGATAGCCGCGTGGCATCTGCACGATGGAATAGAGACTGTCGACGCCCGACAGTGCGCGGGTCTGCACCGGCACGCCGATCACCGGCACCCGCGTCTTCGAGGCCATCATGCCCGGCAGATGCGCCGCGCCCCCCGCACCCGCGATGATGACCTTCAGCCCGCGGTCCACGGCGGTCTTGCCATAGTCCCACAGCCGGTCTGGGGTGCGATGGGCCGAGACGATCTTCGCCTCATACGAGACGCCCAGCTCGTCGAGGATCGCCGCCGCCTCGCGCATCGTCGGCCAGTCGGACTGGCTGCCCATGATGATGCCAACGTCTGCCATGCCTGTCCCCGCGCTCTGAGGCGCGCACTATAGCCGGGCAGGGCCGGGGGCAAGGCGCTCAGGCGATGATGTCGGGGGTCAGCAGGTCCGACAGCCTGGCGATCTGGTCCTTCAGCGCCAGTTTCTGCTTCTTCAGCCGCCGCAGCGACGACGGGTCGGACCGCGCACTGGCCTGCAGCGCGTGGATCGCATCGTCAAGGTCGCGATGCTCCTGACGAAGCACCTCGAGCTTGATGCGCAGCACTTCCTCGCTGTTCAGTTCCATCGGCGCGTTCATGGTGGCAGGGGCACTTGAGTCGCTTTTCCAGAGGCTCGTACTATAGCGGCTTTGCCCCTGCCCGGGGAAGAAAAGTGATGCGGCGGCGGGGTCTTGCAACGCCGCGGCAGGTCGCCCATATCTGGGGCGTGGCCGCCGATGAACGGGGCCGCACCGCAAAGTCGCTTGCTGCAAGGGCTGGGCCTGATGACCAAACTGACGTTCGGATCTCATCCGTTTCTGCTCGGGTTCGAGCAACTCGACCGCCTGGTCGAGCGTACCGCCAAGACGGCGACCGAGGGCTATCCGCCCTTCAACATCGAGCAGTCTTCGGAAAACGCCTACCGGATCAGCCTGGCCGTGGCCGGCTTCCGCGAGGGGGATCTGACCATCACGGTCGAGGATCGGCAGCTTGTCATCCGCGGCCGCCAGGAAGACGACGCGGGCGACCGCGTGTTCCTGCACCGCGGCATCGCCGCCCGGGCGTTCCAGCGCAGCTTCGTGCTGGCCGACGGGGTCGAGGTGGCCGGGGCCAAGCTGGAAAACGGGCTTCTGCACGTCGATCTGGTGCGGGAGGTTCCTGAACCCGTCGTGCAGACCATACGGATCACGAAAGCCTGAGGAGGTTTCGATGGACGTCAAATTCGATTTCGGGCCGGAAACGGGGCAGCGCATCGTCTATGTCCGCCCGGTGCCGGTGAACAGCCTGCCCGACGAGGTGCAGGCGCAACTGCCGGGGCTCAGCATGCTTTACGCGGTGCATGACGCCGATGGCGAACGCCTTGCGCTGGTGCGCGACCGGGCGCTGGCCTTCGCGCTGGCGCGGCAGAACGACATGGCGCCTGTCAACGCGCACTGAGGCGGGTCGGCAGAGAACGGCCGGTCAGGCGAACGGATCGGCCGGATAGCCCACATCGGTCAGATACAGGCCCTGCGGCGGACAGACCGGGCCACAGGCGGCGCGGTCGCGGGCCGCCAGCGCGCGGCCCACATCGCCCGGCGACCAGGCCCCCGCGCCCACCCGTTCCAGCGTGCCCACGATCGAGCGCACCTGGTTGTGCAGGAAGCTGCGTGCCCGCAGACGGAAGCGGATTTCCACGCCGCCCGGCACGGGGGCGGTATCGATCGTGATCTCGTCCAGCGTCTTGACCGGGCTTGCGGCCTGACACATGGCCGACCGGAAGGTGGTGAAATCATGCCGACCGATCAGAAAGGCGGCGCCTGCGCGCATGGCCTCGACATCCAGCGCATGACCCACCTGCCAGACCCGCCCGCGGTCATGTGTGGCAGGCGCCCGGCGGCAGAGCAGCCGGAACAGATAGCGCCGCTCGATGGCGGAAAAGCGGGCGTGAAAGTCATCGGGCACCGACGCCACCGCCAGGATCGCCACCGGCGCGGGCTTCAGATGCCAGTTCAGCGCCTCGGACAGGCGGAACGGTTCCCATGTGCGCGCCAGGTCGCAATGGGCGACCTGGCCGGTGGCATGCACCCCCGCATCGGTGCGCCCGGCGGCGGCGATGCTGCCCACCGCGGGGTCCAGCCGCCGCAGCGCCTCTTCCACCGCCGCCTGCACCGACGGCTGGGCAGCCTGCCGCTGCCAGCCGCTGAACGGGCCGCCGTCATAGTCGATCTTCAGCGCGTATCTGGGCATGGGCGGGGCGTAGCGCGCCGCCCCGCACTTGGCAAGCGGCCCCTACCGCGGCGCGGGGGCACCGCCTATGTTGAGACGGCACGGAAAGGGATGGCGCGGTGATCGGCACGATTGCGGACGGGGTGGCGCGCGGGGTCGAACAGGCCATCGCCTCGGTCAACGGGGCGCTGTTCGAACCCGTGATCCGGCTGGGCGTGACCGGTCTCAGCCGCGCGGGCAAGACCGTCTTCATCACCGCGCTGGTGGCCAACCTGATGGACCGCGCGCGGATGCCCCAGCTGCAGGCGGCGGCGCAGGGGCGGATCGTGTCGGCCTGGTTGCAGCCGCAGCCCGATGACACCGTGCCCCGCTTCGACTACGAAGCGCATCTGGGCGCCATGACCGGCCCTGCGCCGCATTGGCCCGACAGCACCCGCGCGATCAGCGAATTGCGCCTGTCGCTGAAGGTGCGGCCCGCGGGGTGGCTGTCGGGTCTGGCGGGGCTGCGCACCGTTCACCTCGACATCATCGACTATCCCGGCGAATGGCTGCTGGACCTGGCGCTGATGGACAGGCCCTATGCCGCCTGGGCCGAAGAGACGCTGGCCCGGATCGCCGCCCGCCCGATGGCCGCCGAGTTCCTGCGCGCGGCGGCCGCCGCCGACCCCGCCGCCCGGCTGGACGAACCCGTGGCGCAGGGGCTGGCGGCCAGTTTCACCGCCTACCTGACCGCGGCCCGCGCCGCCGGGTTTTCCGATTGCACCCCGGGCCGGTTCCTGCTGCCGGGCGAGCTTGCAGGATCGCCCGTCCTGACCTTCGCGCCGCTTCCCAAGCCCGACGCCGCCCGCCGCGGCGCGCTCTGGCGCGAGATGGAGCGGCGCTATGACGCCTACCGGCGCGAGGTGGTGCGCCCCTTCTTCCGCACCCATTTCGCCCGGATCGACCGGCAGGTGGTGCTGGTCGATGCGCTGGGCGCCATTCACGCGGGCCCGCAGGCGGTCGAGGACATGCGCCGCGCGATGGCCGAGATCCTCGCGGCCTTCCGGCCCGGTCGGGCAAGCTGGCTGGCCGATCTGCTGGGCGCGCGGCGGGTGGAGCGGATCCTGTTCGCCGCGACCAAGGCCGACCATCTGCACCACAGCCAGCACGGCCGCCTGACCGCGATCATGGAGGCGATGCTGCGCGAGGCGCGTGACCGGGCCGATTTCGCCGGGGCGAAAACCATGGCCCTGTCGCTGGCCAGCCTGCGCGCCACGGTCGAGGAGACGGTGCCGCAGGGGGGCGGCACGCTCGACTGCGTGCGGGGCACGCTGCTGTCCTCCGGCAGGCAGGCGGCGATGTATCCGGGCGAACTGCCCGAAGACCCCGGCGCCCTGCTGATCCCCGCGCGCGACGGCGCCGCGCGCTGGCTTGATGCCGATTTCGCGGTGATGGGCTTTGCCCCCGCGCGCGTCACGCTGAAGCCCGGCGAGGGCCCGCCCCATATCCGGCTGGACCGCGCGGCCGAGTTCCTGATCGGAGACCGGCTGGCATGACCGACCCGAAACGCCCCATGGTGATCGAACTGGATGGCGCCCCCGCCGATCCCGGCGCCGCGGCGCCGGTGCCCGATGCGGGCGCGATGGACCGCGCCTTCCGCATCGCCGCGCGGCCACGGTCGCGCCTGTCGGGATGGTTCTGGGCGGCCGCCTCGGCGCTCTTCACCTTCGTGTTGTCGGTGATGGCGTGGAACTTCGTCACCGGGCTTCTGGCGCAGAACCGGGTGCTGGGGCTGGTGGCGCTGGTGCTGGTGTCGGCCTTCGTGCTGGTGCTGCTGGCGGTCGCGTTGCGGGAACTGGCGGCCTTTGCCCGCCTGCGCCGGGTCGATGGCATCCGGGCCGAGGCCGAGGCGGCCGCGGGCACGGGCGACCTGAAGGCCGCGCGCCACATCGTGGGCCGGATCGCCGCCCTCTATGCCGGGCGCGACGAGATGCGCTGGCCGCTGGCCCGCCTGACGGAGCGCGAGGGCGATCTGTTCGACGCCGACGCCCTGATCGCGCTGGCCGAAGTCGAGCTTCTGGCGCCGCTGGATCAGGCCGCGCGGCGCGAGATCGAGGGCGCGGCCCGGCAGGTGGCCACCGTCACCGCGCTGGTGCCGCTGGCGCTGGCCGATGTGGTGACCGCGCTGGCCGCAAACCTGCGGATGATCCGCCGCATCGCCGATCTGTATGGCGGGCGGTCCGGCCTTCTGGGCAGCTGGCGGCTGACACGGGCGGTGATGACGCATCTGGTGGCCACCGGCGCGGTCGCCGCGGGCGATGATCTGGTGCATTCGGTCGCCGGGGGAACCGTTCTGTCCAAGCTCTCGCGCCGCTTCGGCGAGGGGGTGGTGAACGGCGCGCTGACCGCCCGGGTGGGGGTCGCGGCGCTCGAGGTCTGCCGCCCCCTGCCGTTCCGCGCGGCGCCAAAGCCGAAGGTATCGAACCTTGTCGCCCGCGGATTGCAGGGGCTGTTCGGCAGCGGCGAGGCCGAAAGCGGGGGCGCGCGCTAGACCGCGTTTGGCAGCGGCCGCCCGTCGTCGAAGGCGATCAGGTTTTCCACCGCCATCATCCCCATGGCGGAGCGTACCTCCAGCGCGGCGGTGCCCAGATGCGGCAGCAGCACCACGTTTTCCAGCGCGCGCAGCGCGTCCGGCACCTGCGGCTCGAATTCGTAGACATCAAGGCCCGCGCCCGCGATGCGGCCTGCCTGAAGCGCCGCGATCAGCGCCGCTTCCTCGACCACGTCGCCGCGGGCGATATTGACCAGATGCGCGCCAGGCCGCATTGCGGCGATCGCGGTGGCGTCGATCAGGTGTCGCGTCTCGGCGCCGCCGGGCACCGCCACCACCACCACGTCGCCCGCTGCCATCGTCTGGGCCAGGCTGGGCAGTTGCGTGGCGGGCACCCCCGGATCAGCCACGGCCGAGCGGTTGTAGAACACGACCGTCATCCCGAAGCCGAAATGCGCCCGCCGGGCGATGGCCTTCCCGATGCGCCCCATGCCGATCACCGCCAGCGTCTTGCCGGTCAGGTGCAGGCCCAGCATCTGCGTGGGATGCCAGCCTTCCCAGCGGCCCGCGCGCACCAGCCGTTCGCCCTCGCCCGCGCGCCGCGCGCTCATCAGCATCAGGGTCAGCGCGATGTCGGCGGTGGCATCGGTGACGGCGCCGGGGGTATTCGTCACCGCCACCCCCGCAGCCTTCGCCGCCGCCACGTCGATATGGTTGTAGCCCACCCCGAAATTCGCCAGCAGCCGACAGCGCGGACCCGGCACCGCGGCAAAGGCCGCGGCGTCGAACCGGTCGCCAAGCGTCGGCAGTACCAGGTCATAGTCGGTCAGCGCCGCCACCAGTTCGGCCCGGCTCAGCGGCCGGGTGTCGTCGCGCAGCACCATGTCGAACCGGGCGGCGGCGGCCTCCAGCACCGGGTCGGGCAGGCGGCGGGTCACCAGAAGTCGGCGCATCAGTACATCCTCCCGCCCAGCGGCACCTCGTGGCCGGGGCCGATCAGCACCACCTCGCCGTCGGCATCGGGCACGCCCAGAACCAGAACCTCGCTCATGACCTTGCCGATCTGGCGCGGCGGGAAATTCACCACCGCCAGCACCTGCCGACCCACCAGCGCCTCGGGCGTGTAATGCCGGGTGATCTGGGCCGAACTGCGCTTTTCCCCGATCGCGGGTCCGAAATCGACCCACAGCTTGATCGCGGGCTTGCGTGCCTCGGGGTAGGGTTCGGCGCGGGTGATGCGGCCCACGCGGATGTCGACCTTCTGGAAGTCGTCGTAGCTGATCATCGGACGCCTTTCGCCTAAATCCGTCGCAGAAACGGGCAAGAGCTGTGGATACCCCTTGCCCGGTCGTTACCTCGCCAGTTCCCGCCCGCGTTCGGCCGCGGCATGCACCGCGCGGCGCAGAAGCGCGGGGAAGCCTGTCTCGGCATCCATCAGCACGGCCAGCGCCGCCGCCGTGGTGCCGCCGGGCGAGGTGACGTTGACCCGAAGCTGCGCGGGGTCTTCCGCTGCCCGCAGCGCCAGTTCGCCCGCGCCCGCCACCGTCGCCTTGGCCAGCGTCATCGCCATGTCGGCAGGCAGGCCTTCGGCCACGCCCGCGGCGGCCAGCGTCTCGATCAGGTGGAAGACATAGGCGGGCCCCGAGCCCGAGACGGCAGTCACCGCATCCATCTGGTGTTCGCCCGCCAGCCGCACGGTCTGGCCCACGGCGGACAGAAGCGCCTCGGCCAGATCGAGATCGCCTGCGCCCGCCGTCGCGTTGCCGGTGATCGCGGTGATCCCGCGCCCCACGGCGGCAGGGGTGTTGGGCATCGCCCGGATCACCGGGGTCGCCCCGCCCAGCACCCGTTCATAGAAGGCGATCGGCGTTCCGGCCGCGATCGAGAGGAAAAGCGTGCCGCCATTGCCGAAGCCAGCCAGCCGCGGCAGCGCCTCGGCCATCATCTGCGGCTTCACGGCGACCAGCACGATGGCCGGATCGGCGGGCAGGTCCGCGTTCAGGTGCAGCCCCCGTGCCTCCAGGCCCTTCAGCCAGTCAGAGGGGTGCGGCTCCAGCACCCAGACCGCGGCAGGGGCCAGCCCCTGCGTCAGCCAGCCCTCGAGCAGCGCAGAGCCCATCTTGCCGCAGCCAAGCAGAACCAGCCCGCGGCGGGCCACCGTTTCCAGCGTCATCAAAGCTCCCCGTCCTGAGTCGGGGAAACCCTAGGCGCGCCCGTAAGCCTCTGCAATGGCGACCTGCATCGCCTGTGCGGGCGTCTTGTCGGACCAGGCGACAAGCTGGAACGCGGGGTAGAACCGCTCGGCCATCATCACCGCGGTGGTAATCATCCGGTCGATCTGTTCGGGCCCGGCGATCTGGCCGCCGGCCAGCACCAGCCCGTAGCGCCAGACCATCAGCTTCTGGTCGGCCCAGTAGGTGAAGGCCCCCGCCCAGCAGAGGTCGTTCACCCGGTTCAGTGCCTCGTAAAGCTCGCCCATGCGGGTCGCGGGCGGCTCCATCTCGAAGGTGCAGATCAGCCGCAACGTCTCGTCCGCGTCCGACCAGGCCAGCGTCAGCGAATAGGTGCGCCACTGCCCCTCGACCGCCATCGCGATCTGGTCATCGGCGATGCGGTCGAAATCCCAGTCGTGGTGCTCTGCCAGCGTCTCGACGATGTCGATGGGATGCATCTCATCCGTGTCGAGGAAGTCTTCAGCGATCGACATGCGCGGCCCTCACTCAATTAGCCTCAGGTGGGCCGAGGCCCACAAGACGCTGGGTGACCTCCCAAGGATCGGCCATCCATGGCCTTCTCCTTACTAGATATGGTGCAGGCTGAGCGGAAGCCTGTAAAGGAAATTCTGGCGAAAAGAACTGTGGACAACCCGCAATCCCACCCGTCGCCCGCGGTGCGCGGGCCGGGGGGGATCGGGCGGATGGCGGGCCGGGGCAGGGGGCCGGGCTCAGAGGCCCGGCATTCCCAGTTCGTCGCTGCGGCGGCGTTCCAGTTCCTGGGTGTACCGCTTCAGGCAGAAGTCTTCCGAAATCGAGCCGAGGATGCGCGGCGTCTCGGCCGAGGCGACCACCGGCAGGGTTTCGGCCTGCGCCGACTGGAACTTGCGCAGCACGGCGCGGATGTCGTCGACAGGCAGGATGAAGCAGCCGCGGCAGGTCGTCAGGTCGGCGGCGACAAGGTGTTCCACCATGTCGCTCAGGTCGGGGTCGTGCAGCGCCGCCACGTCGATCATCCCGGCATAGCTGCCCGCATCGGTCACCGCAAAGATCCACTTGCGGCTGCCCAGCGGCACCACCTCGCGGATCCGGGCCAGCGGCATCGACACGGGCACCGTGCGCACGTCCGACCGCATCAGGCGGCCCGCGGTCAGCTCGGTGATCCAGCCGATGTCATGCCCGCCCTTCAGCGGCAGACCGCGTAGGTGGAAACGCCAGGTCGAGAAGCTGTAGCCGAAGGTCAGCCGCACCGTGGTTGCCGCGATCAGCACGCCCATGAGGGTGGCGAAGGTGATGAGGAAGTCGCCGGTCGATTCCAGCACCAGGAAGACCATGGTGAAGGGCGCGCCGATGATCGCGGCGCCGGTGGCGCCCATGCCCACCAGCATGAAGGCGGTGCGTTCCGGCAGGAAGGTGGGGTCGATCAGCGCCAGCCCCTGCACGAAGACCGCGCCAAGAAGGGCCCCGATGAACAGCGAGGACGAGAACAGGCCGCCGCGGAAGCTGGCGCCCAGCGATACGGCCGAGCCCATGACCTTGCCCGCCAGCAACAGCAGCAGCGGGATCAGCGCCCAGTGGGTTTCCAGGTGCCACTGGATCGCGCCGTGGCCCGACCCCAGCACCTGCGGCGAGCCGAAGCCCAGGATCGACAGCGCCACGCCACCCACCGCAGGCCGCGCCCAGGCGGGCAGCTTCGAGGCGCGCAGCACGCGCTCGATCCAGGTTGACAGCCGCATGGTGATGATGCCCACCGCTGCCGCCGCAAGGCCGAGCACGGCGAACAGCAGATAGTCGATGTTGGGCACCTCGAACACGCCGGTGACGGCGAAAAGCGGTGTGTCGGGGCCCACCTGGCGCACCACCATCACCGCCGACAGACAGGCCGCAAGCACCGGGGCCAGCACGCGGGTGGAGTAGGTGGAATGGACCAGCTCGAACCCGTAGAACGCCCCGGCGAGGGGGGCGTTGAAGGCCGCCGCGATCGCCGCCGCCGCCCCGGCCGTGACCATCGTGCGCTGGTCTTCGCGCCGCAGGTGGAAGTATTCTCCCACACTGGCGAAGATGCCCGCGCCGAACTGGCTGTAGCCCGCCTCCATCCCCACCGAGGCCCCGCAAGCGTTCGACACCACGGTCAACCCGGTGAGCCGCGCCGAATCACGAAAGCTGAGCTGCCCGCCGTAAAGCGCGTTGGCTTCCACCGGGTCGACGATCTCGGTCGGGCGGATCTTGTGCAGGATCAGCGTGATCAACCCCAGCGCCAGCCCGCCCAGACCCGGCACCAGGGCCAGGCGCCAGAAATCCACCTGCGTCTGCCCGGACAGGTGGGTATCGGGCAGCAGGGCGAAATCGATCTGGTGCAGCACCTCGACCAGCATCCGCAGACCGAAGGTCACCAACCCGACAAAGGCCCCCACCAGCGTGGCCACCGCGATCAGCCCCACCTCGAGGTTGCGGATCGCGCGTCGCAGCGCGGCATATCGGACCAGCCCGGCCCGGAAAGCGCGGCGGAACTGCGGCACGGTGGTCGGCCGGAAGATGGTCGTCATGGCGGGGATCCGGGCGGGAGGGGAAAGACGCGGGGCAGGATATGCATTCAGCAATAAGAATACATGACGGCCGAGGCAAGGCACAAACCTGCGCTCGGCGGTAACAATGGGTCTGCGCCGTCGCCCGGGCCGGGCCGTCGGCGCCCTGTCCCGTCTGCCCCCGGTGGGTCAGCCCTTCGCGGCGGCCTCGAGCGCGGCGATGCGGGCCTTCAGCGCCTCGTTTTCCTCGCGGGCCTTCTGCGCCATCGCGCGCACCGCATCGAATTCCTCGCGCGTCACGAAGTCGCGATCGGCAAGCCAGCGGTCCACCCAGCTTTTCATCGCCGTCTCGGCCTCGGTGCGGGCGCCCTGCGCCACCCCCATCGCGTTGGTCATCAGCTTCGACAGGTCGTCGAACATCTTGCCGCGGGTCTGCATGGGCCTGTCTCCGGTCGTGTCACGTTTGGCTTATATGGTGCGGTCGCTGCGAGGCACAAGGTTGACTTCGCCGCACCGCTCCCGGCAGGTATCGCCCGAGGAGACATCATGCACGGCTACATCCCCTTTCCCGACATTTCCCCCGAGGTCTTCTCGGTCAGCGTCGCGGGCTACACCTTCGCGCTGCGCTGGTATGCGCTGGCCTATATCACCGGGCTGCTGCTGGGCTGGCGCATCGTCGTGGCGCTGATGAAGCGGCCGCGGCTCTGGCGCGAGGGGCAGGCCCCGATGACCCCGCCGCAGGTGGAAGACCTGTTGACCTGGGTGATCCTGGGCGTCGTGCTGGGGGGGCGCACGGGCTATGTGCTGTTCTACGACCTGCCCTATTACCTCAAGGACCCGCTGTCGATCTTCAAGCTCTGGCAAGGCGGCATGGCGTTCCACGGCGGGTTCCTGGGCGTGGTTGTGGCGGTGCTGCTCTACTGCCGCAGCCAGAAGATCCCGGCGCTGTCGGTCTTTGATGCGCTGGCGGTGGCCACGCCCCAGGGCCTGATGTTCGGCCGGTTTGCCAACTTCATCAACGGCGAGCTGTGGGGGCGGCCAAGCCATCTGCCCTGGGCGGTGGCATTTCCGGGGGCGGCTGCGCAGGATTGCGGGCCCGACTGGCTGACGATCTGCACGCGCCACCCTTCGCAGATCTACGAGGCGCTGATGGAAGGCGTGATCCTGGGTCTGCTGCTGGTCTATCTGGCGCTGCGGCGGGGCTGGCTGCGGCATCCGGGGCGGCTGGGCGGGCTGTTCGTCGCAGGCTACGGCACGGCGCGATTCATTGTTGAATTCTTCCGCCAGGCCGATGCGCAGTTCATCACCCCCTCTGATCCCTTCGGCAACGTGATCCAGTTCGGCCAGCTTGGCGGGTTCAGCATGGGGCAGGTGCTGTCGCTGCCGATGATCGCCTTCGGGCTGGCGGTCGTCTGGTGGACCATGCGGAAAGCGCGCGCGTGACGGCGCTGGTCGAAAGCCTGACGCGGCGGATCGCGGCGACGGGGCCGCTGACGGTGGCCGATTACATGGCCGAATGCCTGCTGCACCCCGACCACGGCTATTATTCGACCCGTGACCCCTTCGGCGTGCAGGGCGATTTCACCACGGCGCCGGAAATCAGCCAGATGTTCGGCGAACTGGCGGGGCTGTGCCTGGCCGGCGCGTGGCTGGACCAGGGCCGCCCGCCCGCGGTGACGCTGGCCGAACCCGGGCCCGGCCGGGGCACGCTGATGGCCGACATCCTGCGCGCCACCCGCGGGGTGCCCGGCTTTCACGACGCGGTGCGCGTGCACCTGATCGAGGCTTCGGCCACCCTGCGCGCCCGCCAGCGCGAGACGCTGGCGCGCCATGAGGTCCGTTGGGCCGACAGCCTCGACGACCTGCCCGAAGCGCCACTGTTCCTGATCGCGAACGAGTTCTTCGATGCGCTGCCGATCCGCCAGTTCGTCCGCGATCCGGCCGGCTGGCGCGAGCGGGTGGTGGGGCTGGTGGACGGCGCGCTGGCCTTCGGCCTGGCCCCGCCCGCCGCGCAGGCGGCCCTGGCGCACCGGCTGGCCGACACACGGCCCGGCGACATCGTCGAGATCTGCCCCGCCGCCGCACCCGCGATGGCGGCCATCGCTGGCCGTATCGCCCGCCATGGCGGGGCGGCGGTGATCGTGGATTACGGCGGCTGGCATTCGCTGGGCGACACGTTGCAGGCGCTCTCGCGCCACGGGCGGGCCGATCCGCTGGCCGCGCCGGGGCTGGCCGACCTGACCGCCCATGTCGATTTCGAGGCGCTGGCCCGCGCCGCGCCCGGCGTGGCGGTCAGCCCGCTGACCCCGCAGGGCCTGTGGCTGGAACGGCTGGGCATCACGGCGCGCGCGCAGGCGCTGGCCCGCGGCCTGACCGGCGCCGCGCTCGACGCGCATGTTGCCGCACATCGGCGCTTGACCCACCCCGATGAAATGGGAACGCTGTTCAAGTGTCTTGCCCTGCATCCGATCCACACCCCGTTGCCGCCGGGATTTGCCTGATGACCCTGGAAATCCTTCACGCCGACCGCCTCTCGCCGCTGCGCCACGGGTTCTTCACCCGCAAGGGGGGCGCCTCGTCAGGGATCTTCCAGGGGCTGAACTGCGGCTTTGGCTCGTCGGACCAGTCCGACGTGGTGGCGATCAACCGCGAACGCGCGGCGGCCGCGCTGGGGCTTGGCGCCGGGCGTCTGGTGACGCTGAACCAGGTGCATTCGGCCGATGTCCTGACCCTGACCGCCCCGCCCGAGGGACGGCCCGCGGCCGATGCGATGGTGACGGCGACGCCGGGGCTGGGGCTGGGCATCCTGACCGCCGATTGCCAGCCGGTGTTGTTCGCCGATGTCCGCGCCGGGGTGATCGGTGCAGCCCACGCGGGCTGGCGCGGCACGCTGGCGGGCGTGCTCGAGGCGACGCTTGACGCGATGGAGGCGCTGGGCGCGCGGCGCGCGGATGTGGTGGCCGTGATCGGCCCCACCATCAGCCAGGCCGCCTACGAGGTGGGCCCCGAGTTCATGGACAGCGTTCTGGCCGAAGACCCGGCCTATGGCCGCTTCTTCACCGGCGGCCCCGCGGGGCGACCGTTGTTCGATCTTCCGGCCTTCGGGCTGCACCGGCTGCGCAGCGCGGGGGTTGGCCATGCCGAGTGGATCGGCCAGTGCACCTACCGCGACCCGGACCGGTTCTATTCCTACCGCCGCACCACCCACCGGAAAGAGGCCGACTACGGTCGGCTGATCTCGATCATCCGGCTTTAGCCGCGCGCCACAATTCCGCCGCCACATCCCCTCGAAAAGTCCAGACGCCGCCCTTGGTCCGCCTGAATGGGCGGTGACTGTGATCGGGTCGCGGGTCATGCCGACCCGCCCGCAGCACCGGAGTTTCCCGATGAAGAAGGATCGCCGCTGGTTGAAATCCGTGATCGCCGCAAGCGCGGGTCCGCTGCCCGCGCTGCCGTTCGCGCGCGACATGCGCCGGATGCCTGCTGCGCTGAAGCTTGCGACCGCGCCGCAGAAGGTGGCCGCCGCCGCGCGCTGAGCGCTGTGCGCCGGGGCGTTTCCCGGCGACGCGATCCTGCGGGCGCCGCCGCATGGCGGACGACGCCGGGCAGGGACACCGCATTCCCCGTCTGTCTGAACCTTCGGTGGGGGCCGAAGCAGATGTGACCAGACCTGAAAGGCCGTTCCATGCCAGAGGCGCCCGCTGCCGACCGCCTGACCGGAGCCATGCTGCTCCGCCCCTCTGCCATGTCCGATGACGCGCGGCCGCGCCCCCGCCCCCTGATGCGCCGCTACGAGGCGGTCTATCTCGACGAATCGGGGCAGGTGGCCGAGGTGAACCGGATCGCCCCCGCCACGCCTTTCTTTGAGGAGGCGTTTTCCGCGCTGGCCCGCGGCGCCCTGGTGGCGACACCGCAGGGCCCCGTGGCGGTCGAGGACCTGTTGCCCGGCGACCGCGTCGATACCGCCGAATCCGGGCCCGAGGTCTTGCTGTGGAAGGGCAGCCTGACGCTTTACCCCCAGCGCCGCGACGTGTCGGGCCGGCCTGACCGGCTGCTGAGGATGACGGCCGACGCGCTGGGATTCCAGCGCCCGATGCAGGATCTGCTGCTGGGGCCCGGCGCGATGATCTGGTCGTCGCGCATCGGCGCCTTCGTTGCCGCGACCGACCTGGTCGACGGCGACTCGGTACTGGAACTGACGCCCGTGGCGCCCGTCGCGGCCTTTCACCTCTGCCTGTCGGGCGGGCGCACGCTTCTGGTCAACGGTGTGGCCCTGCGCAGCTACGCGCCCGATGTGCGCGAAGCCGCGGCCCTGCCGAGCGACCTTCTGGCGCTGTTTCTGGCCCTCTTTCCGAACGAGGCGCTGCTGCCCGAACTTGACACCCCGCGCCGCGGCGACCTGCGGTTGAAGGGGGGCATTGCCGCCGCCTGATCAGGCGTTGCGGTTCACCCGCTCTTCCAGCACGTCGAAGGGCACGCCCGGCTGATCCTTGGCGCAGCGGATTACCAGGCTTGTCTTGACGCTGGCCACATTCTCGGCCGAGGTCAGCTGTTCGGTCAGAAAGCTCTGGAACGTGGACAGATCGGGCGCCACGCATTTCAGGATGAAGTCGATCTCGCCGTTCTGCATGTGACACTCGCGCACCAGCGGCCATTCGCGGCAGCGGCGCTCGAAGGCGGAAAGGTCCACCTCGGCCTGGCTGTGCAGGCGCACCATGGCGAAGACCTGCACCTCGAATCCCAGTTCGCGCGGATTGATGTCGGCATGGTAGCCGCGGATGTAGCCCGCCTCTTCCAGCGTGCGCACGCGCCGCAGGCAGGGCGGGGCAGAGATGCCCACCCGCTTGGCAAGTTCCACATTCGTCATCCGCCCGTCGGCCTGAAGCTCTGCCAGGATCTTCCGGTCGATCGGATCGAGTTTCGAGTGCGCCATGTCATCCCCTATCGCTGGGCCAGACCTTACAAAACCGGACCGGCGCGCGCAATATTATTTCAATTTCACGCAACATCTTGACGCATCGCTCGGCCAGCGTCCCGGTTGCTTGCCCGGTGCCGCGCGGGCTTCCCCCGGCTGGCCGCGGGCCCTATATCGGGGCAGGATGGAAATGGCGAGGGCCAAGATGGGCGACACACGGCACACCCGGCTTCTGATCATCGGTTCCGGCCCTGCGGGCTACACCGCCGCGGTCTATGCCGCGCGCGCGATGCTGGAACCGCTTCTGGTGCAGGGCATCCAGCCCGGCGGCCAATTGACCATCACCACCGAGGTGGAAAACTGGCCCGGAGACACCGAGGTGCAGGGCCCCGACCTGATGGTGCGGATGGAATCGCATGCCCGCGCCATGGGGACCGAGATCGTGGGCGACATCATCGCAACGCTCGACCTGTCGCGCCGCCCCTTCGTGGCGGTGGGCGACTCGGGCACCACCTACACCGCCGACGCGGTGATCCTTGCGACCGGCGCGCAGGCGAAATGGCTGGGCCTGCCCAGCGAGGATAAGTTCAAGGGCTTCGGCGTATCCGCCTGCGCGACCTGCGACGGGTTCTTCTACCGCGGGAAAGAGGTCGTGGTGATCGGCGGCGGCAACACCGCGGTGGAAGAGGCGCTGTTCCTGACGAACTTCGCCACCAAGGTCACGCTGGTCCACCGCCGCGACAGCCTGCGTTGCGAAAAGATCCTGGAACACCGTCTGCTCAAGCACCCCAAGATCGCGGTCGTGTGGAACAAGGCGGTCGAAGAAATCCTTGGCACCGAGGCGCCGATGGGGGTCACCGGCGTCAGGGTGAAGGATACCGTGACGGGCGAGGCCAGCGTGATCCCCTGCGACGGGTTCTTCGTGGCGATCGGCCATGCCCCGGCCTCGGATCTGGTGAAGGACCAGCTTGAGCTTCACCACGGCGGCTATGTGAAGGTCGAGCCCGGCTCCACCCGCACTTCGATCCCCGGCGTCTTCGCGGCGGGCGACCTGACCGACCATGTTTATCGGCAGGCGGTCACCTCGGCGGGCATGGGCTGCATGGCGGCGCTGGATGCCGACCGCTGGCTGGCCGAACAGGATGCGGCGCCCGCGGCGCAGGCGGCGGAATAGGCGGGCCTCAGAGCAGACGGGCCTCAGAGCAGACGGGCCTCAGGACAGACGGGGGACGGCGCCCGCCGGGCGGCGGGCGTCCTCGACCCCCATGCGGAACGCGTCGCCCAGCCGGTGCGCCAGTGCCGACCAGGCGGCCGCGGTCTCGGGCGGCAGGATCGCGGCGGCGGTGTCGTCGAACAGCGCCAGCCACTGCGGGAAATGGTCGGGATGAATGTCCGGTGCGGCGCGGTGCACCATCATCGGTCGGCCCTGATAGCCCCCCTCGCGCAGGATCGCGTTCTTCCAGAACCGCCCGATCTTTTCCTCATGCGCGCGCCAGACGGCATCGTCTTCGCCCAGATGGGCGGTAAAGACCGGCCCCAGCACCCGGTGATGACGGATGCGGTAATAGAACGACACCATCACCCGATCGATCTGCGCAGGCGTGATGGTGAAACGCGGGGGCATGGCGGTCATCGTCGCGGTCATCGGCGGCTCCTTTCCCGCCACCCTCTGCCGCCCGGGCCGCTGCTGCAACGGGGCGCGGCGCCGCAGGCTCTGGACCCGCCCGCGGCCCTTGCGTATAAGCCCGCGCATGGACCGGGATTTCGCGCAGATGCGGCGAATTAGCGGCCCGGCGTGCTGACGGTTCAGCCGCCGGGACCAGCCCCCTGCGCGAAGGCTGCGCCTTCGCCCCACCCATTCCGTTGAGGACCGCCCGCATGTGCGCCGACCTGCCCGACTACCGTGACACCGTCTTCCTGCCCGAAACCGATTTTCCGATGCGCGCCGCCCTGCCGCAGCGCGAACCCGACTGGCTGGCCCGCTGGGAACGCATCGGCGTCTATGACCGCCTGCGCGACAAGGCGGCGGCGCAGAAGGGCGCGCGTGCGCCTTTCACCCTGCATGACGGCCCGCCCTATGCCAACGGCCACCTGCACATCGGCCACGCGCTGAACAAGGTGCTGAAGGACATGGTGGTGCGCAGCCAGCAGATGATGGGCCGCGATGCCCGCTATGTGCCCGGCTGGGATTGCCACGGCCTGCCGATCGAATGGAAGATCGAGGAACAGTACCGCGCTAAGGGCCTGAACAAGGATGACGTGGACGTGGTGGCCTTCCGGCAGGAATGCCGCAAGTTCGCCGAAGGCTGGATCGACGTGCAGCGCGCCGAGTTCAAACGGCTGGGCGTCACCGGCAACTGGGCCGACCCCTATCGCACGATGGACTACCACTCCGAGGCGGTGATCGCCGACGAGTTCATGAAGTTCCTGATGAACGGCACGCTTTATCAGGGCTCGAAACCCGTCATGTGGTCGCCGGTCGAAAAGACCGCGCTGGCCGAGGCCGAGGTGGAATACCACGACCACACCAGCCACACGATCTGGGTGCGGTTCGGGGTGGTGAACGGGACGAAGGAGCGCCTCGACGGCGCCGCCATCCTCATCTGGACGACGACACCCTGGACCATCCCGCAGAACCGCGCCGTCTGTTTCAACCCCGAGATCGCCTACGGCCTCTACGAGGTCGGCGCGCTGGGCGAGAACAGCACCGCCAAGACGGGCGAGCGGATCGTGATCGCCGATGCGCTGGCCGAATCCGTCTTCAAGGCGGGCCGGGTCGAGGCGTTCACCCGCCTGCGCGACGTGACCGCCAATGAGCTGTCCGCCCTGACGCTTGCCCACCCCTTCCGCGGCATCGAAGCTGCGCACGGCGAGTGGGATTTCCCCGTGCCCATGCTGCCCGGAGACCACGTGACCGACGACGCGGGCACCGGCTTCGTTCACACCGCGCCCAGCCACGGCGATGACGACTATCAGGTGTACCTCCAGTTCCGCGACACCTTCCCGGACCTGCGGATGACCTACAACGTCGAACCCGACGGGTCGTACCGCAAGGATCTGCCGATCTTCGGCGGCCTGTCGATCATCAACCCCGATGGCAAGGACGGTCCGGCCAATGTCGAGGTGATCAAGCAACTGGCCTATGCCGGGGCGCTGTTTGCCAAGGGCAAGATCAAGCACAGCTATCCGCATTCCTGGCGCTCGAAGGCGCCGCTGATCTATCGCAACACGCCGCAATGGTTCGTGGCCATCGACCGCGCGCTGAAGGACGGGTTGAACGGCCCGACCGGGCGCGACACGATCCGCGCCCGCGCGCTGGCCTCGATCGAGCAGCTTGTGCAATTCACCCCGGTGTCGGGCCGCAACCGTCTGCATTCGATGATGGAAACCCGGCCTGACTGGGTGCTCAGCCGCCAGCGCGCCTGGGGCGTGCCGCTGACCTGCTTCGTCAAGGTCGGTGCGCAGCCGACCGACCCCGACTTCCTGCTGCGCGATCCGGCGGTGAACGCCCGGATCGTGGCCGCGTTCGAGAAAAAGGGCGCCGACGCCTGGTATGTGCCGGGCTTCAAGGAAGAGATGCTGGCGGGCCTGCACGATCCGGCCGCCTACACGCAGGTGTTCGACATCCTTGACGTGTGGTTCGACAGTGGGTCCACCCATGCCTTCGTGCTGCGCGACCGCGCCGATGGCACGGCGGACGGGATCGCCGATCTTTACCTTGAAGGCACCGACCAGCACCGCGGCTGGTTCCATTCCAGCATGCTGCAGGCCTGCGGCACCAAGGGCCGCGCGCCCTATCGCGGCGTGCTGACGCATGGCTTCACGCTGGACGAGAAGGGCATGAAGATGTCCAAGTCGCTCGGCAACACCGTGGTGCCGCAAGAGGTGATCGACCAGTACGGCGCCGACATCCTGCGGCTCTGGGTGGCGCAGGCCGATTTCACCGTGGACCAGCGCATCGGGCCGGAGATCCTGAAAGGCACCGCCGACAGCTATCGCCGCCTGCGCAACACGCTGCGCTTCGTGCTGGGCAACCTGAAGGGCTTCGAGGATGCCGAGCGGGTGGATGCGGCGCAGATGCCAGAGCTGGAACGCTGGGTGCTGCACCGGCTGGCGGAACTGGATGCCGAGGTGCGCAAGGGCTATGCCGCCTATGATTTCCAGGGCGTGTTCCAGCGGCTGTTCCAGTTCTGCACGGTCGATCTGTCGTCGCTGTATTTCGACGTCCGCAAGGACGTGCTCTACTGCGACGCGCCGGGCAGCCTGCGCCGCCGCGCCTGCCGCACGGTGCTGGACCTGCTGTTCCACCGCCTTGTCACCTGGCTTGCCCCCATCCTCGTCTTCACGATGGAGGATGTGTGGCTGTCGCGCTTCCCCGGCGACGACGGCTCGGTCCATCTGCAGGACATGCCCGCCACCCCGGCCGACTGGCAGGATGCGGGGCTGGCCGCCAAATGGGACAGCCTGCGGCAGGTGCGCCGCGTGGTCACCGCGGCGCTTGAGGTGCAACGCAGCGCCAAGGTGATCGGCGCCAGCCTCGAGGCCGCGCCGGTGGTCCACATCGCCGATCCCGCGGTGGCACGGCTGCTGCACGGCACCGACTTTGCCGAGCTGTGCATCACCTCGGGCATACAGTTGACCACCGATCCGATCCCGGACGAGGCGTTCCGCCTGCCCGAGGTGCCGGGCGTCGGCGTGATCTTCGAGGTGGCCGAGGGCGAGAAGTGCCAGCGGTGCTGGAAGATCCTGCCGGATGTCGGCACCCATGCCCACGCGGGCACCTGCGCCCGTTGCAACGAGGCGCTGGGCTGAGCCCCCAGCCCGGCGCGGGCTTGCCCTTGCGCCGGGCCGCGCGCAGGATCGTGCCATGATACGCGCAACGATCGACACGCCCACCGGCCCGGTTACGGTCGAAGAGACCGGCGGCGCCATCACCCGGCTGACCTGGGGCCGGGGCGGCGGCGGCACATCGCCATTGCTGGCCGAGGCGGCGGCCCAGCTTGCCGCTTATTTCGATCGCCGACTGACCGTGTTCGACCTGCCGCTGGCGCCCGCGGGCGGGCCATTCCAGCAGGGCTTCCTGGCCATCCTGCGCACCATTCCCTATGGCTGGACCCGCAGCTATGGCGAGATCGCCCGCCAGATGGGCGCCCCGGCGCGGGCCATCGGCCAGGCCTGCGGGGCCAATCCGATCCCGATCCTGATCCCCTGCCACCGGGTGCTGGGCGCCAGCGGGCTTGGCGGCTTTTCCGGCGGGGTGGGGGTCGAGACCAAGGTCGCGCTCCTGCGGCTGGAAGGCGCAGCGGGCCTGCTGATCTGACGCAGGGCCCGCGGTTGCGGGGGCCGCCCCGCCGCGCTATGGGAGGCGCACGCAAGAGGGGATGCCCATGCCCGTTTTCCTGTCCACCGCCGATGCCGGTTTCGAAGCTGCCTTCGCGGCGCTTCTGTCTGCCAAGCGCGAGGACGCGCCCGATGTCGATGACGCCGTCGCCGCCATCATCGCCGATGTGCGCGCCCGCGGCGACGCGGCCGTCATCGAACTGACCGAACGGTTCGACCGCCTGCGGCTGACGCCCGAGACGCTCGCCTTTTCCCCGGCCGAGATCGCGGCCGAATGCGCCAAGGTGCCTGCCGTCGAACGCGCCGCGCTGGAACTCGCGGCCGAACGCATCCGGGCCTATCACGTCCGCCAGATGCCGCAGGATGCCCGCTGGACCGACCCCGAGGGCGCAAGCCTCGGCTGGCGCTGGACGCCGGTCTCGGCCGCCGGTCTTTATGTGCCGGGGGGGCTGGCGTCCTACCCGTCCTCGGTGCTGATGAACGCGATCCCCGCAAAGGTGGCAGGGGTGGAACGGCTGGTGATCTGCGCCCCCACGCCGGGGGGGCAGGCCAACCCGCTGGTGCTGCTGGCCGCGCGGCTGGCCGGGGTGGAAACCGTCTACCGCATCGGCGGAGCGCAGGCGATCGCGGCGCTGGCCTATGGCACGGCCACCATTTCCCCGGTCGACAAGATCACCGGCCCCGGCAATGCCTATGTGGCCGCCGCCAAGCGGCGCGTCTTCGGCAAGGTCGGTATCGACATGATCGCCGGGCCTTCTGAAATCCTGGTGATCGCCGACGGTGCGACCGATCCCGACTGGGTCGCGCTTGACCTGCTCAGCCAGGCCGAGCATGACGAAAGCGCCCAGGCGATCCTGGTCACTCCCGATGCCGCCTTTGCGCGTGCCGTCACCGCAGCGGTCGAGGCGCGGCTTGAGACACTGGAGCGCCGCGCCATCGCGGGCGCAAGCTGGCGCGACTATGGCGCCGTCATCGTCACCCGCGATCTGGACGAAGCCGCGGCGCTGTCGAACCGCATCGCGCCTGAACACCTGGAACTGTGCGTCGACGCCCCCGAGACGCTGGCCACCCGCATCACGCATGCCGGGGCGATCTTCCTGGGCCCCTGGACGCCCGAGGCCATCGGCGATTACGTCGGCGGCCCGAATCACGTTCTGCCCACCGCGCGGTCGGCGCGCTTCTCGTCGGGCCTGTCGGTGATGGATTTCCTCAAGCGTACCACGCTTGCCCGGATGACGCCCGCGGCGTTGAAGGCCATCGGCCCGGCGGCCGAGACGCTGGCGATCAGCGAAAGCCTGCAAGCCCACGGGCTCAGCGTGCGCGCCCGGCTGGACCGGCTGAACGAGGCGGGCTGAGGCGGGCCCGCGTCGGCCCGCCCCGCCGCGGCGCCACGTCCTGCTTGCGCGGCCCGGCCCGCTCGGGCATCACGGTCGGGTGCGACGAAGGACCGGCCATGACGAACCGCATCTGCCACATCGCCATCGACGATACCGGGCTGGCCCCGCCCACGCCCGAGATCGAGCAGGAACGCCGCGTCGCCATCTTTGACCTGCTCGAGGACAATTCCTTCCTGCTGCCCACGCGCGACGGCAAGGCGGTGCCCGCCGGGCCCTACCGGCTGAACCTGGCTATCCGCGAGGGGCGTCTGGTGTTCGACATCGCGACCGAAGGCGCCGAACGGGTGGGCGAATTCCATCTGTCGCTGGGGCCGTTCCGCCAGGTGGTGAAGGATTACTTTCAGATCTGCGAAAGCTATTTCGAGGCGGTGAAGCGTCTGCCGCCCAGCCAGATCGAGGCCATCGACATGGCCCGCCGCGGCATCCACAACGAGGGGGCGCGTGTCTTGCAGGAACGGCTGGAAGGCAAGGCCGCGGTCGATATCGACACCGCGCGGCGGCTTTTCACCCTGATCTGCGTGTTGCACTGGGGCTGAGCCATCTTGGGCAACCTGCCGTCATCGGTGCTGTTCTGTTGCGATCACAACGCCGTCCGCTCGCCCATGGCGGAAGGCATGATGAAGAAGTTCTACGGCCACGCCACCTATGTGCAGTCCGCGGGCGTGAAGAACGACATGGAGATCGACGGCTTCGCCGTCTCGGTCTGCCAGGAGATCGGGATCGAACTGGCGCGCCACCGCTCGCGCAGTTTCGACGAGATGAAGCAATGGGGCGATGACCTGTCGGGGTTCGACCTGATCGTGGCGCTGTCGCCCGCCAGCCAGCGGATGGCGCTGGAACTGACGCGGTATTATCACCTTGATGTCGAGTACTGGCCGATCCTCGACCCGACCGGGCTTGGCGAAAGCCGCGAGGCAAAGCTTTCGGCCTATCGGCAAAGCCGCGACCAGATCCGCGACCGGATGCTGGCCCGTTTTGGCCCGCCGCGCGACCCTCAGCCGGGCTGAACCGCCTTTACCCTGCGCATTTGCCCTTGAAAACCTCGGCGTTCGGGCGCATTTACTGGCCGCCCGCGATCCGCGGGGACGCGAACTGGAGTGACCATGGCCAAGGAAGACACGCTCGAATTCCCCGGTGTCGTCAAGGAACTCCTGCCGAACGCGACATTCAGGGTCGAGCTGGACAACGGCCATGAACTGATCGCGACGATGGCAGGCAAGATGCGCAAGAATCGCATCCGGGTTCTTGCCGGCGACAAGGTGCAGGTGGAAATGACGCCCTACGACCTGTCGAAGGGGCGCATCAACTACCGTTTCAGGTGAGACTGATCCTCGGCTCCGCGAGCCCGCGCCGGAAAGAGCTTCTGGCGCAGCTCGGCCTTGTGCCCGATGCGATCGTGGCGCCCGACATCAACGAAGATCCCGCCCGCGCCGAACTGCCGCGGCCCTATTGCGCCCGCATGGCGCGCGAGAAGGTCGCCGCCATCCCGGCCGGGCCCGATGACATCGTGCTTTGCGCCGACACCACCGTGGCGCTGGGTCGGCGCATCCTCGGCAAACCGCGCGACGCGGGCGAGGCGGCGGCCTTCCTGGTGGCACTGGGCGGGCGGCGACACGAGGTCATCACAGCCGTGGCCGTGAAGCGGGGCGACCGGCTCTGGCAGCGCGCGGTGGTGACGGCGGTGAAGATGAAGCGCCTGTCGGATGCCGAGTTGAACGGCTATCTGGACAGCGGCGAATGGCAGGGCAAGGCCGGGGCCTATGGCATCCAGGGCCGCGCCGGGGCCTTCATCCCGTGGATTCAGGGCAGCTTCACCGGGGTGGTGGGTCTGCCCGTGGCGGAAACGGCGGCGCTGCTGGCGGCAGCCGGGCTGCCGGTGCAGGGAGGAGCGGCATGAAGGGCCGGGTGGTGGCAATCGACCGCATCGCAGGGCGCGGCGCCGCGGCGCTGGTGGTCGACGGGCGGCTGGAAGACCTGCTGATCGACCCGCCCGACGACGTGCCGGGCCCCGGCGCCATCCTGCGCGCCGTGGTCGAGCGACCGATGAAGGGGCAGGGCGGCGTCTTCGTGAAGCTACCCGAGGGCAAGGGCTTCCTCAAACAGGTCAACGGCCTGTCGCCGGGGCAGGCGGTCATCGTGCAGGTCACCGGGTCCGCCGAAGCGGGCAAGGCGCTGCCGGTCTCGACCCGTGTGCTGTTCCGCAGCCGCCATTGCATCGTGACCCCCGGCGCACCGGGCTTGAACATCGCGCGCGGCATCAAGGATGACGACATCCGCGCCGAACTGGGCGAGATCGCGGCCGAGGCCATGGCCGGCGCCGACGAGACGCTGGGTCTGATCGTGCGCTCTGCCGCCGCCCATGCCGCGCCCGACGAGGTGGCCGAAGACATCGCGGACACCCGCGCGCTGGCCGAAGCGGTGCTGGCCGACGTGACCGGCGGGCCGGAACTGCTGGTCGATGCGCCCGACGCGGCCTTGCAGGCCTGGCGCGACTGGGCCGAGCCCGCCCCCGACGAAGTGATGGACGGCGACGGCGCCTTCCGCGATCTGGGGGTGGAGGAGATGATCGACGCGCTTCTTGCCCCCGCGGTCGATCTTCCCGGTGGCGGCAGCATGGTGATCGAGCCCACACGGGCCCTGATCGCGGTCGATGTCAACACCGGCACCGACACGTCGCCCGCGGCCAGCCTCAAGGCCAATATCGCGGCCGCCCGTGATCTGCCGCGGCAGCTTCGGCTGCGGGGCCTGGGTGGGCAGGTGGTGGTCGATTTCGCGCCGATGCCCAAGAAGGACCGCGCCACGCTGGATCAGGTGCTGAAGGCGGCCTTCCGCCACGAGGCGGCCGAAACCAGCCTGGCGGGCTGGACGCCGCTGGGCAATTACGAACTGCAGCGCCGCCGCGACCGCCCGCCGCTGCGCGAGGCGCTGGCATGAGTTGCCCGATCTGCGGCAAGGCGGCGGACGCGAAATACCGCCCCTTCTGCTCGCGCCGCTGCGCCGACATCGACCTTGGGCGCTGGCTGAAAGGCGATTACGTCATCCCCGGCAAGGCGCTGGAGGAAGAGGAAAGCCCGCCCGACGACGACCTGCCGCCGCCCCCGCCGCGGCCGCAGTGACGGGCCGAGATTTTTCCGAAAAGGCTCTGGACAGTCCACGGCGCCTCTTCTAATACACCGCCACTCCTGCTGCCCGACGGGCGGCACGGCGCCCAGATAGCTCAGTTGGTAGAGCAGCGGATTGAAAATCCGCGTGTCGCTGGTTCGATTCCGGCTCTGGGCACCACCTTTCACCCTCTCATTTATATCCATCGAACGCCCTGGCGGCTGCTTGCCTCGACGCGGCACATCGGTATCCAGCGCCGGCGGGCAGGTAGACGGTGGCGGCGGGGCGCCGGGCGCGTCTTGCCTAAACTTGTTTCCAGAAATGCGGCCACATGTTAAAACTGCCGCAAGACAAAAGAGCAAAAGCTCGGGCAGTAGTGACAGGCGTACGATCATGAAAACGGGCTTTCGTGGCACGTTCGTTGTTTCCTGGGCCCAGACCGAGGTTGACGGTCTGCGCGCGGCCCCGATCGACAGCGTTGAAACCGGGGCAAGCTGGCGCTGGACGGGCGAGGCCGTCCGGATCGACGGGCCGCAGGGTGTTCTTCTGCTTCAGGGCGACCGCACCGGCGCCGACCTGCGTCGCCATGCCGCCAGATCCGTCCGCCGCCTTCTGGGCGCGGCGTTGGCAGACGGGGCAGGCCCGGGCAGGACCGCACAGCCCGGGGATGTGGCGGACGATGTCCCCGATCAGGGTTTCGTGCTGACCGATGGCCGCCGCAGCTATGCCGCCACGGTGATCGACGCGCCCGACCACGGCGCACGTCTTGTGATGTTTCTGGGCGAGATGCCCGAAGAAGGGGTCGAACACTGGGTCGTGCGCGCGGCCCTGCCCGCCGACGGGCGCTTCGATGACAGCCCGCTGGCCGGTGGGGTCATCTGCTTCACCCCCGGCACCCGCATCGCCACGCCCGGGGGCGCGCGCGCCATCGAAAGCCTGCGCCCCGGCGACCGCATCCTGACCCGCGATGACGGCCCGCAGGAGGTGCTGTGGACCGGCCACCGCCGGATGACCGGCGCGCGGCTTTTCGCGATGCCGCACCTGCGGCCGGTGCGGCTGAAGGCCGCCGCGCTGGGAACCGGCCGACCCGAGGATGACCTGCTGGTGTCGCCCCAGCACCGGATGCTGGTGCGCGGGCCCGCCGCGCTGGCGCTGTTCAACGACCCAGAGGTGCTGGTGACCGCAAAGGATCTGGTGAACGGGGACACGATCTTCGTGGACGGCACGCTGCGCGAGGTGACCTATGTGCACATCCTGCTGGCGCGCCACCAGATTGTCTGGGCCAACGGGCTAGAGACCGAAAGCTTCCACCCCTCAAACACCTCGCTGGAGACGGTGAACCCGGTGCAGCGGGCAGAGTTGCTGCGGCTCTTTCCGGGGCTCGATCAGGACCCCGACCGATACGGGGGCCATGCGCGGCGCAACCTGACCGCCTCGGAAGCCGCGATCCTGCGGCACGACGTGGCCTGACCCCGCCCCCCCGGCCATTGACACCACGGCGCGCGGCTGTATAAGCCCCCCGTTCCGGCCCGCCGTGGCCGGAGCATTCATTTGGTGTTGGCGGACCCCGCAAGGGGAAACCTGTCGCCCGGCAACGGGAAAAGGACAACGCCCTTCAATCGCCCCCAGGGGGCACCGCAGAAGGAGATCAGGGGTGACCAAACGCACCGCTGCCAAGTACAAGATCGACCGCCGGATGGGCGAAAACATCTGGGGCCGCGCCAAGTCGCCGCTGAACAAGCGCGAATACGGCCCGGGCCAGCACGGTCAGCGCCGCAAGAACAAGCTGTCGGATTTCGGCACCCAGCTGCGCGCCAAGCAGAAGCTGAAGGGCTACTACGGCGACGTGACGGAAAAGCAGTTCCGCAAGGTCTATGCCGAGGCGGAACGCCTGCGCGGCGACACCGGCGAGATGCTGATCGGCCTGCTGGAGCGCCGTCTGGATGCGGTGATCTACCGCGCCAAGTTCGTGCCGACCATGTTCGCTGCCCGCCAGTTCGTGAACCACGGCCACATCCTGGTGAACGGCAAGCGCGTCAACATCGCGTCCTTCCGCGTGAAGGAAGGCGATGTGGTCGAAGTGCGTGCCCGGTCGAAGCAACTGGCGATCGTGCTCGAATCGGTCGCGCTGACCGAGCGTGACGTGCCCGATTACATCGAGGTCGACCACTCGAAGATGACCGCGAAGTTCGTCCGCCAGCCGGGCCTGGGCGATGTGCCCTATCCGGTGCAAATGGAACCGAACCTGGTCGTGGAATACTACGCGAAGAACTGATCCTTCGCGTCTGTGTGAAGACGAAAGGCCCGCGCGATGCGCGGGCCTCTTGCATTTCGGCCCCGTTTTGGCATGGCTGCGAGCAGATGTGAGCAGGGGGTACATGATGCAGCAGAAGCCGACATCGGAACGGGTCGTGGAACGGATGCTGTTCACCTCGCGGTGGCTGATGGCGCCGATGTATCTGGGGCTGGTGGCCGCGCTGATCGGCATGGTCGTGGTCTATCTGCGCGAGCTGGTGGGCTATGGCGAAAAGCTGATGTCGATGACGGGGGAGCAGGCGATCCTGGCCGGGCTGACCCTGATCGACATGACGCTGGCGGCCAACCTGCTGCTGATCGTCATGTTCTCGGGCTACGAGAACTTCGTCTCGAAGTTCGACATCGGCGTCGCAGAAGACCGGCCGGACTGGATGGGCAAGGTCGATTTCCAGGGACTCAAGATCAAGCTGATCGCGTCGATCGTGGCGATCTCGGGGATCGCGCTGCTGAAGCGGTTCATGGAAGTCGGCGAAGAGGGTTTTTCCTCGCCCGGGCAAGAGACGCAGCTTTACTGGATGGTGGTCATCCATCTGACCTTCGTGGCCTCGGGGGCGTTGCTGGCTGCGATGGACTGGCTGCTGGCGCGCACCACCCGGCATTAGGGCGCGGTCTCCGTCCGGCGGGGCCCCGTCCGGCAGGGCCCGCCTGCGCGCGCCGCAGGCCGTCATTCCGATGGCCGGGGTGACCCTGGCCGAAATGACACTGGCCTTGCGCGCGGGGCGCGTTTATTCAGGCGCCGACGTTCAGGAGGTTGGCATGAGTGACGCGATCCGCCCGCAGCCCGGCATTCTCGACATCGCCCTTTATCAGGGCGGTGCGGGACATGTCGCCGGCGTGGCAAATGCGCTGAAGCTGTCGTCGAACGAAAACCCGTTCGGCCCGTCGGACAAGGCAAAGGATGCCTTCCTGCGCACCGTGCACAGCCTGCATCGCTATCCCAACACCGACCACGCCAGCCTGCGCACCGCGATTGGCGAGGTGCACGGGCTTGATCCCGCCCGCGTCATCTGTGGCGTGGGCTCGGACGAGATCATCACCTTCCTCTGCCAGGCCTATGCGGGGCCGGGCGACGAGGTGATCCGCACCGAGCACGGCTTCCTGATGTACGACATCTCGGCCCGCGCGGTGGGGGCGACCCCGGTTGCCGTGCCGGAACGCGAACGCACCACCGACGTCGACGCGATCCTGGCCGCATGCACCCGGCGCACAAAGCTGGTGTTCCTGGCCAACCCGAACAACCCGACCGGCACGATGATCGGCGCGGGCGAGGTGGCGCGGCTGGCCGCGGGCCTGCCGCCGCAGGCGATCCTGGTGCTGGACGGCGCCTATGCCGAATATGTTCCGGGCTACGACGGTGGCGCGGCGCTGGTCGAGGCGCGCACGAACGTGGTGATGACGCGGACGTTTTCCAAGATCTATGGCCTTGGCGGGCTGCGCATCGGCTGGGGCTACGGGCCCAAGCCCATCATCGACGTGCTGAACCGGATCCGCGGGCCCTTCAACCTGTCGGCCACCCAGCTTGAAACGGCCGAGGCCGCGGTGCGCGATCAGGAATATGTCATGAAGTGCCGGGCCGAAAACGCCCGGGTGCGGCGCTGGCTGGCCGAGGCGCTGGCCGAACTGGGCGTGCCGTCCGACACGTCGATGGCGAATTTCATCCTGGCGCGGTTCGCCGACCAGGCCGAGGCCGAGGCGGCCGACGACTACCTGAAATCGCAAGGGCTGATCGTGCGGCGCGTGGCGGGCTACGGCTTGCCGCACTGCCTGCGCATTACCGTGGGCGACGAGGCGGCCTGCCGCCGGGTTGCGCATGCCGTGGGCCAGTTCAAGGGACTGAAGGAATGACCATCCGCTACGAGAAGGTCGCCCTGATCGGGTTGGGGCTGATCGCCTCGTCGATGTCGCATGCGATGCGGAAGGGGGGCATGGTGGGCACCATTTCCGGCCATGCCCGCACCGCCGAGACCCGCGCCGTGGCGCTGCAACTCGGGCTGTGCGACACCGTGCACGAGACCGCGGCCGAGGCGGTCGCGGGCGCCGATCTGGTGGTGCTGGCGGTGCCGGTCGGCGCGATGGGGGCGGTGGCGGCGGAAATCGCGCCCCATCTGAAGCCCGGCGCCACGGTGACGGATGTGGGGTCGGTCAAGCAAGCGGTGATCGAGGCGGTCGCCCCGCATATGCCGCCCGGCGTGCATTTCGTGCCCGGCCACCCGATTGCGGGGACCGAGTTCTCGGGGCCGCGGTCGGGCTTTGCCACGCTGTTCACCAACCGCTGGTGGCTGCTGACGCCGATGGCGCAGGCCGACATGGGCGCGGTGGCCAAGCTGCGCGCGCTGCTGCAAGAGATGGGCGCCAATGTCGACGAGATGGACGCGGTGCATCACGATCTGGTGCTGGCCGTCACCAGCCACACGCCGCACCTGATCGCCTATACGATGGTGGGCGTGGCCGACGATCTGGGCCGCGTCACCGACAGCGAGGTCATCAAGTATTCGGCGGCGGGCTTCCGCGACTTTACCCGGATCGCGGCGTCCGATCCCACGATGTGGCGCGACGTGTTCCTGACCAACCGCGACGCGACGCTGGAGATCCTGGGCCGCTTCACCGAAGAGCTGTTTGCCCTGCAACGCGCCATCCGCATGGGCGATGGCGAGCATCTCTTTGCCTATTTCACCCGCACCCGCGCCATCCGGCGGGGCATCATCGAGGCGGGTCAGGATACCGCGGCGCCGGATTTCGGGCGCTCGAAGGCGTCCTCCTGAGAAGAGGCCGGGCGGCGTCGGTCGCGCCCGGCTAGCGCAGGCGCGGCGCAGGGCCCAGCGGCAGCGGGCCAAGGCTCATCCAGCCCTTCTCGAACACCAGCGGCAGGTCCACCGTGTCAGGCTTGCCCGAACCCTTGGCCAGTTCCGCCAGCATGTTCGTGACCGTCTGTTCCAGTTCTGGCCGCACCAACCCCAGTGCCACGGCGACGGGGACCATCTGCCGCCAGCCCTACGCGGTCAGCGTGATGCGCCCGGCGGGGATGCCTGGCGCATCCACCGTCACCTTGCCCGTGGCCGAAAGCCGCATCGGCCCCCAGAGAACATCGGCCTGCTTCACCGCCAGATCGGTCAGCAGGGGCGGGGTGGTGGCGCTGCGGCGGTCGATCGGGGCCGTGAAGCCTGCCTCGGCATCCAGATAGATCCGGCTCAGCGCGGGCGGCAGGGTGCCGGTCGGGTCCAGGGCCGCGTGCAGCGCTGCATCCGGGGCGACATTGGCGGTTTCCACCCCGATTTCCTGCGCGCTGGCGCGGCCGGGCACCTGCCGCGTGGCGGCGCGGACGTAATCGGCCGAGACCTGCCAGCCAAGGCTTGCGGTCACCACCGGCTTGTCGATCACTGCCACGATGCTGGCCAGCGTGAAGTCCAGCCCAGGCCGGGTTTCAAGGCTGGCCTCCATCCGCGACGAGCCCAGCGTGAAGGTTCCCGCGGGGGTCTCGATTTCCTGGCTGTTCGGAAAGGCCGCGATGACGTGCCAGGGGTTGTAGGTCAGCCCCAGCACCTGCGCGAAGGGCGCGCGCCAGATGACGCCTGTGCCCGGCGCCCCCAGCGCGATGTCGTTCACCGTCAGATCCAGCCGGTTGGGAAATCCCGCAACGCCCAGGCTGCTGTAATCGGCGGTCCAGCCCGCCGCCTTGCGCTCGGCGAAGGCCGCGCGGACAAGACGGGTTTCCATGCGCGAGGTGAACGCCCACCAGCCGCCCCACAGCACGAACAGCACGACCACCAATCCTGTGAGCTTGCGCATCGCGCCCCCGTTTCCTATGCCTGCCGCGCTGTCTATATGGCGCGCGGCAGGAGGGCCAGCCACATGCAGGATACCCCGCTCTGGGTCTTCGGCTACGGATCGCTGATCTGGCACCCGGGCTTTCCGGTGGCCGAACAGGCCATCGCCCGGCTTGACGGCTGGCAGCGGTCGTTCTGCATGCGCTCGATCCACCATCGCGGAACCGAGGCCGCGCCGGGGCTGGTGCTGGCGCTTGATGCCCGCCCCGGCGCCTTCTGCGACGGCGTGGCCTTCCGGGTGGAACCGGGCGCCGAGGCCGACACTCTGGCCGCGCTGCGCGAACGCGAGCTGATCTCCTCGGCCTATCTGGAAACCCGGCAGGCGGTGAGGCTGCGCGACGGGCGGGGGGTCAGCGCGCTGACCTTCGTGATCGACCCCGATCATGTTCAGTATTTCGGCGGCCTGCCGCCATAGGAACAGGCCGCCATCATCGCGGCCGCCACGGGCGGGCGGGGGCCGAACCGGGATTACCTGTACAACACGGCCGAACACCTTGCCGCGATCGGGATCGCCGATGCCGACCTAAGCTGGCTTGCAGAACGGGTGCGTGCCCTGTCGGCAGCGATGCAACGGTCTTGCGGCACGGCCAGATGACGGTTGGCAGCCGCCCGCCTGCCGCCTATTGTTCCCGCGGTTCATCGGGGGGGCCATGCCCGTGCTGACAGACAAGCCCGCGCGCGCGGCGGCAGCGAATTTTTCTCGGCCGGTCCGGCAGATCACGACCATGCTGGTCATTCTGGTGCTGGTCGCGATCGGCGCCTATTTCGCCTGGAGCCGGTTCGAGGTCGTGTTCCGTTCGAACCCCGGGCTTAACACGGTCATCATCCTGGTCTTCGTGATCGGCGTCCTTGCCAGCTTCTGGCAGGTGATCCAACTGTTCACCTCGGTCCGCTGGATCGTGGATTTCGCGGCCCATGTGCCCGGCCACGATCAGGTGCGCCCCCCGCAGCTTCTGGTCTCGTTGGCCAACCTCTTGCGCTCGCGCTCCAGCGCACGGTCGCAGATCAACAGCACCGCGACCGCGTCGATGCTCGATTCCGTGGCGACCCGGATCGACGAGGAACGCGATGTCACGCGCTACCTGACCAACCTGCTGATCTTCCTGGGGCTTCTGGGCACGTTCTGGGGGCTGGCCACCACCGTGCCCGCGGTGGTGGAAACCATCCGCTCGCTTGCGCCAAAGGAAGGCGAGACGGCGACGCAGGTGTTCGAGAAACTGATGGGCGGGCTGCAATCGCAGTTGGGCGGGATGGGGATGGCGTTCTCGTCCTCGCTCCTGGGCCTGTTCGGCTCGCTTGTGCTGGGGTTGATCGAACTGTTTGCCAGCCACGGCCAGAACCGCTTCTACCGCGAACTGGAAGAGTGGCTGTCGTCGATCACCCGCGTGGGCTTTGCCAGCGCCGAGGGTGATGGAGGCTTTGACCAGGGCGTGGTGGTCGGCGTTCTTGACCACATGGCCGAACAGATCGAATCCCTTCAGATCCTGTTCACCCAGTCCGAGGAAAGCCGCGCCTCGATCGAACAGCGGATGGGCGCGCTGATCGAGGCGGTGGGGCGGGTGGCCGTGCGGCTGGAAGGTGTGGCTGGCACCGGCACCGCGCTGGCCCGCCTGGCCGAGGCGCAGGACCGCAGTGCCATTGCCCAGGACAGGCTGATCGAGACGATGGAACGCGGGCTGGTGCGGCAGGACCGGCTGGCCGAGGGGCTGGAACGGGTGGTCGAGGCGCAGGACCGCGCGGCGCGGGCACAGGAGCGCAGCGCCGCTGCCCATCCCCCCGAGGCCGGGGCCGGGGGCGAGCATGTCGACGCCGAAAGCCGGATGCGCCTGCGCTCGATCGACGTGCAGCTTCTGCGGATTCTGGAAGAGATCTCGGCCGGGCGGCAGGAAAGCATGGCCGACCTGCGCAGCGACCTGGCGGCGCTGACCGCGGCGATCCGCCAACTGTCGCGCGGCGCCGGCCAGCCGATCGGGCGGGGCTAGGCGATGGGCCTGTCACGCCGCGGCAGCCGGGGCGAGGCGCCGATCTGGCCGGGCTTCGTCGATGCGATGAGCTCGCTTCTGCTGGTGCTGATGTTCGTCGTCACGATCTTCCTGATCGTGCAGTTCGTGCTGCGCCAGACGATCACGGTGCAGGGCAACCAGCTTGACGCGCTGAACGCCCAGGTGCAGAGCCTTGCCGATGCGCTGGGGCTGGCACGGACCGATGCGGCCAAGATGAAGGCGCAGTTGAACGACGCGGATGCCAGGGCCAAACAGCAGGACGCGCTGATCGCCACGCTGAACGGGCAGATCGCGCAGAAAACCTCTGACCTCTCGGCGGCGCAGGCCAAGATCACCGATTTCGAACAGCAGGTGGCCAGCCTTCTGGCCGACAAGACCGCGGCGCAGGGCCAGATCGCCCAGCTTGGCCAGCAGGTGGGCGACCTGACCGCGGCGCGTGACAAGCTGCAGCAGGAACAGGATGCGCTGCAGCTTGCCATCGCCAAGGCCCGCAGCGAGATTGATGCGCAGACCGAGGCCGCCCGGCTGGCGGCCGCGCGGCGCGACGCGCTGGAGGCGCTGGCGGCCGACCTGCACCGCCAGATGAACGACAAGGACACCGCGCTTCAGGCGGCGCAGGCGAAACTGACGGATGCCGAACAGCAGCAGCTTGTGGATGCCGCGGCCGCCGAGGCGCTGCGCAAGAAGTTGCAGGATTCGCAGGCCGAACTGACTTCGATGACGCTGGCGCTGGAGGAACAGCGCAAGAAGGCTGAAGACACGCTGACGCTGCTGGCCGCGGCGCAGACCGCCAAGGCGCAGGCCGCGGCGGACGCGCAGACCCAGTTGACCGAGGCGCAGAAGAACGCGGCCCTTCTGGCCACCGCCCAGCAGGCGCTGACGGACGCCCAGCAGAAGGGCGCGGAAAGCGCGCGGCAGGTGGCGTTGCTGAACCAGCAGATCGCCGCCATGCGCAGCCAGTTGGCAAGCCTGCAGGGGATGCTTGATGCCTCGTCCGCCAAGGACACGGCGAACAACGTACAGATCCAGTCGCTTGGCAGCCAGTTGAACGCCGCGCTGGCGCAACTTGCCGACGAGCAGAAGAAACGCGCCGACCTCGAAGAGGCCGAGCGCAAGCGGCTGCAGGCGCAGAACCAGCAGCTTGAGGCCTATCGCAGCGAGTTCTTCGGCAAGGTCAGCCAGGTGCTTGCCGGGCAAGACGGCGTGAAGGTGGTGGGCGACCGCTTCGTCTTCCCGTCCGAAGTGCTTTTCGCGCCCGGCTCGGCCGACCTGTCGGACGACGGCAAGGTGCAGATCGCCAAGGTGGCCAGCATCCTGCAAGGGGTGGCCGCACAGATGCCGCCGGGCATCAACTGGATCCTGCAGGTCAACGGCTTCACCGACAATACGCCGCTGTCGGGCACCGGCCAGTTCAAGGACAACTGGGAACTGAGCCAGGCCCGCGCACTGTCGGTCGTGCGCTACATGGTCAGCCAGGGCTTCCCGCCCACGCGGCTGGCCGCCAGCGGCTATGGCGAATTCCAGCCGGTGGCCACCGGCGACAGCCCCGCGGCGCGGGCGCAGAACCGGCGGATCGAGCTGAAGCTGACCGAGAAATAGGGCAGGGACGGGTGGGGCCAATGGCCGTGGCGCCTGCCGCAGCCACCCCGGCCCTCCCCGACGCGCAAAAGGAAAACCCCCGCCGGTCGGACCGGCGGGGGCGGGATCAGGCGCGGCTTGGGCGGATCATTCCGCGGTCAGCAGCGGCGGCTTCTGGCCCGAGGGCAGCCGCGGGCGCGAGGGTTCGTCGATCTGAAGGTCGATCGCGTCGTCCTTCAGCCGGACGCGGACCACGCCACCCTTGGTCAGCTTGCCGAACAGAAGTTCTTCGGCCAGCGGCTTCTTGATGTGTTCCTGGATCACCCGGCCCAGCGGGCGGGCGCCCATCTTGTCGTCGTAGCCCTTGTCGCCCAGCCAGGCGGCGGCCTCTGGCGTCAGCTCGATATGGACGTTGCGGTCCATCAGCTGCGCTTCGAGTTGCAGCACGAACTTTTCCACCACCTGCAGGATCACCTCCTTGGCCAGCGGGGCAAAGCTGATGACGGCATCCAGACGGTTGCGGAACTCGGGCGTGAAGGTCCGCTCGATGGCGGCGGTATCCTCGCCCTCGCGCCGGTCACGGCCAAAGCCGATCGCCGCCTTCGCCATTTCCGAGGCCCCCGCGTTCGACGTCATGATCAGGATCACGTTGCGGAAGTCCACCGTCCGGCCGTTGTGGTCGGTGAGCTTCCCGTGGTCCATCACCTGCAGCAGGATGTTGTAGACATCGGGGTGGGCCTTTTCCATCTCGTCCAGCAGCAGCACGCAATGCGGATGCTGGTCCACCCCGTCCGTCAGCATGCCGCCCTGATCGAAGCCCACATAGCCCGGAGGTGCGCCGATCAGGCGCGACACCGAGTGTTTCTCCATGAACTCCGACATGTCGAAGCGCAGCAGTTCCACCCCCAGCGTGCTGGCAAGCTGCTTGGCGACCTCGGTCTTGCCGACGCCGGTCGGGCCCGCGAACAGGTAGTTGCCGATGGGCTTTTCCGGCTCGCGCAGGCCCGCGCGCGCCAGCTTGATCGCCGAGGACAGCGCCTCGATCGCCTTGTCCTGCCCGAAGACCACGCGCTTGAGCGATCTTTCCAGATCGCGCAGCACCTCGGCATCGTCCTTCGAGACGTTCTTCGGGGGGATGCGGGCGATCTTGGCAACCACCGCCTCGATCTCCTTCTGGCCGATGGTCTTGCGCCGCTTGCTTTCGCTCAGCAGGTGCTGGGCGGCGCCCGCCTCGTCGATCACGTCGATCGCCTTGTCGGGCAGCTTGCGGTCATGGATGTAGCGCGCCGAAAGCTCGACGGCGGCGCGGATCGCGTCATGCGTGTAGCGCAGGTCGTGGTGCTCTTCGAAATAGGGTTTCAGCCCCATCAGGATCTTCACCGAGTCTTCCACCGAGGGTTCGTTCACGTCGATCTTCTGGAACCGGCGCGACAGCGCGCGGTCCTTTTCGAAGTGCTGGCGGAACTCCTTGTAGGTGGTCGAGCCCATGCAGCGCAGCTTGCCGCCCTGCAGCGCGGGCTTGAGCAGGTTCGAGGCGTCCATCGCCCCGCCCGAGGTGGCGCCCGCGCCGATCACGGTGTGGATCTCGTCGATGAACAGGATCGCGTCGGGGTGATCCTCCATCTCCTTCACCACGGCCTTCAGGCGTTCCTCGAAGTCGCCGCGGTAGCGGGTGCCCGCCAGAAGCGCGCCCATGTCGAGCGAATAGATCGTGGCATGGGCCAGGATCTCGGGCGTTTCGCCCTGCACGATCTTCCAGGCCAGCCCTTCTGCGATGGCGGTCTTGCCCACACCGGGGTCGCCCACCAGCAGCGGGTTGTTCTTGCGGCGGCGGCACAGAACCTGAATGCAGCGTTCCACCTCGGACTCGCGGCCGATCAGGGGATCCACGTCGCCCTTGCGGGCCTTGGTGTTCAGGTCCACGCAATACTTGGACAGCGCGGATTCCTTGGCCTCGCCGGCCTCGGCCTTGGGGGTTTCCTGCGGCTGGTCGGCGCCCGTCACGGGGCGGGCTTCGCCGAAGGACGGGTCCTTGGCCACGCCATGCGCGATGAAGTTCACCGCGTCATAGCGCGTCATGTCCTGTTCTTGCAGGAAATAGGCGGCATTGGATTCGCGTTCGGCGAAGATCGCCACCAGCACGTTGGCACCCGTCACCTCGGTCCGGCCCGAAGACTGGACATGGATCGCGGCGCGCTGGATCACGCGCTGGAAGGCGGCGGTGGGAACGGCCTCGGAGCCCTCGACATCGGTGACCAGAGTCGAGAGATCGTCGTCGATGAAATCGACAAGGGTGCGCCGCAGCGCCTCCAGATCGACGGAGCAGGCCCGCATCACCTTGGCTGCGTCAGGCTCGTCGATCAGCGCCAGAAGCAGGTGCTCCAGCGTCGCGAGCTCGTGACGGCGCGCATTGGCAAGCGCCAGCGCGCTGTGGATGGCTTGCTCGAGCGTGTTCGAAAATGACGGCACTGCACGTGCTCCTATCCTGCGGGCCGACGGTGGGGGATGCCTGTGCCGACCCTGGCCTCATAGATTTAAAGTTCGGTGTTCTTCGGCGCGCTTCAAGGGTTTTTTCGGTCGGCGCGCGGAATATTCGCAGGGCGCGCAAAAAGTGATCGCCGCCGACCGGGCGTAGAAGGCCGGACGGCTCAGAACACGTCCTTGCGGCGGCGGATCTCGGCGAAAACCTCGACATCCGACGCGCCTTCCATCCCCAGCGCGGCCTTCAGCGCGGGCAGGTGGGCGCGCAGGAACGGGTTGGTGGCCAATTCCTCGGCCAGCCGCGACGGCACGGTGGGCCGCCCTTCGCTGCGCGCGGCCTGCACCGCGGCCGCGCGGGCCTGCAGGGCGGGGTTGGCGGGCTCGATCGTCAGCGCGAAACGGGCGTTGCCCAACGTGTATTCGTGCCCCGAACAGACGGTCGTTTCGGCAGGCAGGCCCGCCAGCCGGGTCAGGCTGCGCCACATCGTGTCGGGCGGGCCCTCGAACAGGCGGCCGCAGCCAAGCGCCATCAGGCTGTCGGCGGTAAAGACGACGGCATCGGCCGGAAAGTGGAAGGCGATGTGCCCCATCGTGTGGCCCGACACGTCGATCACATGTCCGACGCTGCCCGCCACCTCGACCGTGTCGCCGTCACTCAACGCACGGTCCAGCGGCGGCAGGCGGTGGGCATCGGCGGCGGCCCCCAGGACCCGCGCGCCGGTCGCCGCGACAAGGGCCGGCACGCCATCGACGTGATCGGGATGGTGATGGGTCAGCAGGATCTGGTGCAGCGCCCAGCCGCGTGCGGCCAGCGCGGCCAGGATCGGCGCGGCCTCGGGGGCGTCCACCAGCGCGGTTTCGCCAGTGGCCGCGTCATGCAGCAGGTAGGCGTAATTGTCCTTCAGGCAGGGGATCGTCACCAGTTCCAGCGGCATCGCGGGGGGCCTTTCGTCAAAGCGTCCGCTGTTATCTAGGATGTGACCGCCGGTTCCGCCAGCGGCGATGGCATGCCCGGCCCGAGGGCATGGCATTCGGGCGAAGGTTGCGTATGATCGGGGCTGACCTGCGAAGGGCTCCTTGATGCATCTGGACGTGCTGGATCTGCGGAATTTCTACTACCGCACCCAATTGGGCCGGGTGGCCCAGCGGGCGATCCGCGACAAGCTGGTGGCGCTGTGGCCGCCGCTGACGGGGCAGACGGTCGTGGGCTACGGCTTTGCCGTGCCATTGCTGCGGCCCTATCTGAGCGAGGCGCGGCGGGTGATCGGGCTGATGCCCGCGCCGCAGGGGGTGATGCCCTGGCCCGGCGGGCAGGCCAATACCGCCGTGCTGGCCGAGGAAACACAGTGGCCGATCCCGACCGTGATGGTCGACCGTCTGGTAGTGCTGCACGGGCTGGAGACATCCGAGAACCCGGGCGCGGTGCTGGACGAATGCTGGCGGGTCCTGGGGCCGGGCGGACGCGCGATCTTTGTCGTTCCCGCCCGCGCAGGGCTGTGGGCGCGGCGCGAGGCGACGCCGTTCGGCCACGGCCACCCCTATTCGCTGGGTCAGCTCGAGGCGCTTCTGCGCAAGCATGACTTCACCCCCGAGCGGCAGGCTTCGGTGCTGTACGCCCCGCCCTCGCAGCGGCGGTTCTGGCTGCGCACGGCGAACAGCTGGGAACGGCTGGGCGGCTGGCTGCAACCTTGGCTGTCGGGCGGGGTCCTGATGGTCGAAGCCTCGAAACAGGTCTACGCCCCCACCCGGACAGGGCTGCGCGACGTGGTGCGCCGCCCGCTGAAGGTGCTGGAAGGGCTGCCCGTGCCGGGGGTCGAGCCCGCATGATTCAGTGCAGAGTCCGGCATTTGCGCCACGCGCATCGGGGATTCTGGCAAGGCCATTTGCCGCAGAGGGGTCGCAGTTTCGTGAGGCGCCGCCAAGTCCTTGATATTGCGTAAACCGACCCTCACCAGATCGTGAGCAAGATGGTTGCGGGGGGAAAAGTCCTCTGCTACACCCACGCCGAATTTGAAGGGGGCGTGCGCCTGCACGCGTCATGGGGGGTGTCTGTCCGGCGTGTTCGTTCACCCGGATGGCCCGAACATCGGAAGGGTGGACGTGTCCGAACCAGCATCGATCTCTTCCGGCATTGCCGCACGTTACGCAACGGCCGTTTTCGAACTGGCCCGCGACGATCAGGCCTTGCCGAGCCTCGAACAGGATGTGGAGGCGCTTGGCGCCGCGCTGGCCGAAAGTGCCGACCTGCGCACGCTGATCTCGTCGCCGATCTTCTCGCGTGACGAGCAGGGCGCCGCGATCGCCGCGCTGGCCCGCAAGATGGGCCTGACCGTGCTGCTGGCGCAGACGCTGGGGCTGATGGCCACCAAGCGCCGGCTGTTCGTGCTGCCGCAGATGGTCGCCCAGCTTCAGGACATGATCGCCGCCGACAAGGGCGAGATCACCGCAGAAGTCACCACCGCCAAGGCCCTGACGCAGGGCCAGGCGGAAAAGCTGGCCGCGGCCATCAAGGCGCGCGTCGGCAAGGATGTGAAGCTGAAAACCGCCGTCGAGCCCGCGCTGATCGGCGGTCTCGTGGTCAAGGTCGGCTCGAAGATGATCGACACCTCGATCCGCTCGAAGCTCGGCGCTCTCCAGAATGCAATGAAAGAGGTCGGATAAATGGGTATCCAAGCTGCTGAGATCTCTGCGATCCTCAAGGAGCAGATCAAGAACTTCGGCCAGGAGGCTGAAGTTGCCGAGGTCGGTCGCGTGCTGTCGGTCGGCGACGGGATCGCCCGCGTCTACGGCCTCGACAACGTGCAGGCCGGCGAGATGGTGGAATTCCCCGGCGGCATCCGCGGGATGGCGCTGAACCTCGAAGTCGACAACGTCGGTATCGTGATCTTCGGCGAAGACCGCACCATCAAGGAAGGCGACACCGTCAAGCGCACCAAGTCCATCGTGGACGTGCCTGTGGGCGACGCGCTGCTGGGCCGCGTGGTGGATGGTCTTGGCAACCCGATCGACGGCAAGGGCCCGATCGCGGCCGCCGAACGCCGCGTGGCCGACGTGAAGGCCCCCGGCATCATTCCCCGCAAGGGCGTGCACGAACCGATGGCGACCGGCCTGAAGTCGGTGGACGCGATGATCCCCGTTGGCCGCGGCCAGCGCGAGCTGATCATCGGCGACCGCCAGACCGGCAAGACCGCCATCGCGCTGGACACCATCCTGAACCAGAAGAGCTACAACGAAGCCGCGGGCGACGACGAGAGCAAGAAGCTCTACTGCGTCTATGTCGCCATCGGTCAGAAGCGTTCGACCGTGGCGCAGCTGGTGAAGAAGCTCGAGGAAACCGGTGCGATCGACTACACGATCGTCGTCGCCGCGACCGCGTCCGACCCGGCGCCGATGCAGTTCCTGGCGCCCTACTCGGCCACTGCCATCGCGGAATACTTCCGCGACAACGGCCGTCATGCGCTGATCATCTACGATGACCTGTCCAAGCAGGCCGTGGCCTACCGCCAGATGTCGCTGCTGCTGCGCCGTCCGCCGGGGCGTGAAGCCTACCCGGGCGACGTGTTCTACCTGCACTCGCGCCTGCTGGAACGTTCGGCCAAGCTGAACGCCGACTTCGGCTCGGGCTCGCTGACCGCGCTGCCGATCATCGAGACCCAGGGCGGCGACGTGTCGGCCTTCATCCCGACCAACGTGATCTCGATCACCGACGGCCAGATCTTCCTGGAAACCGAACTGTTCTACCAGGGCATCCGCCCCGCCGTGAACACCGGTCTGTCGGTGTCGCGCGTGGGTTCGTCGGCGCAGACCTCGGCGATGAAGTCGGTTGCGGGCCCGGTGAAGCTGGAGCTGGCGCAGTACCGCGAAATGGCGGCCTTTGCGCAGTTCGGCTCGGACCTCGACGCGGCCACGCAGAAGCTGCTGAACCGCGGCGCCCGCCTTACCGAGCTGATGAAGCAGCCGCAGTATTCGCCGCTGACCAACGCGGAAATCGTCTGCGTGATCTTCGCCGGCACCAAGGGCTATCTGGACAACGTTCCGGTCAAGGAAGTCGGCCGCTACGAGGCGGGCCTCTTGAAGCACCTGCGGACCAATCACAAGGCGCTGCTGAACGACATCACCGTGAACGACCGCAAGGTGGCCGGCGATCTCGAGAAGGCGATCCGCGCCGCTCTGGACGAGTTCGCCAAAGACTTCGCCTGAGCGGAGGCACGGGAGACACCGACATGCCGAGCCTCAAGGACCTAAAGAACCGGATCGGAAGCGTGAAATCCACGCGGAAGATCACCAAGGCCATGCAGATGGTTGCCGCGGCGAAACTTCGCCGCGCGCAGGATGCCGCTGAAGCCGCCCGGCCCTATGCCGAGCGGATGGAGGCGGTCATGGCCGGGCTCGCGGCCTCGGTCGGCGGCTCGGACTCTGCGCCGCGCCTGCTGGCGGGCACGGGCAGCGACCAGGTGCAGCTTCTGGTCGTCATGACCGCCGAACGCGGCCTCTGCGGCGGCTTCAACTCCACCATCGTGCGGCTTGCCCGCGCGAAGGCGAACGAGCTGATCGCCCGCGGCAAGACGGTGAAGATCCTCACCGTCGGCAAGAAGGGGCGCGAGCAACTGCGCCGCGACTTCGGCCATCTGATGATCGGCCACGTCGATCTGTCCGACGTCAAGCGCATGGGCTATTCCAATGCCCAGGGCATTGCCAAGGACATCCTCGCGCGCTTTGACGCGGGCGAATTCGATGTGGCGACGATCTTCTTCAACCGCTTCCAGTCGGTGATCAGCCAGGTTCCCACGGCCCAGCAGATCATCCCGGCGGTCTTCGAGGGCGAGGCGGGTGCCTCGACGCTCTATGACTACGAGCCGTCGGAAGAGGGGATCCTGGCCGACCTGCTGCCCCGCGGCGTGGCCACGCAGATCTTCACCGCCCTGCTGGAGAACGCCGCCAGCGAACAGGGTGCCCGGATGAGCGCGATGGACAACGCGACGCGGAACGCGGGTGAGATGATCGACAGGCTGACGATCGTCTACAACCGCTCGCGTCAGGCCGCGATCACCAAGGAACTGATTGAAATCATTTCGGGCGCCGAGGCGCTCTGAGGAACCGGAGAAACAAGATGGCACAAGGCAAGGTTACCCAGGTGATCGGCGCCGTCGTCGACGTGCAGTTCGATGGCGCGCTGCCCGCGATTCTGAACGCGCTGGAAACCGAGAACAACGGCAAGCGTCTGGTTCTGGAAGTTGCGCAGCACCTTGGCGAAAACACCGTCCGCACCATCGCCATGGACGCGACCGAAGGTCTGGTCCGCGGCCAGGCGGTGAAGGACACGGGCGGCCCGATCTCGGTGCCGGTCGGCGACGCGACGCTGGGCCGCATCCTGAACGTGATCGGCGAGCCGGTGGATGAAAAAGGCCCGGTCTCGGCCTCTGAAACCCGCCCGATTCACCGCGCGGCGCCCAGCTTCGACGAACAGTCGACCGCCTCGGAAATCCTGGTGACCGGCATCAAGGTGATCGACCTGCTGGCCCCCTATTCCAAGGGCGGCAAGATCGGCCTGTTCGGCGGCGCCGGCGTGGGCAAGACGGTTCTCATCATGGAACTGATCAACAACATCGCCAAGGTGCACTCGGGCTATTCCGTGTTCGCGGGCGTGGGCGAGCGGACCCGTGAAGGGAACGACCTTTACCACGAAATGATGGAATCGGGCGTCATCAAGACCGAAAATCTGGCGGAGTCGAAGGTGGCTCTTGTCTACGGTCAGATGAACGAGCCCCCGGGGGCCCGCGCCCGCGTGGCGCTGACCGGCCTGACGCTGGCCGAACAGTTCCGCGACCAGTCGGGTACCGACGTGCTGTTCTTCGTGGACAACATCTTCCGCTTCACCCAGGCCGGTTCGGAAGTGTCGGCGCTGCTGGGTCGTATCCCGTCCGCCGTGGGTTACCAGCCGACGCTGGCCACCGACATGGGCGCCCTGCAGGAACGCATCACCTCGACCAAGGCCGGTTCCATCACCTCGGTTCAGGCGATCTATGTGCCGGCCGACGACCTGACCGACCCGGCGCCGGCCACCTCGTTCGCCCACCTCGACGCCACGACCGTGCTCAGCCGCGCGATCTCGGAACTCGGCATCTACCCGGCGGTG
>DAIEJF010000197.1 GCA_027351005.1 Paracoccaceae bacterium | reverse complement strand
GGCGGATGGCGCGATCTGGTTCAGCGACCCGCATTACGGGATCATGACCGATTACGAAGGCTTCAAGGCCGAACAGGAACTGCCCTGCAACGTCTACCGGGTGGACCCTTCGGGGCAGATCGCGGCGGTGCTGACCGATTTCGCCTGCCCCAACGGGCTGGCCTTCAGCCCCGACGAGCGCAGGCTTTATGTCGCCGACACCGGGCGGATGCATTCCGCCGACCCCCAGCACATCCGGGTCTTCGACGTGGGGCCGGATGGCCGGCTTGGCGGGGGCGGGGTGTTTCACAAGATCGTGCCGGGCTGCGCCGACGGGATCCGGGTGGACAGTGACGGCAATCTCTGGTCCTCGGCGGGTGACGGGGTGCATTGCATCGCCCCCGACGGGCATCTAATGGGCAGGATCAAGGTGCCGGAGGTGGTGTCGAACATCTGCTTTGGCGGACGTGCCAAGCATCAGCTGTTCATCACCGCGACCACCAGCGTCTATTCGGTCATTCTCAACCGCAAAGGGGTGCAACAGCCATGAGCCAGGCAGAGATCGGCCTGATCGGCCTTGGAACCATGGGCGCGATGCTCGCGCTCAACATCGCCGAGAAGGGGTTCCCCATCGCGGTCTGGAACCGCACCACGGCGACCACCCGCGCCTTCCACGCCGGGGCGGGCGACCTGGCCGCGCGGATCACGCCGACCGAGACGCTGGAGGCGCTGGTTGCCGCCATCAAGCCGCCGCGCGCGATCATCCTGATGGTGCCCGCCGGCCCCGTGGTGGACGACGAGATTGCCCGGCTGACCCCGCTGCTGGCGCCCGGCGACATGATCATCGACGCGGGCAATGCCAATTTCCAGGACACCGACCGCCGCGCGGCAGACGCGGCAAAAGGGGGCCCGCGGTTCCTGGGCATCGGCGTGTCGGGCGGCGAGGAGGGGGCGCGGCACGGCCCCTCGATCATGGGCGGCGGCGAGCGCGCCGACTGGGACCGGGTGGCGCATATCCTCGAGGCGATCTCGGCCAAGCACGACGGCACGCCCTGCGCGACCTGGATGGGGCCGGGCGGGGCCGGGCATTTCGTGAAGGCGGTGCACAACGGCATCGAATACGCCGACATGCAGATGATCGCCGAAGTCTACGGCGTGATGCGCGACGGGCTGGGGATGGAGGCCGCGGCGATTTCCGCGGTGTTCGACCGCTGGAACAAGGGCGTGCTGCAAAGCTACCTGATCGAGATTTCCGCCGCGGTGACGGCGGCGCGCGACCCGATCGGCGGCGGGCCGATCATCGACATGATCCTGGACAAGGCCGGACAGAAGGGCACCGGGCGCTGGACCGCGATCGAGGCGCAGCATCTGGCCGCGCCGATCACGGTGATCGAGGCCGCGGTGGCCGCGCGCAACGTCTCGGCCCGGCTGGACGAGCGGCGCGCGGGGCAGGCGCTGTTCGGCGCGGCGCCGGTCGCAGGCGCGGCACTTGGCGTCGAGGTGCTGGAACAGGCGCTGATCGCGGGCAAGATCCTGTGCTACGCGCAGGGCTTCGCGATGATCGGGGCCGCCGCGGGGGCCTTTGGCTGGCCGCTGCCGCTGCCGGACATCGCCCGCGTCTGGCGCGAGGGCTGCATCATCCGGTCGGCGATGCTGAACGACATGGCCACCGCGCTGACCGACAACCCGGGCCGCAACCTGATGCTTGCGCCTGCGTTTGCCGACAAGCTGAAGGCCACCCACGGCGCCCTGCGGCAGGTGGTGGCGGCGGCGGCGCTGAACGGGCTGGCCACGCCCGCGCTCTCGGCGGGGCTGGCGTATTTCGACATGATGCGCACCGCGCGGGGCACCGCGAACATGATCCAGGGCCAGCGCGACTACTTCGGCGCCCACGGCTTTGACCGGCTGGATGGCGCCGACAGCCACCACGGCCCCTGGGGCAGCCACGCCTAGGGCGGCGGCCTAGACGGTCTGGCCCGGCACCAGCCGGGTCGGCACCGCCACCACATCCTGCACCGGCTCGCCGCGCAAGCGGGCCACCAGACCCTCGGCGGCCTGTTTGCCGATGGCCGTGGTCGGCACCACCGTCGTCGTCAGCCTGAGCGGCAGGACCGAGGCCGCCTCCATCCCGCCCCAGCCCGCGATGGCCAGATCCTCGGGCACCCGAAGCCCGCGTGCCTGCGCATAGGCCAGCCCGCCGATCGCCATCTCGTCATTGTGGAAATAGACCGCGTCCAGCCCCGGCGCGCGGCTCAGCAGCGTTTCAAGCCCGTAGTAGCCCGCATAGAAGCCCGGCGTGTCCAGCAGCAGCTCTGCCGCCGCCACCGGATGCCCGGCCTGCGCCAACGCGCGTTCGACCCCGTCGCGGCGGGCGCGGCCCATCTCGTCCTGCCCCGCCATGGCGCCCACCACGCCGATCCGGCGGCGGCCGCGGCGGATCAGGAACTGCCCCATCTCGGCCCCGCAGTCGAAATGCGAGAACCCCACGGCCATGTCGATCGGGGTTGTCGTCAGCTCCCAGATTTCCACCACCGGCATCCCGGCGTTGCGCAGCAGGTCCACCGTGCCGGGGCTGTGGTGCCGCCCCGACAGGATCACCCCGGCGGGCCGCCACGAGATGAGCTGGCGCAGCCAGGCCTCCTCGTCCTCGGACGAATGGTTGTTGCAGCCGATCATCACCTGATAGCCCAGCCGGGTCAGCGCCCGGTCCACCCCGTCAAGCACATGGGCAAAGAGCCCCGAGGTCAGCCGCGGCACGCAGATGCCCACCAGCGTCGAGGCCTGGTCTGCCCCGAAGGCCGCGGCCAGGCGATTCGGGATGTAGCCCAGCCGCTCTGCCACCTGCAGCACGCGGGTGCGCGTGTCGTCGGAAAAGCCCGAGCCGCCGCGCAAGACGCGGCTGACGGTCATCTTCGATACCCCCGTCTCGCGCGCGATGTCTTCCAGATTTGCCTTTGGTTTCCGTGTCATGGGCGATTTTAGGTGGGTCTGGCGCTGCTTATGTTATCGTTAACTTTATTCTTGACACATGGGCGGGTCTGCCGCACTTTGGCTACGTTACCGGTAAACTTGCGGCAAAGCAAAGCGCCGGGCAGGGGAGGAGGAACGCGATGTCACAGGCCGGTCAGGGCCTTTTCTTCGACTCCGTCGTCAAGAGCTTCGGCGGTACCATGGCCCTGCGGGGCGTGTCGCTGAAGGTCGGGCGGGGCGAGATCGTCGCGCTTCTGGGCGAAAACGGGGCGGGCAAGTCGACCCTCATCAAGGTGCTGGGCGGCCTCTTCCGCCCCGACAGCGGCGGCGTTTCCATCGACGGCGTTCCCTATGCCCATGTCGCTGGCCGGGTCGGCGGGCAGGCGGTGGCCTTCATCCACCAGGACCTTGGCCTGATCGAATGGATGACCGTGGCCGAGAACATCGCGCTGGCGCTGGGCTATCCGAAGAAGGGCGGCCGGATCGACTGGGCCGCGACCGAGGCGCTGGCAGAAGCGGCACTGTCGCGGGTGGCGGCGGATGTGCCGGCCACGGCGCGGGTGTCCTCGCTGACGCGAACCGAGAAATCGCTGGTGGCCATCGCCCGCGCGCTGGCGGCCGATTGCGATTTCCTGGTGCTGGACGAGCCCACCGCCAGCCTGCCCGCCGACGAGGTGGAACGGCTGTTTGCGGCGCTGCGCCCGCTGAAGGAAAAGGGCGTGGGAATGATCTATGTCAGCCACCGGCTGGACGAGATATTCCGCATCGCCGACCGTGTGGCGGTGCTGCGCGACGGGCAGATGGTGGGGATGCGCGACGTGCAGCACACCACGCCGGAAGAACTGGTCAGCCTGATCGTGGGCCGCAAGGCGCGCGAGATCCTGCGCCCCGCGGTGCAGGAGGGCCCCGAGATCCTGCGGGTGCAGGGGCTGGTCACCACGCAGGTGGGGCCGGTCGATTTCACCATCCAGCGCGGCGAACTGGTGGGCCTTGTCGGCCTGCGCGGCGCCGGGCACGAGGACGTTGGCCGCAGCCTGTTCGGCGTGGTGCCGCACCGCGGGCGCATCACGCTTGACGGCGCCTCGCCCGACCTTGCCTCGCCCAGGGCGGCGATGGCGTCGGGCGTCGGGCTGGTGGCGCGCGACCGGGTGACGGAATCCTGCGCCACCGGCCTTTCGATCCGCGAGAATGCCTTCGTGAACCCGGCGGCGACCGGGCGGCGGCTGCTGTCCTTCCTGGGGCCGCGGCGCGAGGAAGAGCACGCGCGCGCCATCGGCCGCACCGTGGGCCTGTCTCCGAATGACCCGACCCTGCCGATCGAGGCGCTGTCGGGTGGCAACCAGCAGAAGGTCATCGTGGGCCGCTGGGTGGAAACCCGCCGCCGCCTGCTGATCGCCGAAGACCCGACCGCGGGCGTCGATGTCGGCGCCAAGGCGGAAATCTACCACCTTCTGTTCGAGGCGCTGGCCTCTGGCATGGGGGTGCTTGTCGTCTCCACCGACTTCGAAGAGGTCGCCAACATCTGCCACCGTGCGCTGGTGTTCAGCCGCGGGCAGGTGGTGGCGGAACTGACCGGGGTGGAGCTGTCCACGGAATCCCTCATCCAGGCCGCCTCGGCAGGCGAAGCCGCAGAAGGACGCACCCATGCCCTCGCTTGAATCGAACGCGCTGGAACCCACCAAGGACGAGATGAAGGGTCTGCCCGCGTCCACCCGCCTGATCCGGCTGGCGCCGGTCTATGGGCTGGTGATCCTGATGGCGGTGCTGATCGTGCTGTTCTCGATCCTGCTGCCCGAGACCTTCCCGACGCTTCTGAATCTGCGGGCGATCCTGTCCGACAAGTCGATCATCGCCATGCTGTCGCTGGCGGCGATGATCCCGATGGTCGCGGGGCGGATCGACCTGACGGTGGGCTATGGCATCGTCATCTGGCATATCCTTGCGATCTCGCTCCAGACGATGTTCGGCGTTCCCTGGCCGCTGGCTGTGCTGATCGTCATCGTCCTGGGCGCGGCGGTGGGCTTCCTGAACGGCCTGCTGGTCGAGGTGGCAAAGATTGACAGCTTCATCGCGACGCTCGGCACCGGGACGGTGATGTATTCGGTGGCGCTCTGGCACACCGGCGGGCGGCAGGTGGTGGGGATGCTGCCGAACGGGTTCTATGCGATCAACGGCACCTTCATCTTCGGGCTGCCCATCACCGGCTTCTATGTGCTGGCGCTGTCTCTGCTGATGTGGGTGGTTCTGGAATACACGCCCGTCGGCCGCTACCTTTACGCCATCGGCGCCAACCAGCGCGCGGCCGAGCTGAACGGCATCCCCACCCGAAAGTTCGTGGTCGGCGCCTTCGTCTGCTCGGGGCTGCTGACCGCCATCACCGGAGTGATCCTGGCCTCGAAGCTGCGCATCGGTCAGGCGAGCGTGGGGCTGGAATACCTGCTGCCCGCGCTGGTGGGGGCCTTCCTGGGGTCGACCACCATCAAGCCCGGGCGGGTCAACGTCTGGGGCACCATCGTGGGAGTGGCGATCCTGGCGGTGGGCATCTCGGGCATCCAGCAATTCGGAGGCTCGTTCTGGGTCGAGCCCCTGTTCAACGGCTGCACGCTGCTGATCGCGATCGGCATCGCAGGCTATGCGCAGCGCCGCAAGGGCGCGGCGAAACGATAACGACATCACGGCCAACTCTGGGAGGAGTATGATGAAAAGACGTACGTTCCTGGGCGCGCTGATGGCTTCGGCCGCAGCCTTCCCCGCCTTTGCCGATGCCATGGCCGATGCCATGGCCATGGTGAAGAAATACGCAGGCAAGGTGGAGAGCTGGGATGGCCCCACCACCGGCCCCGCCGCCGCCAAGGGCAAGACCATCGTGGTGCTGGCCGCCGACATGAAGAACGGCGGCATCCTGGGCGTCACCAACGGGGTGCAGGAAGCCGCCAAGAAGATCGGCTGGACGGTGCGCGTGCTTGATGGCGCGGGCTCGGTCAGCGGCCGCGCCGCGGCCTTCGGGCAGGCGCTGGCGCTCAAGCCCGACGGGATCATCATCAACGGCTTCGACGCGGTCGAACAGAAGGCCGCGATGGCGCAGGCGCATGACGCCAAGATCCCGATGGTCAGCTGGCACGCCTCGCCCAAGATCGGGCCGGACGCGGATGCGGGCGTCTTTGCCAATGTCTCGACCGACCCGATGCTGGTGTCGCAGGTGGCGGCGGACTGGGCCTATGTCGATGCCAAGGGCAAGCCGGGCGTGGTGATCTTCACCGACTCGACCTATGCCATCGCGATCGCCAAGGCCGACCGGATGAAGAAGGAGATCGAGGCGCTGGGCGGCACGGTGCTGGAATATGTCGACACGCCGATCGCCGACACCTCGAACCGGATGCCCACGCTGACCACGGCGCTGTTGCAGAAGTACGGCGCGAAGTGGACCCACAGCCTGGCCATCAACGACATCTACTTCGACTTCATGGGCCCCGCGCTGGCCGCGGCGGGCGTGCCGGGCGACGGCGCGCCGAAGGCCGTGGCCGCGGGCGACGGTTCGGAAAGCGCCTATCAGCGGATCCGGGCCGGGCAGTACCAGTCGGTGACGGTGGCCGAACCGCTGAACCTGCAGGGCTGGCAACTGGTGGACGAGCTGAACCGCGCCGTGCAGGGGCAGCCCTGGTCGGGCTATGTCTCACCGCTGCATGTGGTGACGAAAGAGAACGTGGCCTTCGACGGCGGCGAGAAGAACCTCTTCGACCCGGGCAATGGCTACCGCGAGGCCTATGCGAAGATCTGGGGCGTCTGATCGCCACCGGCAAGACCTGCGCATCCCCGCCCCTTCGGGCGGGGATGTCGCATTTCGGGCTGTGGGTTCGATATGCCGGAAGGGTGGGGGGCTGTCTGCCCCCCACACCCCCCGAGGATATTTGTAGACCGAAAATGGGGGCGCGCGGTGGCGCCGCCCGTCAGCCTTGCAGGGTGCGCACGCCGATCTCGCCCTCGCGCCGCGCGCGGATCGCCGCGACCGAGGCGATGGCGCCCGCGGCGGTGGTGAAGTAGGGGATCTTGTCATAGAGCGCCACGGCGCGGATCTCGCGGCTGTCCGAGATCGACTGCGCGCCCTCGGTCGTGTTGAAGACCAGCGCGATGTCGCCATCCTTCAGCCGGTCGACAATGTTGGGCCTGCCGCCCGAGTTGCCTTCGTAGACCTTGTTGACCAGATCGCAGGCGACGCCTGCCGCCGAGAGGAACCCCGCGGTGCCGCGGGTGGCCACGATCTCGAAGCCCAGATCGCGCAGGGCGCGGCAGGCGGCGGCCATCGGTTCGGTCTTGTCGCTGTCCTGGATCGAGACGAAGACGCGGCCCGCGTCGGGCAGGTGGGTGCCCGCGCCCATCTCGGCCTTGAGGAAGGCGAGCGGGAAGGACCGGTCCCAGCCCATCACCTCGCCGGTGGAGCGCATCTCGGGGCCAAGCAGCGTGTCGACGCCGGGGAAGCGGGCGAAGGGCATCACCGCCTCCTTCACCGAGAACCACGGCGTCTTGGGGTCGGCAAGCGTCAGCGGATCGGCCAGCGGCAGCGGCGTGTCGGGGCCCACGCCCTGCGGATAGGGCGCGCGCATCGGGAAGGTCGAGAGCGGCTCGCCCGCCATCACGCGCGCGGCGATCGAGGCGATGGCGCTGTCGGTGGCCTTGGCGACGAAGGGCACCGTGCGGCTGGCGCGGGGGTTCACCTCGAGCACATAGACGGTGCCGTCCTTGACCGCGAACTGCACGTTCATCAGCCCGACCACGTTCAGCCCCTTGGCCATCAGCACGGTCTGGCGCTTGAGTTCGGCCACGATCTCGTCCGAGAGCGAATGCGGCGGCAGGCAGCAGGCGCTGTCGCCGGAATGCACGCCCGCCTCTTCGATATGTTCCATGATGCCCGCGACATGCACGTCGGTGCCGTCGCAGAGCGCATCGACATCGACCTCGATCGCGTTGGTCAGGTAGCTGTCGAGCAGGACCGGGTTGCGCCCCGAGACCTGCACCGCCTCGCGGATGTAGCGTTCAAGCTGGGCATCCTCGCGGATGATTTCCATCGCGCGGCCGCCCAGCACATAGGAGGGGCGGATGACCAGCGGATAGCCGACATCGGCCGCCACCGCGAAGGCCTCGTCGCGGCTCGAGGCAAGGCCGTTCCTGGGCTGGTTAAGGCCGAGCGTGTGCAGCAGCTTCTGGAACCGCTCGCGGTCCTCGGCCAGGTCGATGGCGTCGGGCGTGGTGCCCAGGATCGGGATCCCCTCGTCATGCAGGGCGTTGGCAAGCTTCAGCGGCGTCTGGCCGCCGAACTGCACGATCACGCCATGCAGCGTGCCGTTCTCGCGCTCGACCCGCAGGATTTCCAGCACATGTTCCAGCGTCAGCGGTTCGAAATAGAGCCGGTCCGAGGTGTCGTAATCGGTCGACACGGTTTCCGGGTTGCAGTTGACCATGATGGTCTCGTAGCCCGCCTCGGTCAGCGCGAAGCAGGCGTGGCAGCAGCAGTAGTCGAACTCGATCCCCTGGCCGATCCGGTTCGGGCCGCCGCCCAGGATCACCACCTTCTTGCGGTCCGAGGGGCGCGCCTCGCATTCCACGTCGCCCATCGCGGGGCTTTCGTAGGTGGAATACATGTAGGGGGTCTGGGCCTCGAATTCGGCCCCGCAGGTGTCGATGCGCTTGAAGACGGCGGTGACGCCCAGCCGGGTGCGGGCGCGGCGGACCTGGCCTTCGTCGCGCCCGGTCAGCTTGGCCAGCCGCGCATCGGTAAAGCCCATCATCTTCAGCTTGCGCAGGGCCTCTTCGGTGACCGGCAGGCCGTTCCTGCGCACCTCGTCCTCGGCCGCCACGATTTCGCGGATGCGGGCCAGGAACCAGGGGTCAAAGGCGGTCACCGCGTTGATCTCGTCATCGCTCAGGCCGTGGCGCATGGCCTGCGCGATCAGCCGCAGCCGGTCCGGCGTCTGCGGCGAGAGCGCCTTGACGATGGCGGCCTTGCCCGATTGCGGGTCGGTTGCGCCCTCGATCGCGATCTCGTCAAAGCCGGTCAGGCCGGTTTCCAGCGAGGCCAGCGCCTTTTGCAGCGACTCGTGGATGGTGCGGCCGATGGCCATCGCCTCGCCCACCGATTTCATCGCCGTGGTCAGTTCGGGTTTCGAGCCCGGGAACTTCTCGAAGGCGAAGCGCGGGATCTTGGTCACGACATAGTCGATCGTCGGCTCGAAGCTGGCGGGCGTGACCTTGGTGATGTCGTTGTCCAGCTCGTCCAGCGTGTAGCCCACCGCAAGCTTCGCCGCGATCTTGGCGATGGGGAAGCCCGTGGCCTTGGACGCCAGCGCCGATGACCGCGACACCCGCGGGTTCATCTCGATCACGACCATACGGCCGTCTTTCGGGTTGATCGCCCATTGCACGTTCGAGCCGCCGGTTTCCACCCCGATCTCGCGCAGCACGGCAATCGAGCCGTTGCGCATGATCTGGTATTCCTTGTCGGTCAGCGTCAGGGCCGGGGCGACGGTGACGGAATCGCCCGTGTGAACCCCCATCGGGTCGACGTTCTCGATCGAGCAGACGATGATGGCGTTGTCGGCGCGGTCGCGCACCACCTCCATCTCGTATTCCTTCCAGCCCAGAAGGGATTCGTCGATCAGCACCTGCGCCACCGGCGAGGCATCAAGACCCGAGCGCACGATGCGTTCGAAATCGTCGCGGTTGTAGGCCACCCCGCCGCCGGTGCCGCCCAGCGTGAAGGCGGGGCGGATGATGGCGGGCAGGCCCACATATTCGATGGCTGCAAGCGCCTCTGCGACGCCCGCCTTGATGTCGTACTTGCCGTTCGCCAGCTTCGGCGCGGCGATGATCGTGGCCTTGGGGTTTTCCAGCCCGATCCGGTCCATCGCCTCGCGGAACAGCTTGCGGTCCTCGGCCATCTCGATGGCCTCCCGGTTCGCGCCGATGAGCTGGACGCCGAATTTCTCCAGCACGCCCATGTCGGCCAGCGCGAGGCTGGTGTTCAGCCCGGTCTGCCCGCCCATGGTGGGCAAGAGCGCGTCGGGGCGTTCCTTCTCGATGATGCGGGCCACGACCTCGGGGGTGATCGGCTCGATGTAGGTGGCATCGGCCAGCCCCGGGTCGGTCATGATGGTGGCGGGGTTGGAGTTCACCAGGATGACCCGGTAGCCTTCTTCGCGCAGCGCCTTGCAGGCCTGTGCACCGGAGTAATCGAACTCGCAGGCCTGGCCGATGATGATGGGGCCGGCGCCGATGATCAGGATGCTTTCGATGTCGGTACGTTTGGGCATGTTTCTCTGACTAGGCAGCCTTGTCCGGCGGGTTCTTCGGCCCGGTGCGCGCGCGCAGCTTCTGCTGGAGACGGCGCAGCATGAGGTGGACGAAGCGGTC
>DAIEJF010000193.1 GCA_027351005.1 Paracoccaceae bacterium | reverse complement strand
CGGCCCCGCCGCCCCCGCCCCCGCCGCCCGCGCCCAAGGTCTGGCATGTGGCCGCGGGCGGGCAATCGAGCGGGCCCTTCGACGCGGCGACGCTGCGGCAGATGGCCGGGGACGGCCGCCTGACGCGCGACATGCTTGTCTGGAGCCAGGGCATGGCCGGTTGGGCGAAGGCGGACGAGCAGGCCGAACTTGCCGCGCTTTTTGCCGACGTGCCGCCGCCGCTGCCGCCCGGGGCCTGAAATGGCCGATGGCGATGTGCACTACAAATGCGAGGCCTGCGGGGCCGAGGTCAGCTTTGCCCCCGGCCAGACCCAACTGGTCTGCGGCCACTGCGGCCATGCCCAGGCGATCCCCGGCGCGGCCAATGTGGCCCCCGACGCGATCCCCGAGATCGACTACAGCCGCGCTCTGGCCAACAGCCTGCCGCAGGCGGCGATGGAGGACGTGCGGACGGTCACCTGCCCGTCCTGCGGCGCGGCCTTCACCCTGCCCGCCGAGATGCACGCGGCCCGTTGCCCGTTCTGCGCGACGCCGGTCGTGGCCGATACCGGGGCCAGCCGCCAGTTCAAGCCGCAGGGCGTGATCCCCTTCGTGCTGACCGAGGCACAGGCGCGCCAGGCGATGACCGACTGGCTGGGCCGACTCTGGTTCGCGCCGAACGGATTGCAGGACTATGCCCGCAAGGGCCGGGCGATGAGCGGGATCTATGTGCCCTACTGGACCTTCGACGCCGACACGCGATCGGCCTACGAGGGCGAGCGGGGGGAATACTGGTACGAGACGCGTACCGTCACGGTGAACGTGAACGGGCGGATGGAACAGCGCCAGGAACAGGTGCGCCATACCGCCTGGTATCCGGCCTCGGGGCAGGTGCGGCGGTGGTTCGACGATGTGCTGGTGATGGCCTCGCAAAGCCTGCCGCGGCATTACATCGACGGGCTGGAGCCCTGGTCGCTGGCCGAACTGAAGCCCTACAGGACCGACTACCTCGCGGGGTTCCAGTCCGAGGGGTACACGGTCGGGCTGGAAGACGGCCATGCCATCGCCCGGGCGAAGATGGACGCGGTGATCCGCAGCGATGTGCTGCGCGACATCGGCGGCGACGAACAGCGCATCCACTGGGTGAAAACCGACGCGCGGGACGAAACCTTCAAGCATATCCTGCTGCCGGTCTGGATGGCGGCCTACAAATATGGCGGCAAGACCTACCGCTTTGTGGTGAACGGCCAGACCGGCCGGGTGCAGGGCGAACGGCCCTGGTCGGCCTGGAAGATCGCGGGCGCCGTGGTGCTGGGCCTGATCGCCGCCGGGGCGCTGGCCTATTACTACCAGTTCTGGCAGCAGACCCACGGGTAAGGCGGGCGGGCTGTCGACTGTGCCTCTGACGACACTGGGCGCGGGGCGGCGGAGCGACTGCCGGGCCCGTCTCTCACACCACAGGGCACGCGCCCGACCGCGGGGGGGCGCTGCGCGGGTGACGGTCTGCGTTTTATGGTGCGGCTTCTCCTGCGGGTGAGCCCGCGCGGTTCCGCCAAGGGAGCGGCCACCCTGAAGAGCGGTCGGGCGCGGGCCCCGGGTGCACCTTCGGAGTTGCTCCACGGGCCGGGGGGATGCAGTGCGCCTGCCCTCACCGTCTCTCACACCATAGGGCCCGCGCCCGACCGCGGGGGGGCGCTGCGATGGTGAC
>DAIEJF010000058.1 GCA_027351005.1 Paracoccaceae bacterium | reverse complement strand
CAGCGCGCGATCCTGCAACACCTGTCGGGACGGGGGGCGGGCGCCCTCGCCCGCAGCATGCCGCCGCCCGACGCGGTGCTCACCCCCGATCCGCTGGCGCTGCGCGATGACCTGACGCAGGCCGCGGGCCTTCTGGCCGGCCCGACAGAGGCGCTGCCGCGCGACTATCTGCGCGGGTTCCTGGGCGGCATCGCCCGCAGCGCGCGCGACGACCAGTTGGCCGCCGCCGCCGCGGGGCTGCGCGAGACCGGGCCCGAACCCGTGGGGCGCCTGGCCCGGCTGGTGCGCGCCCGGCTGGACGCCGATACCCTGCCGCTCTGAGCGCCGCCGCCGCTAGGCCGGGCGCAGCGCCGGATCATCGGCCGCCCGCACCAGCCGTGTGAGGTCCGACAGCCGCTCGATCTGCCGCCCTTCGGCGTCGAAGTTGCCGGGCGACAGCCAGACCTCGTAGGCCACCTTCAGCGCAGGCCATTCCGTATCGATGGCGGCGAACCACGCGGTGTCGCGGTTGCGCCCCTTCACCACCGTCGCCTGCCGGAAGATGCCTTCGTAGCTGAACCCCAGCCGCTGCGCCGCGCGGCGCGAGGGCAGGTTCAGCGCGTCGCATTTCCATTCATAGCGCCGGTAGCCCGCCCCGAAGGCCCAGGCCATCATCAGATACATCGCCTCGGTCGCGGCGCGGGTGTGTTGCAGGGCGGGGGCGAAGTTGATGTGGCCCACCTCGATCGTGCCCGCCGCGGGGGTGATGCGCAGAAAGCTCGCCACCCCGCACCAATGGCCGCGTTCCAGATCGCGGATCGCGTAGAAATACGGATCATCCAGCGCCGCCATGTCGCGCGCCCAGCGGTGATAGGCGGCGGCCGAACTGAACGGGCCGTAGGGCAGATAATCCCAGATCGCATCCGAGGCGGAATTGGCGCTGTGCAATTCGCCCGCGTGCAGGTCTGCGTCCAGCCGCTCCAGCCGGGCATAGCGCCCTTCGAGCACCGGCGAACCGGGCGCGCGTGGCGGCGTCCAGTCCTTTACGGGGGCCCCGAACTTCCGTTCCTCTGCCATGATGCCAACGCTGCCCTGTACCTGCCTTGACGCCGGTGCGGCGACCAATCCCAAGGCGCATCATCGCCCATTGCCGCGGGCGGAACAATCGGTGCGATTTCCGCGCGGCCTGCGTCGGGACGATGGCGCCGCAACCGTCGACGGGCCCTTGCCGACCGCGCGCCTCGCCACGCAGGCAGCGGGTGCGACAGATGGCACCCGGCCCCCACGGGCCGGGATCGCAGGACAGGCCGGCCGCCCCGGATCACTCCTTGGGCACGACCCGCAGCCCCAGTTCGCGCAACTGGGTGTTGGTGGGCTCGCTCGGCGCCCCCATCAGCAGGTCTTCCGCGCGCTGGTTCATCGGGAACATGATGACCTCGCGGATGTTCTGTTCATCCGCCAGCAGCATCACCGCCCGGTCGATCCCCATCGCGCAGCCACCGTGCGGGGGGGCGCCGTAGCGGAACGCCTTCACCATGCCGCCAAACCGCTTTTCCACCTCGTCGGCGGGGTAGCCCGCGATCTCGAAGGCCTTGAACATGATTTCCGGCTTGTGGTTGCGGATCCCGCCCGAGATCAGTTCATAGCCGTTGCAGGCCAGGTCGTACTGATAGGCATAGACCTTCAGCGGGTCGCCCTGCAGCGCCGCAAGGCCCCCCTGCGGCATCGAGAAGGGGTTGTGGCTGAAGTCGATCTTGCCCTCGTCGGTCTTCTCGTACATCGGGAAATCGACGATCCAGGCAAAGCGGAAGCAGTCCTGTTCGGTCAGGCCCAGTTCGCGGCCGATCTCGTTGCGCGCGCGGCCAGCGACGGCCTCGAAGGTCTCGGGCTTGCCGCCCAGGAAGAAGGCCGCGTCGCCCGCCTTCAGGCCAAGCTGCTGGCGGATCGCCTCGGTCCGCTCGGGGCCGATGTTCTTGGCGATGGGGCCTGCGCCGACGGTCTCGCCGCCTTCCTCGCGCCAGAAGATATAGCCCATCCCCGGCAGGCCCTGCGCCTGGGCAAAGGCGTTCATGCGGTCGCAGAAGGCGCGGCTGCCGCCGGTGGGCGCCGGGATCGCGCGGATCTCGGTGCCCTCCTGCTCCAGCATCTTGGCGAAGATGCCAAAGCCAGACCCCGCGAAATGCTCGCTGACCACCTGCATCTTGATCGGGTTGCGCAGGTCGGGCTTGTCCGACCCGTACCACAAGAGCGAATCCCGGTAGGCGATGCGCGGCCAGTCGGCGTAGACCGTCTTGCCTTCGCCGAATTCCTCGAACAGGCCCTGGATCACCGGCTGCACGGCCGCGAATACGTCTTCCTGCTCGACGAAGCTCATTTCCACGTCAAGCTGGTAGAAGTCGGTGGGCGAGCGGTCGGCGCGGGGGTCTTCATCGCGGAAGCAGGGCGCGATCTGGAAATAACGGTCGAAGCCCGCCACCATGATCAGCTGCTTGAACTGCTGGGGCGCCTGCGGCAGCGCGTAGAACTTGCCCGGATGCAGGCGCGACGGCACCAGAAAGTCGCGCGCGCCCTCGGGCGACGAGGCGGTGATGATCGGCGTCTGGAATTCGTTGAAGCCCTGCGCCCACATCCGGTTGCGGATCGAGCGCACCACGTTCGAGCGCAGCATCATGTTGCGGTGCAGCTTGTCACGCCGCAGGTCAAGGAAGCGGTAGGTCAGGCGGGTTTCTTCGGGGTATTCGGTCTCGCCGAAGACCGGCAGCGGCAGATCGCCTTCGACCGGGCCCAGAACGGTCAGGCCGCGCACATAGACCTCGATCTCGCCCGTCGGGATCTTGGGGTTCACCAGCGCCGCGTCGCGCGCCTTCACCGTGCCCTCGATCCGCACCACCCATTCGGCGCGCACCTTCTCCACGTCCTTGAAGGCCGGGCTGTCGGGATCGGCCAGCACCTGGGTGATGCCATAATGGTCACGCAGGTCGATGAACAGGATGCCGCCATGGTCGCGCACGCGGTGGACCCAGCCGGACAGGCGCACCGTCTGGCCGACATGGCTGGTGTTGAGGGCGGCGCAGGTGTGGCTGCGATAGGCGTGCATGGGCAATCCCCTTGAACGAGGCACGAAAGCTGATCGCGCCGATACACCCCGCCCCGGCGGCGAAGTCAAGCGCCGCCGGGGGCCGCTGGCGGACGCGGCGAAAGGGGGTCAATGCCGGATGCGTCCGATTTCGTCTATTTCCGCCACCCACCCGGCAAGGTTTCGCTTTTCTTCACGATTTCATAAGCTAGATTATGAACTCATTTAGGGGCTCCGCTCCGAGGGGCCCGTACCAAGGTGTTACGGAGGCCCGACATGTGGATTGGCATTCTCGACAGGATGTTGGAACGGCTGCTGCGCAAGGGCGAGGTCATGGTGACCTTTCCGGACGGCACGACGCGGCGTTACGGCGATGGAACGGGGCAGCGCGTGACCCTGCATCTGATCGACCCGGCCCTGCCGCGCAAGCTGGTGCTGCACCCCGACATGGCGCTGGGTGAAGGCTACATGGACGGCGCGCTGACCATCGAGAACGACGATCTGGGCGGGCTTCTGGCACTGGCGATGCAGAACATGCAGGACCAGCCCGCCAACTGGCGCGACCGGCTGATGCAGTTGCGCAGCTGGTTCCGCCGGATCGAGCAGCACAACGTCATCGGCCGCGCGCAACGCAACGTGGCGCATCACTACGATCTGTCCGGCAAGCTGTATGACCTGTTCCTCGATGAGGACCGGCAGTATTCCTGCGCCTATTTCCCCGAACCCGGCATGACGCTGGATGCGGCGCAGCGGGCGAAGAAGGCGCATATCGCGGGCAAGCTGCTGATCGAGCCCGGCATGACCGTTCTCGACATCGGCTGCGGCTGGGGTGGGCTGGGGCTGACGCTGGCGCGAGATTACGGCGCGCGGGTGGTGGGCGTCACCCTCAGCGAGGAGCAGCACAAGGTCGCCGTGCGGCGCGCGGCAGAGGCGGGCCTGTCGGGGCAGGTCGACTTCCGGCTGATGGATTACCGGGCGGTCACCGAAACCTTCGACCGCGTGGTGTCGGTGGGCATGTTCGAACATGTGGGCGTGCCGCATTACCGGGAATATTTCCGGACCGTGAACGCAAGACTGAAACCCGATGGCGTCGCGCTGATCCACACCATCGGCCGCGTCACCCCGCCCGGCACGACAAGCCCGTGGATCCTGAAATACATCTTCCCCGGCGGCTATGTGCCCGCCCTGTCCGAGATGATGGCCGCGGTCGAGAAAGAGGGCTTCTGGTCGGCCGATGTCGAGGTCTGGCGGCTGCATTACGCCGAGACGCTGCGCCACTGGCACGACCGCTTCATGGCCAACTGCGACACGGCGCGCGCGCTCTACGATGAGCGCTTCTGCCGGATGTGGCGGTACTACCTGCTGGCCTCGGAGATGAGCTTCCGCCACTACGGCCAGGTCGTCTTCCAGGTGCAACTGGCCAAGACGGTCGATGCCGTGCCGCTGAGCCGGGGCTATCTGTACCAGGAACCGATGTTGCACGCCGCGCGCGCGGCGGCAGAATAAGGCGCGGCACGTTCCGTTAGCGCGAACAGGTCCAACGATTGTTTCCTGTGCAAATGCCCCGGCCGCGGCATGAAACGATCATTACAAAACTTGCCAGACTGAAAATTTCGTGCCCAAATCGGCCCAGGCGGGTCTGCGCCCCGGCGCACCCGACCTGAACAGGGAACGTGGACAGCAACGGTTGGGAGCCACCAAAGCCATGGACGACTACACCGATCACCACAGAAAGGAGGACATCAAGATCCTCCACGGCATGGGCTATGCCCAGGAACTTCAGCGAAGCATGAGCCGTTTCTCGAACTTCGCGATCTCGTTTTCGATCATCTGCATTCTGTCTGGCGGCATCAACTCCTTTGCCCAGGCGACCGGCTCGATCGGTGGTGCGGGTGCGGGCATAGGCTGGATCGTGGGCTGCTTCGTGTCGGGCTTCTTCGCGCTGGCCATGGCCCAGATCGCCTCGGCCTTCCCCACGGCGGGCGGGCTTTACCACTGGGGTTCGATCCTCGGAAACCGGTTCTGGGGCTGGCTGACCGCCTGGCTGAACCTGCTGGGCCTTGTCACGGTGCTGGGCGCCATCAACATCGGCACCTCGCTGTTCTTCGCGGGAACCTTCGGGGGCTATTTCGGCTTTACCGGCACGCCGATGCAGGTGGTGGTCTTCGTCGCGGTCATCACCGCGGTGCAGGCGATCATCAACCACACCGGCATCCGGGCCACCGCGATGATGACCGACCTGTCTGGCTACATCATCTTCGTGACCACCGCGGTTCTGGTGATCGCGCTTCTGGCGCTGGCGCCGCATATCGACCTGTCGCGGCTGTGGACCTTCACCAACTACTCGGGCATCCCCGACGGTGCGGCGGTCTTCCCGAAATCCGACAGCATGGGCTATCTG
>DAIEJF010000168.1 GCA_027351005.1 Paracoccaceae bacterium | reverse complement strand
GGCACAGGTTCTGGCAGAGGCGACCGAGGCAGAGCGCGCGCTGGCGCTGGCCGAGGCGGGGCGGGTGCTGGGCGCGCCGGCGCTGGCCGCGCTGTTCGCCGAACCGGCGCTGACCGAGGTGGAGGTGACGGCCGAGCTTTCCGGCCGCCGGATGCTGGGCACAATCGACCGGCTGATCGTGGCGCCCGACCGCATCCGGGTGATCGACTACAAGTCGAACACCGTCGTTCCGGCCCGCCCCGAAGAGGTGCCCGAAGGCCTGGTGCGGCAGATGGGGGCCTATGCCGCCGCGCTGGCGCAGATCTACCCCGGCCGCCCGATAGAGACCGCGATCCTGTGGACCGCGGTGCCGGTGCTGATGCCGCTGCCTCCACATCTTGTGGCTGCGGCGCTGGCCGCCACCAGCCTCCCTTGACGGGTCGCCCCCTCGCCCATAGGTTCAGGGCCAACCCCAATCAGGAGCCCTGCCATGGCCACCGTCCCCGTTTCCGATGCCACGTTTGATGCCGAAGTCCGCCAGTCGTCCATCCCTGTCGTGGTGGATTTCTGGGCTGAATGGTGCGGCCCCTGCCGCCAGATCGGCCCGGCGCTGGAAGAACTGTCGGAAGAATACGCGGGCAAGGTCAAGTTCGTGAAGGTCAATGTCGACGACAACCCCAGCTCGCCCGCCCAGATGGGCGTGCGCGGCATCCCGGCGCTGTTCCTGTTCAAGGACGGTCAGGTGGTGTCGAACAAGATCGGCGCGGCGCCCAAGGCCTCGCTGAACAGCTGGATCGCCTCGGCCATCTGATCCCGGTTTCCACCGGATGCGGGGCGCCTTCCGGGGCGCCCCTTTCGTTTGCGCGCATGCGCCGCCATATAGGCGGAAACGAAGGAGGCGACGACGATGGCCGAAGACAAATTCCCCGGCTGGCACGGCACCACGATCCTTGCGGTCCGCCGGGGCGGGCAGGTGGTGGTTGCGGGTGACGGGCAGGTCAGCCTGGGCCAGACCGTCATCAAGGGCACCGCACGCAAAGTGCGGCGGCTGTCGCCCGGCGGCAAGGACATCGTGGCAGGCTTCGCCGGATCGACCGCCGATGCGTTCACCCTGCTGGAACGGCTGGAAAAGAAGCTGGAGGCCAGCCCCGGCCAGTTGGCCCGCGCCTGCGTCGAGCTGGCGAAGGACTGGCGGATGGACAAGTACCTGCGCAACCTCGAAGCGATGCTGATCGTCACCGATGGCGCGGCGCTTTTCGTGATTACCGGCGCGGGCGACGTGCTGGAACCCGAACATGACGTGGCCGCCATCGGATCGGGTGGGAACTTCGCGCTGGCCGCCGCGCGGGGGCTGATGCACAGCGAGCTGCCCGCGGAAGAGATTGCGCGCAAGGCGATGGCGATCGCCGCCGATATCTGCGTCTACACCAACGGCAACCTGACGGTGGAAACCATCGGCCGCGGCTAGCCCTTCTTCTGCGCCTCCATATAGGCGCGCAGAACGGCATTCATCCGGGTCTGGTAACCCTTGCCCTGCGCCTTGAAAAAGTCGAGCACATCGGCATCCAGCCGCAGGGACACGGCCCGCTTGGGTTCGGGGATCACCAGACGGGCGTTGTCCCAATCCCAGTCGATGCCCTGCTCTTCCTCGTCTGGCGCAGGCTCGATCCCTGCCGCGTCCTCGCGGCGGAGGCGGTCCCAGTCAGTGTAGCTTTTCATCTTGCGGATGTCGTCGATCGACATGCGCTTGATATTGCCTTCGCTCATTTCGCCGTGCCTTTCGGGCCGTGATCAGCCGGACGGTATCGCCATCGTCCCGCAGGGTGAAAACGACCGCCACCACATTTCCATTCACCACGCCAAGCGCGATCAACCGGTGTTCGATCTCGCTTCGCGCCGGAAGCAAAAGATGCTCCCTCATCAGAACCTCGGCGGCGTCGACAAGGTCGATGCCATGCTTTTCCAGCGTCTTCTGCCGCTTCGCCTCGTCCCATTCGAATTCAGGCATCCTGCCCTCCGCGGGCAGAGGATGCGTCTGCAAAGGTCAACAGGCGGTAAACGCCGTGTATATACAATTTGTAGATACATGCCGTCAACCCCTTCCCCCCGGGCCGCGGGCCGCCTACATCTGCCGTCAAGGAGACCCCAATGACCGACCTGACGCCCCGCGAAATCGTATCCGAGCTTGACCGCTTCATCATCGGCCAGCGAGAGGCCAAGCGGGCCGTGGCCGTGGCGCTGCGCAGCCGGTGGCGGCGGCGGCAACTTGCGGACGACCTGCGCGACGAGGTTTACCCGAAGAACATCCTGATGATCGGCCCCACCGGCGTGGGAAAGACCGAGATCAGCCGTCGGCTGGCCCGGCTTGCGCGGGCGCCCTTCATCAAGGTCGAGGCGACGAAGTTCACCGAGGTGGGCTATGTCGGCCGCGATGTCGAACAGATCATCCGCGATCTGGTCGATGCCGCGATCCAGATGACGCGGGCGCAGATGCGCGATGACGTGAAAGCCCGCGCCCATGCCGCCGCCGAGGAACGGGTGATCGAGGCGGTGGCGGGCCGCGACGCGCGCGAGCAGACGCGCGAGATGTTCCGCGCCAAGCTGAAGCGCGGCGAACTGGATGACACGGTGGTCGAACTGGAGGTGGCCGACACCTCGAACCCGATGCAGGGCTTCGAGATCCCGGGCCAGCCGGGCGGCGTGGGGATGCTGAACATAGGCGACATCTTCGGCAAGGCCTTCGGCGGGCGGCGCGTGCGGCGCAAGATGCGGGTGGCCGACAGCTATGAACTGCTGCTGGGCGAAGAGGCCGACAAGCTGCTGGACGACGAGGCCGTGACCCGCACGGCGCTGGAGGCGGTGCAGGAAAACGGCATCGTCTTCATCGACGAGATCGACAAGGTCTGCGCCCGGGCCGAGACCCGTGGCGCCGATGTCAGCCGCGAGGGGGTGCAGCGCGACCTGCTGCCGCTGATCGAAGGCACGACGGTTTCCACCAAGCACGGGCCGGTGAAGACCGACCATATCCTGTTCATCGCCTCGGGCGCCTTCCACATCGCCAAGCCGTCGGACCTGCTGCCCGAACTTCAGGGCCGCCTGCCGATCCGGGTCGAGCTGTCGGCGCTGACCGAGGATGACTTCGTGCGCATCCTGACCGAGACCGACAACGCCCTGACC